>NZ_CP169368.1:317834-635669 GCF_042485795.1 Lonepinella sp. MS14435
TTAATATATTTTACTAAGGCAAGGCATTTCTTAATTGCCCTTGATATTCTGCTAATAACGCTTTTGCTTGATGAATATCTACTTGAGCTAAAATCATCATAATCGCCACTTTGCTGTTATTTTCCGCCAATTTTAACGCTTTAATCGCTTTATATTCTGAGCAATCAGTGGCTTGCATCACAATACGAACAGCACGGGCTTTCAATTTTTCATTGCTGGCTTGCACGTCCACCATTAAATTTTGGTAGCATTTTCCCAACAAAATCATACTCGCTGTGGTGAGCATATTGAGTACTAATTTTTGGGCTGTGCCTGATTTCATTCGACTTGACCCCGTCAGCACTTCCGCCCCCACCACGGTTTCAATAGCAATATCGGCAAGTTCCGCCATTTTAGAATCAGGGTTACTGGCAATCGCTACCGTAGTCGCTCCCAGTTCATGGGCATATTGCAATGCTCCTATGACATAGGGTGTTCGACCACTCGCCGCAATCCCAACCAATACATCTTGCTTAGAAAAATCGATCTGTTGCAGATCAATTTTACCTTGTGCAAGATTATCTTCCGCCCCTTCGATTGGGTGACGTAAGGCTTGTTCTCCTCCCGCAATCAAACCCACCACCATAGCAGGATCAACCCCAAAAGTTGGGGGACATTCGGAAGCATCTAACACGCCTAATCGTCCACTGGTACCAGCCCCAATATAAACTAACCGACCGCCAGCTTGAAAGGCTTGCACAATTTTTTCTACTGCAACCGCAATTTGTGGCAAGCATTTTTCAATGGCTAGTGGCACAGTTTTATCTTGCTGATTGATTAAGCTAACAATTTCCAACGCAGTCATTTGATCTATGTTGGTAGATTCGGGATTGCGTTGCTCGGTGAGCATTTGCCCGAGAGCGTTGAGTAAGTTTTTTTCTGTCATTTTTGTTTCCTATTTTGGAAAAATCACCCCTAAACTCACCGCACTTTTTGCCCCCGTAACCGCAGGCAAGTTGCTCGGTAAATTGTTTATGCGTTGATAAGCCAGCCACGCAAAGGCAGCCGCCTCCATATAGTCCACATCAAACCCTACCGCATCGGTTTGTGCTACTTGCCATTGGGGTAATAACGCCGTTAAACGTTGCATTATTAACGGATTTTTCGCTCCACCACCGCAGACCAATAATTCACAAGGCAAATCTGTCTTTTCTAGTGTGAGTAGCTCATTCGCTATGCCTTGTACGGTAAATTCAAGTAACGTGCGTTGCACATCTTGCGATGAAAGTGCGGTGTGTTTTTGCAATTTTTTTTCTAACCAAGCTAAATTAAACAGCTCTCGCCCTGTACTTTTCGGCGGTGCTTGGCTAAAAAAAGGATCGTCTAATAAATCCGCCAATAAGCCCTGTTCAACTTGTCCGCTGGCAGCCCATTCGCCATTTTTATCGTAACGTTTGCCTTGATGTTTTTCAATCCAACCATCTAACAGCGTATTACCCACGCCAACATCATAGCCGACAGTTGGACAATCTGGATTTAGCACAGAAATATTACTAATTCCACCGATATTTAAAATCACTCTTAGCTTATCGGGTGTACTTAACATAGCCTGATGAAAGGCTGGTACCAGTGGTGCACCTTGCCCTCCCACTGCCATATCTTTACGGCGAAAATCGCCAACAGTGGTTATGCCCGTTTGAGCCACCACAAGATTCATATCGCCAATTTGCATGGTGAAAGGATAAGCTGAATTGGGCGAATGCCATACGGTTTGACCGTGACAGCCAATGGCTAAAATCTGTTCCGATTTTAACCGCAGTTTAGCAAGAAATTGATTGACACAATCGGCATAAAGTCCCCCCAGTTGATGATCTAGCTCGCCTAAATCTTGCAAACTGGTTTGCCCCGATTGCACAAGTGCGGTGATTTTTTGTCGAATTTTTTCGGGCATCGGTATGAAATTGCACGCGATGATTTTGGGTGGATTTAGTCCAAAATCTATTAATGCCAAATCCACGCCGTCAAGGCTAGTACCAGACATAATGCCGATATAGTATTGATGTTTCATAAGAGTTATTCATATAAAGGCGGACCACTATGTCCGCCTTGTTTTGTTTTTTATTATTAAAATGTTAATTACGCCAGATGCCAAAATGAACGTAAAAGATTGTTCGCCTGACATCTCTCTTGTTCTGTTGCATGATTTCTGATCGCTGCAATAATATCGGGGTCAAAAAAATCGGTAAGCTGTTGCTCGGTATTTTGTTCAGCCAAATGTTGCTGACGAATAGCTCGCATTTTGGCTAAAGGTGCGACATCTGTTGGGCGTTTAGCGGTGTTAAAATCAAATGGTTTTTCCATGTTCATACCCCTTTCTCTCGTGTTTATTCGCCTGACGTGCCGTAATGATTATATAACAATCATTTCGCACAGTCCATGTTACACATAATAGGCGGATTTTTGTGCTAAGTCCAATAGTAATGTAACGCTGTTCTCCATTATAATCCCTTGTATCTTCATTGGTATAAGAAAAATCATCATAAACTAAAACGGTTAAGGCTTCATCAAAAGATACGTTATGTTTTTGCCACACTAAATGGGCTTTAATACTATCCCACTCAAAGCAAATACCCTCAATGTATTTCCTTGTATTCATTATTTCATTCTCATTTTTATTTAATTGAATCAATAAATTGAATGAAATAAAAAAACATATCAATTTTTCACCGCACTTTTTGGAATAGAGATCACAAAGATTATTCTTATTAAATAAAAAAACGATCAGGTTTGCGAAGTTTTATGCGATATTAGATCATTTCACAAAACTTGTGTAAAATAGACCACACTTTAACCTAATTTGAGAAAGTAAAAATGACAAAATTAAGCGTAGTGATTCTCGCCGCAGGCAAAGGCACCAGAATGTATTCTGATTTACCTAAAGTGTTACACAAGGTGGCTGGCAAGCCAATGGTGAAGCACGTGATTAATACTGCCAAACAATTAAATGCTGAACAAATCCATTTAATTTATGGACACGGTGCAGATTTATTAAAACAACGTTTAGCAGATGAACCTGTAAATTGGGTTTTCCAAGCAGAACAGTTAGGTACGGGACACGCCATGCAACAAGCTGCACCATTTTTTAACGATGATGAAAATATTTTGATGCTGTATGGCGATGCCCCTTTGATTACACAGGAAACGTTACAAAAATTGATTGCGGCTAAACCGCAAAATGGTATTGCGTTATTAACTGTGCAACTAGACAATCCTACAGGTTACGGACGAATTATTCGTCAAAATGGTTCAGTGGTGGCGATTGTTGAACAGAAAGATGCCAATCCTGAACAATTAAAAATTAACGAAGTAAACACGGGCGTGATGGTATCAGACGGAGCGAGTTTCAAAAAATGGTTAAGCCGTTTAAATAATAACAATGCCCAAGGCGAATACTATATGACGGACGTGATCGGGCTGGCAAATCAAGACGGTTGTCAAGTTGCTGCGGTGATAGCAGACGATATTATGGAAGTAGAGGGAGCAAATAATCGTTTGCAACTCAATGCGTTAGAACGTTATTACCAACGTAAACAAGCTAGTCGTTTATTATTAGCAGGTGTGAGCTTGGCAGATCCTGAACGCTTTGATTTACGTGGCGAATTAAGCCATGGTAAAGATTGCGAAATTGATGTTAACGTGATTATTGAAGGTAAAGTTCAATTAGGCAATGAAGTAAAAATCGGAGCGGGTTGTGTACTGAAAAATGTGTTAATTGGTGATAATGTGGAAATTAAACCTTATTCAGTATTAGAAGATTGTACTATCGGTGAAAAATCCGCTATCGGACCATTTAGCCGTTTACGCCCTGGAGCAGAATTAAGTGCAGAAACCCATATTGGTAATTTCGTGGAAATCAAAAAAGCCACCATTGGTAAAGGCTCTAAAGTCAATCATTTGACTTATGTCGGCGATGCAGAAGTCGGTGCCAACGTTAATATCGGGGCTGGCGTGATTACCTGTAACTATGACGGTGCAAATAAATTTAAAACCGTGATCGGTGATAACGTGTTTGTCGGTTCTGATGCTCAACTGGTTGCCCCAGTAACGATTGCGAACGGTGCAACTATCGGTGCAGGAACCACTATCACCAAAAATGTGGAAGAAAATGAGCTAGTGATTAGCCGAGTGCCACAACGCCACATTCAAGGTTGGCAACGTCCGACTAAGAAAAAATAGTGGGTTTGTTTATAGGATAAACGTTAATTTTTTCCTTTTTTGGAGAAAAATGTTGATATACGAGTCATGATATGAATTTCTACTTGATCCATATCAAAAAAATATATAAAAAATCAACTTTTTTTCAGAAACTTGATCTAGTTAACGTTTTTTCTTCTAAAAAAGTAATAGAATAGTCTATGTTTTATTTTTTAATTTCTAACTCTAATGAGGTAATTTATGACTGACTTAAACAAAGTAATCAAAGAACTTAGCGACCTTGGTATTAACGGCGTAAAAGAAATTGTTCATAACCCAAGTTATGAACTCCTATTCGCAGAAGAAACCAAAGAAGGTTTACAAGGTTATGAAAAAGGTATTGTAACCACAACTGGTGCAGTTGCCGTTGATACTGGTATTTTCACAGGTCGTTCACCAAAAGATAAATATATTGTTTTAGATGACAAATCAAAAGACACCGTTTGGTGGACAAGTGAAGCAGCTAAAAACGACAACAAACCAATGAATCAAGAAACTTGGAAAAGTTTAAAATCATTAGTCACTAACCAACTTTCTGGTAAACGTTTATTCGTAGTTGATGCGTTCTGTGGTGCTAATGCTGATACTCGTTTAGCGGTACGTATCGTTACTGAAGTGGCATGGCAAGCTCACTTTGTGAAAAATATGTTCATTCGCCCAAGCGAAGCAGAATTAGCGAACTTCAAACCTGATTTCGTGGTAATGAATGGTTCTAAAGTCACCAATCCAAATTGGAAAGAACAAGGCTTAAACAGTGAAAACTTTGTCGCATTCAACATTACTGAAGGCGTGCAATTAATCGGCGGTACTTGGTACGGCGGTGAAATGAAAAAAGGTATGTTCTCCATGATGAACTACTTCCTACCATTACGCGGTATCGCATCAATGCACTGTTCTGCTAACGTAGGTAAAGATGGTGATGTTGCTGTATTCTTCGGTTTATCTGGTACAGGTAAAACCACCCTTTCAACTGACCCTAAACGTAAATTAATCGGTGATGATGAACACGGTTGGGACGATGACGGTGTATTCAACTACGAAGGTGGTTGCTATGCAAAAACTATCAACCTATCTAAAGAAAACGAACCTGACATCTATGGTGCGATCAAACGTGATGCGTTATTAGAAAACGTGGTAGTTCGTGCTGACGGTTCTGTTGACTTTGCAGACGGTTCAAAAACTGAAAACACTCGTGTTTCTTACCCAATTTATCATATTGAAAACATCGTTGAACCAGTATCTAAAGCAGGTCATGCGAAAAAAGTAATTTTCTTAACTGCAGATGCGTTCGGTGTGTTACCGCCAGTATCTAAATTAACGCCAGAACAAACTAAATACTACTTCTTGTCTGGTTTCACTGCGAAATTAGCAGGTACAGAACGTGGTATCACTGAACCAACCCCAACATTCTCAGCCTGTTTCGGTGCAGCGTTCTTAAGTTTACACCCAACGCAATACGCTGAAGTGTTAGTTAAACGTATGGAAGCTGCTGGTGCAGAAGCGTACTTAGTCAACACAGGTTGGAACGGTACAGGTAAACGTATCTCAATCAAAGATACACGTGGTATTATCGATGCGATCTTAGACGGTTCAATCGACAAAGCAGAAACCAAAACATTGCCAATCTTCAATGTAGCAGTGCCAACTGCCTTACCAAACGTTGATCCTGCGATCTTAGATCCACGTGATACTTATGCAGACAAAGCACAATGGCAAGCAAAAGCAGAAGATTTAGCTAACCGTTTTGTGAAAAACTTTGAAAAATATACTGTAACTGCAGAAGGTAAAGCGTTAGTGGCAGCAGGTCCAAAAGCGTAATATTGACAGTTAAATAAAACGATTAAGTGCGGTGAAAAATTCTTTTGTTTTTCACCGCACTTTTTTGCTATTTACCTTTCCTTAAAACCGTTTTTCCACCTGAACATAGAAATTACGCCCTGGTCCGCCTGTGGCAGTAACATCTAATGTGCCGGCAGGTTTGTATTTTTTGTTAAATAGATTATTTACCCCAAACATTACTTTAAGATCTTGATCAATAAAGCTAAATCCAGTGTTTTTCGGTTGCCAAATACCGTTGAAATCTACTTGGGTAAAGCTACCGTTGACATAGGAGTAATGCTCGCCTCTGGCATAATAATCAAAGGTATCAGCTTTTGGTTTAAACCAATGATTAACTTTTAATCCTGTGGTTAAATCCCAAGGGGTGTAAGTGTAAGTAACACCTGCGGTCAAGCGATCGGCAAAGGTGCTGACACGTTTTCCTGTTTCGGTATTGGTTAATTTCAAATGACCATAGCTACCGCTCAATAATAAATTGCCAATGGCATATTTAAGTTCAGCTTCTACCCCAGTACGTTTTACATTAGATACATTGAGATATTTAGCATACTGATTTTGAACTCTTGGATTCATTCTTTCTGGAGGTAAACCTAATTCTGGGATTGCCTGAAGGGAAATCATATCCTTGATTTTGCCGTTAAAGTAAGTGGTTTTGAAGTAAATCGCATGCCCTAAATCAAATAAATTGTTTTTGGACACCGAGAAGCCCACTTCATATTCTTTCGCAATTTCAGGTTTCAAATCTGGATTTGGCAGATAGAAATAATATGGATTTAACATACCATAAGGAGATGTTTCCGCTGGGGTTGGAGCGCGAAAAGTTTCGGAATAACCTGCCAGTAAATTTACGCCGTCTAACACTTCATAACTTAACGCAACACGTGGGGAGAAACGTTTTTTCTCGTAGGATTGTCCACCTTCTTTTTTCACTTCACGTTTAAATACATCATAACGTCCGCCTAAGGTGAAAGTGAAACGGTTAAATTGAATATTATCTTGGAAATATAATCCAATATCGTGGCTAGTATTTGGGAATGAACCCATATCCGATTCACCTTCTAATGTGAAGAATTTGGCATCCATTTTTTTGTGTTTATAATCCGCCCCTAGTACCAATTCGTGATCTAAACTGCCTGTTTGAAATTTGGCAATATTTTTGGCAGAAAAGCCGTAGCGTTTATCAATATTGGCATAGTCGCTTTTATAAGGATTGCCATAACCATCATCTGAACCTTCATTAATGCGGTGATATTTGGCTTCAGAATAAAATGCTCGCAATGTCAGATTAATCCACGGATTATCTGGATTATATTGATGGGTCAACACATAATCTTTTTGGGTCAGTTTGCCTCGTACTGGGTTATCTTCATCATAATCATGATATAACGTTTGCCAGCCTGTATTGAGTTTGTCGGTGTAATTGAAAGCGGAAAGGGTTAAACGATTATCCGCATTAATATCCCAACCAAATTTGGCAAAATAACTATTAATTTTTTCATCATTTTTGTTATGCGTATCGCCATCTTGTCCGCCATCGGCAATTTTCACATTGCCATGTAAGGCACGTTTGGCGTGGAATAGTACATCTATTGGGGCAGAATTCGGGCGAGCATAAAGTTGCACCATACCGCTTCGCATATTATTGGATTCTAACCGTCCACCAATGGTTGCACCATATTGTTGCCCTGGACGAAGATAATCTGCCGCTTCTTTGGTGGTCATACTGATAATCCCACCAATCGCACCCGAACCGTGCAAAATAGAGGACGCCCCTTTGACGGTTTCCACATTTTTCAGAATATCCGTATCGGTTCTAAAACTGGAAATGTGGTTGGAAAATAGAGTTGGATCGCGTGGCACGTCATCTTGTTGAATAATCACACGTTCAATATCACCGTAACCAAAGCCACGCACCTTAAAGTTTTGTCCGATTTGACGGCTCATATCTCGCCCAAAGGTAATATTTGGACTGTCGCCCAATACATCAATTAAACGGCTTTGAGCTAACAATTTATCCGACTCAAATTTGGTGGCTTGTCCCACAAATTTAGCACTGTCAGTGGCACTGCGGTTAGCACTCACAATGATCGGGTCAAGCACATTTTTGCATTGTTTTAGACTGGGGTCTTGTTGGCATTCTTCACTTTTAGCATAAGCAAAACTACTAGGAAGAAACACAAAGGAAAGGCTCATAGCGAGCGTAGAGAAGGCAAAATTTTTTTTCATTTTAAGCTCCAATTTAAGGTTGTTTAAAAAATAAACCGCTAAAATTTCGAGCCAATAATAATATTAATGATAATTATTATCAATAAATATTGCTAATTCTTTATAAAAAAGTGCAGTGAAAAAATTCTTATTTTTTGCACCGCACTTTTACGAACAGGTTATATTGGAAAAATTTACTTCGTTAACGCCCCTAAAATTCCCCTTGTAATCTGTCGGGTAATTTGAGAACGAATACTTCGTCCCACCGATTTACTTAAACCACTGACAATTTCTTCTGTCACGGTTAATTTTTCTCCGCGTTTTTTAGTGCCAAAAATCATTCGACTCAACGAACCCAATACACCCTCGCTTTCTTGTTGTTCCGCTTGTTGAGCTTGTTGTTGTGCCACCTGATCTAAATTAGCTTGTTCCGCTAACATCTCAAAGGCAGAATGGTTATCTACATAATTGTTATAATAAGCAAACAAATCATCATCTTTAACCCACGCTTGACGTTGCTCTTGCGTTAATGGTGTAAGCTGGCTTTTTGGTGGATAAATGGTCGCAATTTCCACTGGTGTTGGCATCCCTTTTTCATCTAGGAATGAAACTAACGCCTCGCCTACGCCTAAGGTGGTAATGGCTTCCACCACATTCACACCTTTATTGGCACGGAACGTTTCGGCTGCAGTTTTCACCGCTTTTTGATCTCTCGGCGTAAAGGCTCGCAACGCATGTTGGACACGATTACCCAGTTGACCTAACACAGTTTCTGGCAAATCTAATGGATTTTGCGTGACAAAATAAATACCCACGCCTTTAGAACGAATTAAACGGACTACTTGCTCCACTTTTTCAATTAAGACACTTGGGGCACCATCAAATAACAAATGAGCTTCATCAAAGAACATCACAAATTTTGGTTTATCTGGATCACCCACTTCAGGTAATTGCTCGAATAATTCAGCCATTAACCACAACAAAAAGGCACTGTACATACGAGATGAATTAATTAATTTTTCTGAATTCAAAATATTAATTACGCCACGTCCATCACGAGTTTGTAACCAGTCTTCCAAATTTAATGCAGGCTCACCAAATAATTTTTCTGCCCCCTCATTTTCAAGGGTCAATAAGGCACGCTGAATTGCCCCCACACTGGCAGCGGAAATATTGCCATATTGTAATTGAAATTCCTTAGCGTTATCGGCGAGATATTTCAACATCGCACGCAGATCTTTCAAATCAATAAGCAACAACCCTTTATCGTCTGCCACACGGAATAGAATATTTAATAAGCCTTCTTGAGTTGGATTGAGATTTAATAAACGAGAAAGCAACAATGGACCCATTTCTGAGATTGTGGTACGTAATGGAATCCCTGTTTCGCCGAATACATCCCAAAAAGAAACTGGATAACCGTTTAAATAGCTTTCACCACCTAAGCTAAACTGTTCAATACGTTCCGCAATTTTGCCTTGCATGGTGCCTTTCACCGTCATACCTGAAAGATCGCCTTTTACATCGACCAAAAATACAGGTACGCCGTTATCACTAAATTCTTCCGCTAATTTACGCAAAGTGACGGTTTTCCCTGTCCCCGTTGCCCCAGCGATTAAGCCATGACGGTTTGCCATTTTGGCATTGATCCCGAAACTGTGTCCCTCACTATTGCGTGCGATTTCAAATATATTCATGAAATATCCTTTATGTTGTGAATTTTGAGCATAATAAGAGAAAAATGACTGTTAGTCAAAAAATGAGATTTTGTGATCTTGATTCCAAAATCTAGCAAAAAATCTCGACTCTTTTCCTTTCGACTTATAACCTAAAATTTCCGAAAAACCAACCGCACTTTTATCATTCTCATGCAAAATATCGAACTCTTATTACGTCTAATGCAAGTACCTAATCTTGGTGCAAATGCAATTCAAGAAATTTTAACTCAAATCACACCACAAACCCTGTTAGATTACGATGAAACCGCTTTTCATCACATTGGTTGGCAAGCGAAACAAATTCAACGTTGGTTTCACCCAGAACAAAAATATATTGAACCAGCACTAGAATGGCAACAAACCGATACAAATCATCATATTGTGGCTTACTATCAAGCAGAATATCCGCAATTATTAAAGCAAATTAATTCCGTTCCGCCCTTGTTATTTGTAAAAGGCAATGTGGAAAATCTAAATCTGGCTCAACTGGCGATTGTAGGTAGTCGGGATTGCTCTAATTACGGTGAATATTGGGCTAAATATTTTGCCACAGAATTGATTCGATCAGGATTTATTGTTACCAGTGGATTAGCGATTGGAATTGACGGTTTCGCACACAAAGCAGTGGTTGAAATGCAAAGTAAAACGATTGCTGTATTAGGCAGTGGATTACAACAAATTTATCCTAGTCGGCATAAAGGATTAGCGGAACAAATTCTAGTGAATAATGGCACGTTGGTATCGGAATTTTTACCCAACCAACCGCCCGTTGCCACTAACTTCCCAAGACGAAACCGCATTATTAGTGGCATGTCGCAAGGCGTGTTGGTAGTCGAAGCAAATCAAAAAAGCGGATCACTAATTACCGCCCGTTATGCCCTAGAGCAAAATCGAGATGTATTTGCCTTACCTGGTAATTTGCATAATCAATATAGCCAAGGCTGCCATCATCTGATTAAACAAGGGGCAAATTTAGTGGAATCGGTGCAGGATATTATTGAAAATCTCGCTCCTTATTCGTTACCCATGAATGGCTTTGCTCCCAACACGACTAGTCAAAATACAGAGTTACCTTTTAATGTTATTGAGCCAACATATCCTGATTTATATGCTTTAATCGGCTATAACCCCATTAGTATTGATGAACTGGCGGAACAGTCCAAAATTTCAGTTGATATCCTGTTAGGGCAATTATTGACACTAGAATTAGAAGAACTTATTGAATGTGAAAAGGGGCTATATAAACGACGATTATAAGAACCATCTAGCGTAGGGCTAGAAACAGCAAACCCCACGCTGTGTAGAGTGGGGCTTACAAAAAGGAACTGGATTATGATAATTAAGTTGTTAATCCTTGTTATCTTATTAGCTATGGCTCTACCCGCCTACTAATAATTTAACTAAAGTCCTAGTGGTAGTAGCAGCTACCGCTAGGCAGTTCCTAAATACTAATCAATTTTTACGCTAAATGCAACATCTTATTTTCGACTTATGGCGATAATCTTTCTATCACCCAATGCTCTTTTTCCAACCGATAACGAATACGATCATGTAGGCGGCTCGGGCGACCTTGCCAAAATTCGATCATCTCAGGAATCACGATATAACCACCCCAATGCGGTGGACGTGGCACATTTAATGGGTGTTTAGCTGCTATCTGTGCTGCTTTGGCTAATAACACATTTTTGCTAGAAATCACCGCACTTTGCTCACTCGCCCATGCACCTACTCGACTGGTATAAGGACGTGATGCAAAATATTCATCGGATTGTACAGCGGGTAATTTTTCCACTCTGCCTTCAATTCTGACTTGTCGCTCTAATTCACCCCAAAAGAAATTTAAAGCCGTAAACGGTGTATGTTGTAACGCTCGCCCTTTTTGACTCTGATAATTAGTAAAGAAAACAAACCCTTGCTCATTCACTTCTTTTAACAACACCACTCGGCTAGTTGGCTTACCTTGTTCATTCACCGTTGCCACATTCATTGCGGTTGGCTCACACACTTTGGCAACTATCGCTTCATTTAACCAACGTTCAAATTGTTTTAATGGATCGGCAAGGCATTGTTTACGAGATAACGCCTGTTTACTGTAATCTTCTCGAATATTGTGTAAATCCATCTTTTTATTCCTAATTTAATCCAAACTATTCATTGCATTAATCAACCTAATTTCGTCAAAATGACGCACATCTTCGGCTAAAATAGGTATTTCTTGCAGTCTGCTTTGTTGTAACAAAAACTCTCGTTGCGTACCTTTTAATAATGGCGTATTAGGTGTAAACCAATCTTTTCCCTGACGAAACACTAAATTGCCAATACTACAATCGGTAACGTGACCTTTTTTAATAATCATAATTTCATCAGCCAGACCTTTTTGCTTAACTAATTGATTGAGCAGGGAACGATCCTGATATTTCAATGAATAATCTATATCGTCACAAATCACAGGTTGAAAATAACGATAGATTTTGCGTTGATAAGGGAAAAATTGCACAGCATAATGTTGATGATTATAAGCAATGCGACAACGAATTAAAGGGCTATCAAGTGCGGTGTAAAATTGACTATTTTCTACAATAATTTGCCAAAGATCGTGAACTTTAACCGCAGTTCCACTATAAAATAGCGATAATGATTTCTCATAACGCTGTTGATGTAAAGCGATATTTCTAACTATACCCTGTTCAAGACAAATGGTTTCAAATAACGGAAATATCATAATGCTTTCCTTAATGGGATATAAACTTTTTGCAATAATTCAGCATATTCTTGCTCTAATTGGCTTTGTCTTGTGATGCCACCACCACTACGAAAAAGCATTTTTTCACCACATTGTTCAATAAACCGAATAGCTACTGCACTGTCTATGTTCTCACCGTCAAAAATGCCAAAGATGCCTGTATAATAACCCCGTTCTTTCTTTTCCGCTTGTTGGATAATTTCCACCGTTTTTTCTTTAGGCGCTCCACTAATTGAGCCAGCAGGCAAAAGTTTGGCTAAAATATTCCCAATCTTTTCTTGCCAATTTTCCGCAAGTTCACCGACAATTTCCGAACTTGTTTGTAAAATTGCCCCTTTTTCAGTTTCAATACGATCTACATAACGAAAACGGCGAACTTCAATATTTTTCGCCACAGTAGCTAAATCATTTCTCATCAAATCGACAATCGTGTAATGCTCTGATTGCTCTTTTTGAGATGCCATTAATTGTTGTTCTGCATTAGGTAACGTAGCGTCAATAGTACCTTTCATGGGATAAGTAACAATTTGATTTTGTTGTGTTCTGACAAAACATTCTGGCGAAAAACAAACAAAATGATTTTGATAATAAAGTTTGTACTTTGCTTGGGCTTGCTCGAAAACCTCTAATAAAGAAAAATTAGTTTTTATTTCAGTAGGATAAGTAAGATTTAACAAATAGGAATTACCTTTTTGCAAGGCTTGTTGAACGACTTCAAAACCCCATTGATATTCACTTTTTGACATGGCAAGTGCGGTTAAATTTAAGGCTTTTTTTGACCGCACTTTTTCAGTTGGATAATTCGTTTTGCCTTGTAAATCAAAAAACAGCCCTTGTTTTTCCATTTTCTCAAGAGGCAAAATCAGCGGTTTTTTCTGTTCGAAATCAACCAGAAAGAAAAATGGTTGGCGTTGTTTCCCAAACTGATTGGCTTGTGCAATAAAAGCGTTAAACGGCATAAAAGAGTAAATAAATCAAACAAAATATGCTCAAGTTTAGCCTAATCATTTATAATGGCAAGCGTTTATTTTTCTACTCAAAAGACCATGACCAAACTTGCTATTATTAATAATCACGATTCTTTCACCTATAATTTAGTGGATTTAATCCGCCGTTTGCATGTGCAATTCGATGTGATAAATGTGGAAAATTTAAGCCTTGATAGGCTTGAAGATTACAGTCATATTCTGATTTCACCAGGTCCAGATATACCAAAAAGCTACCCACAACTTTTTGCCATGCTAACACGTTTTTACCAACAGAAAACGATTTTAGGGGTGTGTTTAGGTCATCAGACAATTTGTGAATTTTTTGGGGCGACATTGTTTAATTTACCCAATGTTCGACATGGTCAAAAAAGCCATTTAAAAGTGCAATCAAATTCGGTTTTATTTCAAGGTTTACCCAACCATTTTGAGATTGGCTTATATCACTCTTGGGCAGTTTCAACAGAAAATTTCCCCACTGAATTAGAGATTACCGCCACTTGCGATGATGAGATTATTATGGCATGCCAACATCGCACCTTACCGATTTTTGGGGTGCAGTTTCACCCAGAATCCTATATGTCGGAATATGGTTTGTGGATACTCAAAAATTTCTTAAATTTGGAATCCAGATCATACTTTTCAGAAAAAGATCAAAAAAACACTTGATACTGTTTTTAATAACAGATAGTATATGCTCAAATTTACAGCTTAACAAACATCCAAAAGGGTCACACAATGGCTAAAGATAACAAAGCGAAAGCAAAACCAACCGCAAAAGAAAATAACTCACAAGAAGACAAAGCAAAAGCACTAGCAGCCGCTCTCGGTCAAATTGAAAAACAATTCGGCAAAGGGGCGATTATGAAGTTAGGCGATTCACAAACCCTTGATGTAGAATCTATTTCAACAGGTTCAATCGGTTTAGATGTAGCATTAGGTATTGGTGGTTTACCAATGGGACGTATTGTTGAAATCTTTGGTCCAGAATCATCAGGTAAAACTACATTAACCCTTTCCGTGATCGCACAAGCACAAAAAGCAGGCAAAGTCTGTGCCTTTATTGATGCGGAACATGCCTTAGACCCAATTTATGCAGCAAAATTAGGGGTTGATGTCAAAGAACTGTTTATTTCTCAACCTGATAATGGTGAACAGGCGCTAGAAATCTGTGATGCCTTAGTACGTTCAGGGGCGATTGATGTGATTATTGTGGACTCTGTCGCTGCATTAACCCCAAAAGCTGAAATCGAAGGGGATATGGGCGATTCTCACGTTGGTTTGCAAGCCCGTTTAATGTCACAAGCGTTGCGTAAATTAACCGGTCAGATTAAAAACTCTAATTGTTTAGTAGTGTTTATCAACCAAATTCGAATGAAAATCGGTGTGATGTTTGGCAATCCAGAAACCACCACTGGCGGTAACGCACTAAAATTCTATTCATCTGTGCGTTTAGATATTCGCCGTATCGGTGCAGTGAAAGAGGGTGATGAGATTATTGGTAATGATACTCGGGTCAAAGTAGTGAAAAATAAACTTGCAGCTCCGTTCCGTCAAGCCGAATTCCAAATTCTTTATGGTGCGGGTATCTCGAAAAATGGTGAGCTAATTGAACTTGGTGTTAAACAAAAATTAGTCAACAAATCTGGGGCTTGGTATGCTTACAATTGTGAAAAAATCGGGCAAGGTAAAGCGAATGCGATCAAATGGTTAGAAGACAATCCTGAAGCAGCCGCAGAATTAGAAGATAAAATTAAGACAGCTTTATTAGAAAATCCTGAACAAGCCTTGTTGCCATCGGATGATAATGATAAAGATCAAAGTGATGAAATCAATGACGAAGTAAATGATTTAGATTTCTAAGCATCACATACAATATATCCCAAAGTGCGGTATTTCTAACCGCACTTTTTTCAACTATGTAGGGAATAATCCATGTCATCTCTCGCCCTAAATTATCTGATTAACCTACTGGTTCGCCGTGATTACAGCGAATATGAAATTCGTTGCAAAATGCAACAAAAAGCCTTTAGCCAAGAAGATATCGATCAGGCACTAGCACATTGCCAACAACGCCACTGGCAAAGTGATCAACGTTTTGCCGAAAATTACCTAAACTTTCGAGCCAATCGGGGTTATGGTGCAAATCGAATTAAACAAGAATTACGCCAATTAAAAGGGGTGAGTTCGCAGATTATTCAAAACGTAATTGAGCAAAGCGAAATAAACTGGTCAGATATTGCATTAAGCGTTTTAAACCGAAAATTTCCCCAATATCAAAATAAACTGGATTTGAAAACCAAACAAAAAATCTGGCGTTATATGCTTTCACATGGTTTTTATGCAGAAGAATTTGCAGACTATATCGGTTCTAGTAGCGACAGCGACTATTAGCAAATAGCAAGATTGGCGGAAAGTAATGGGAGTTGAACCCACCTAGGACTGCTGGCAGCCCTAACAGGATTTGAAGTCCTGCCGCATCACCGGATACGCCTACTTTCCAAAATTGATGGCAACTTTAGCATAATGTCATTTTTTGTCAAACAACCTTTTTACCCGATTAATAACCCCTAAAAAGGATATTCTTGCAACAATCCCTTTTAAGGGATATAATGCCAAACATCCTTTTCAAAGTATAACGAATAAATTATGGCATTAAGCATCACTAGCGCAAAAGCATTAGCACAGGTTATTCGGGAGTTTCGTTATCAAGCCGAACTTTCTCAAGTGGATGTGGCGAAGCGAGCTGCCACCAAGCAAGCAACAGTTTCCGTGTTTGAAAACAATCCTGAAAGTACAAAATTAGAAACTTTGTTCAAAATTCTGACGGCACTAGAATTGGAACTTATCGTACAATCTCGCCCAACGCAAGGGCAAATATTAGCCACAAAAAACGATGACACAGCGACAATACTTAGCATGGCGGAAGAAAGTGCAATATATCACATTGGTGATGATGATGAGATTTGGTAATGGAAAATATACTTAATATTGCTATGAATGGCATTCACATTGGTCAATGGCGTAAATTAGCTAATGGTGCAACGGAGTTTCAATATAGTCCAAATTGGTTAAATTCCCCCCGCTCACGAGCTATTTCGCTTTCGTTGCCATTGTCGAATAAAATTTACAAAGGCGATGTGGTGTTTAACTTTTTTGATAATTTATTACCCGATAATGATCAGATTCGTTCTCGGATCCAACAACGTTTTCAAATAAATACCAAAACACCTTTTGATTTACTTTCCGCTATTGGACAAGATTGTGTCGGAGCAATTCAGCTCTATCGAGATTTACCTTATTCTATTCGGCAAGTAAATGCTACGTCATTGAATGAGCATGAGATTGAAGCATTATTAAAAAATTATCAATCTCTGCCGTTGGGAATGGAGCAAACGGATGATTTCCGCATTTCGCTAGCTGGGGCACAAGAAAAAACAGCGTTACTTTTTCACGAAAATCAATGGAAACGACCGCACTACTCTACGGCAACTAGCCATATTTTCAAGCTCCCTATCGGACTGGTAGCACAAGGTCAGCTTGATCTTTCAATGAGTTGCGAAAATGAATGGCTTTGCCTTGAGATTTTGCGTTTATTTGGCTTGGACGTTCCTAATGCAAAAATTCGTTATTTCGGTGAAACCAAAGTGTTAATTGTAGAGCGTTTTGATCGCCGCTGGGCAAAGTCGCAAAATTGGCTGGTACGTTTACCACAAGAAGATCTTTGCCAAGCCTTGAATATTGCCCCTGCTAGAAAATATGAATCAGACGGTGGAGCAGGGATTCTCACCATTATGCGATTGTTAAATAGTTCTGCAAATCCGCTTAATGACCGCAAGGCTTTTTTCAAAGCACAGATTTTATTTTGGCTTTTGTGTGCTATTGATGGGCATACGAAAAATTTCAGCCTTTTTCTTGAACAAGGCAACCGATATCGATTAACCCCATTTTATGACGTGATGTCAGCCTATCCATTGATTAATCCAAAAGGATTACAACGTCAAAAAATTAAAATGGCAATGGCATGGCACGGTGAAAATAAGCATTATTTATGGGATAAGATCCAACTCCGCCATATTTTCCAAACTGCAAAACTAGCTGGATTTGCCAAGGAAAATGTTGAAGAAATTCTACATGAGATTAGCCAAACACTGCCACGTTTAGCTCAAATTCCGCATCGCCATCTTCCCGATTTTATCGCTGAACCAATTTTACAAGGGTTGGAAGATAAGGTAAAAAAGGCGTGGTAAGTTATAGTATAATACCCCAACGTTCAACAAAACAGGACACAAAATGACCGCACTTTTTCAACAATTACCATCAGTAGATAAATTACTCAAAACACCACAGGGTGAATTGCTAGTGGATCAATTTGGACATACGGCGGTCGTCAATATGATTCGTCAGATTTTGCAACTGGCTCGAGAGCAAATCAAAGAAACACAGCAACTTCCCAATTATTTCAACGATATTGACCATACAATTACGGAAATTCGTTATCAATTAATTCAACAAAACCAAGTACAAATTAAATCAGTGCATAACCTAACAGGCACCGTGTTACACACGAATTTAGGACGTGCATTGTGGTCTGAAACCGCTCAACAAGCCGCTGTAAATGCTATGGCAGGTAATGTGGCATTGGAATATGATTTAGAGATAGGAAAACGTAGTCATCGAGATCATTATATTAGTGAATTACTTAATCAACTTACGGGAGCGGAAGCGGCTTGTGTCGTGAATAATAATGCAGCTGCAGTATTGTTAATGCTTGCCACCTTTGCACAAGGCAAAGAAGTGATTATTTCTCGTGGAGAACTGATTGAGATTGGCGGTGCATTTCGGATTCCTGATATTATGGCTCAAGCGGGATGTACACTGGTAGAAGTCGGCACCACTAATCGTACGCATTTAAAAGATTATCAAAACGCAATCAACGAGAATACTGCTTTTCTGATGAAAGTACATAACAGTAATTATCAAATTTGTGGTTTTACCCATTCAGTTGAAGAACATAAACTTACCGAATTAGGTAAGCAATTTAATATTCCTGTGATTAGCGATCTTGGCTCTGGAGCATTAATTGATTTAACGCAGTACGGCTTACCAAAAGAACCAACAGTACAGGAAAAATTGGCACAAGGCGTGGACTTAATTTCTTTTTCTGGGGACAAACTGCTCGGCGGTGTGCAAGCTGGTATTATTGTGGGTAAGAAATCTCTTATTGATCAATTACAAGCACACCCACTTAAACGCGTTCTACGTTGTGATAAAGTGATTCTAGCTGGCTTAGAAGCCACCTTACGCCTGTATCTACAACCTGAAAAATTAATCGAAACCTTGCCAACCTTACGCTTACTCACTCAATCCATAGCACAATTAAATGAAAAAGCGGAACGAGTGAAAGAACAATTATCGCAATATTTGCCCGAATTTTCCCTGCAAATCGAAGCAAGTTATGCACAAATTGGTAGTGGTTCACAACCGTTAGCCAAAATTCCATCGGTTGCAGTCACCATAGCAAACCAAACTAACGGAAAATTAACCGCACTTTTACAACGGCTAAAACAACTACCAACGCCAATAATTGCCAGAATGGAACAAGATAAAATTTGGTTGGATATACGTTCATTAGCAAATGTCGATCATCTGTTAGAGAGTTTACAAGCCTTATGATTATTGTTACTTCTGGTCACGTTGACCATGGCAAAACCGCCTTGTTGCAGGCATTAACTGGCACAAATACTGCTCATTTACCCGAAGAAAAAAAACGTGGAATGACCATTGATTTGGGTTATGCTTATTTGCCCTTAGGTGATAAAACACTTGGATTTATTGATGTTCCCGGTCACGAAAAATTTTTGCCGAATATGTTGGCTGGCTTGGGGGGAATTCATTATGCCATGCTGATTATTGCCATTGATGACGGGATTCAAGCTCAAACAGTGGAACATTTAGCCATTTTACGTCAGTTGCAACTCAATAAAATTCTGATCGTCTTAACCAAAGCTGATAAAGCGAGTTCAAGCCAGATCGATGCACTTAAACACACAATCAAAGCTAATTACCACTCTTTAGCCGATAGCCCAATTTTCGTCACATCTGCGACTACCCAACAAGGCATCGCCGAATTACGTGATTTTTTAACTACACTGCCAAATTTAGCTGACCCCAATAAACCTTTCCGCTACGCTATCGACCGTATTTTTAGTGTAAAAGGGGCTGGTACAGTGGTCACTGGTACAGCATTTAGTGGTAAGGTAAACATTGATGATGAGCTGTTTTTATCTAACGGCGAAAGAGTCCGCGTGAAAAATATTCATGCCCAAAATCAACCGAGTAAACAAGGGTTGGCAGGACAACGGTTAGCATTAAATATTCATACTGATATTGAGCGTAGCTCAATTCAACGGGGGGACTGGTTATTTAATCAACCACCACAATTTGCCACAGATCGCATTACCGTTCAGCTTAATCCAGAAATACCTTTAGCAGAAAACCAAGCGATACATCTTTATCATGCGACTAATCATACTGTTGGTAAATTGTCTTTGCTCACAACAAAAACGTTACCACCACAAACACAAGCCTTAGCAGAAATTATCTTAGATAAATCGCTATTTTTGAGCTTTGCGGATAAATTAATTTTACGCAGTGGCGATAATAAGCAATTAATTGCTGGAGCAAAAGTCATCGAAATTAACTCCCCCAAACGCCATAAACGCAGTGAAGTGCGGTTAAAATTCTTACAGAATTTGCAACAAGCAGAAAATATCAATGACCGTATTGCACTATATTTACAACAAACTGCCGTTGAAGTGTCTTATTTATTATGGATTGAACAGTTAAATGAAGCGGACTTAGCCACTATTTTGCAACAAAATCACGCTGTACGTTTTCAGCAATGGTGTTTTAATCAAGATTATCAAGCAGAAAAAAATCAGCAAATTTTGACCGCACTTTCCAATTATCATCAACAACATTCCGATCAAGTCGGCTTAGGCAAAGCTCGTTTATACCGCATTGCCACACTTAATCAGCCTGAAAAATTGATCTACCATTTTATAGATGAATTATTAGCTCAAGGGAAATTACAACAAACACGTGGCTGGTTGCATCTGCCTGAACATAAAATTGAGTTTAATGCAGAAGAACAAGCCTTATGGAAATTGGTGCTAGACGAATTTGTGCAACAAAATGGGCAACCGTTGTGGGTGAGAGATATGGCAAATGCCTTATCCATTGATGAAAACCAAATGCGAAATTTTTGTTATAAAGCGGGAAAATTAGGCTATTTAACCCCGATTATCAAGGATCGTTTTTTCTTAACCGAAAACCTATATGCCCACGCCAAAGTCATCAAGCAATTAATTGCAAAACAAGGGGATATTTGTGTCAATCAATTACGAGATGAACTCCAATTTGGACGCAAACTCACTGTGCAATTAATTGAATATTTTGACCGTTGCGGATTATTAAGACGTAAAGGCAATGTACATATTTTGCGAGATGGGGAAATGTTTGATTAATCAATATGGCTTAAAGCAAAATGACCGCAAATGTGCGGTCAAAATTTTGCCTAATTCTACAAATCATAAGCTATTTGCAACATCAATCACAAAACGATATTTCACATCGCTTTTTAGCATACGTTCATAAGCAGTATTGATGTCTGCCATATTAATCATTTCTACGTCCGACACGATATTATGCTCACCGCAGAAATCCAATAATTCTTGTGTTTCTTTAATGCCGCCAATCACAGAACCTGCGATAGAACGTCTGCCGAAAATCAATGGTGCAGTAGAAAATTCAGGGTGTTGCCCAATCAACCCTACAAATACCAAAGTACCATCTAATGCCAATGTCGGCATATAAGGGCTGACATCGTGGCTGTATGGCACGGTATCAATGATTAAATCAAACTGATTTGCTGCCGCTTGCATCTGCTCTTCATTGGTAGAAACGATGATTTGGCTTGCCCCTAAACGCAAAGCATCTTGCGATTTTGCAGGCGAACGGGTGAATAACGCCACTTCCGCACCCAGTGCCTTTGCCAGTTTAATCGCCATGTGTCCTAGACCACCCAAACCTACAACTGCCACTTTTGAGCCTTTGCCTACATTCCAATGACGCAATGGCGACCAAGTAGTGATCCCAGCACATAATACTGGCGGTACCGCTTTGGTGTCTAAATTTTCAGGCACACTTAACACGAACGCTTCACTCACTACAATTTCTTTAGAATAGCCACCGTAAGTTGGTGTGTGATCGTGGCGATCGACACCGCCATAAGTTTGCGTTGAACCTTGTTCGCAGTACTGTTCTAAATCATGTTGACAAGGGTTACAAGTACGGCAAGAATCCACTAAACAGCCCACGCCGACCAGATCGCCAACTTTAAACTTGCTCACTTTTGAACCAACGGCTTTCACACGTCCAACAATTTCATGTCCTGGCACAACAGGAAATTGCGACACGCCCCAGTCGTTACGAGCCATGTGTAAATCGGAATGGCACACACCTGTGTAAAGAATATCAATTTGCACATCATCTGCACGCAAAGCACGGCGTGGTACATTAAAGGGAACAAGTGGCTGAGTGGCAGATAACGCAGCGAAGCCTTTTACAGTATAAGTCATAAAAATTTCCTCCAATTAAATAATTGTTTAAATTATAACACAGCTTTGTAGCTAGCTAAGGTGTTCATTGCCATTGTTTTGAGTAGCCCAGTGTCCGCACCGACACCCAAAAAACGCACCCCCATATCCGCATATTTTTTCGCTTGTTCAGGGGTCAAGGCAATCGTCCCCACGATCACGCCAAGTTCTTGAATACGTTTAATCATATAATCCATCGCCTCGACCACTTCAGGGTGGAAAATATTCAAACCATGCCCCATATCCACAGCTAAATCAATCGGTCCTAAGAAAATCGCCCCCACACCTTGGGTTTTCACAATGGCTTCAAGATTTTCCATTCCCTTTTTGCTTTCAATTTGCAAAATCATCATACTTTCGGCTTCAATGCGATCTTGATAATCCATATAGGCACCAAAACGGCTGGCACGCACGGCAGGTGCACCCATTCCACGATTGCCACGACCTGGGTAGCTCGCCCAGTACATAATTTGTTCCGCTTCTTCGCCGGTTTCCACTTTGGGGAATATGATATTTTGCACGCCACTGTCCATTAACTGCTTGATAATGCCCGAACTGGCATCAGGCACACGCACCACTGGGGTCATTCCATAAGGGGCAATGGCACGGCAGGCATCTAAAATGGTTTGAATGGTATGCGGTCCGTGTTCTGCATCAATAAATAACCAGTCGTAATCGGTTGTCGCCAACACTTCTGCTACGTCTGCGGACGTAGTTTCAAAGCCGACACCAAATTGTAATTTGCCAGCTTCTACATTATGTTTGAAATGATTTTTTAAGTAATCTTGTTGAATAGCCATAATTTAAACTCTCTTGTATTGTTGATGTGTATAATTGTAATGGCTAAGGAAAATTTGGGGTAGCTTGATTGAGCAGGATATTTGCCTAATTCTCTAAATTTGCAAAAAGTCTAAAAAAAACACCGCACTTTTATCAAAAAAGTGCGGTGAAAAATCCAATAACTTTCCCAATCATGCTTTAGTAAAAATCACATCACCCGTCAAACGAGATTTTGGTAATTTTGCATTAAAATCCTCTTCCGCACGGTAGCCAAAAGCCACCACAGCCAACGAATGATAACCTTTTTCGCTCAAACCAAATTCAGCATCTAAAGTAGCAAAATCAGCCCCTTCCATTGGTACACTATCAACACCTAAGGCAGCCGCTGCCATTAAGGTGAAACCTAAGTTTAGATACACCTGTTTAGCAAACCAAATTGGCTCATCTTTTAATTCTTCACGGTGAATATTTAAAAATAAACGGCGAACGTCATTACCTGCTTTTTTCTGGTCTGCCGTAGCATAACGACCGTCTTTATCTTCTTGTGCTAATACAGCTTTTAAAAATTCATCGCTGGCTTGGTTTAAACAAGCAAAAACAACAACGTGTGAGGCATCTATTACTTTGTTTGCGTTAAATGGATAATTGGCAAATGCTTTGGCAATACGTGCTTTGCCTGCATCGTCATCGGCTATGATAAAATGCCAAGGTTGGATATTCACGCTAGACGGGCTTTGACGTAACGCATCTTGAATTTCTGCCCAATCTTGAGCTGAAATTTTACGGTTTGCATCAAAGACTTTGGTTGAATAACGTTGTGCGGTAAAAGTTGAAGTTTTCATTTGCTTTCCTTTTTTAGTGGGTTAATTTATAAAATATTATAAGGGATTTACTATTCTTGTACCAATTCATTTAACAGCTCATAGCTTCTATGCTGCTTATCTTCATCAAAAATATAACTCACCGCCATTAACTCTTCAAATTGCACTCGCTCACGCAAGGCATTTAATTGTTGTTTGACGGTATCAGGGCTACCAATAAGCGAGCAACTAGTCATAGCTTGCACCATAGCTTTTTCTTGCCCCATAAAAGGTAAATGAAAACCTTGCCAAAGGGCTTTCTCACTTTCGAAAGGTGGTTGTACGGCGTTAGTTTGCCCAGTAACAACACCTAAAAATAGTTGAGTTTGGCTAGTAGCAAGGCTTTCGGCTTCACTATCAGTTTGTGCCACAATAGCATTTGCCCCCACGATCACATAAGGTCTGTCCAACACCGCAGACGGCTTAAACTCACGGCGATAAATTTCTACTGCCATTTCTAAAAAACGTGGTGCAAAGTGTGAAGCAAAGGCATAAGGCAAACCAAGCTCGGCGGCTAAATAAGCAGATTCTGGGCTAGATCCTAAAATAATCATCGGCACATTTTGCCCGATTGCCATATAGGCTTTTACACTATCCTTGCGACTTTCTTCACTAAAATAACGGCGAAGTGTAGCAATATCTTCGGCAAAATCAGGATTAATATTGCCACGTCTTAACGCTGCTGCGGTCCGCATATCCGTTCCTGGGGCACGTCCTAAACCAATTTCTACTCGATTAGGATAAAGCTGGCTTAACGTGCCATATTGTTCAGCAACCTGTAATGGGCTGTGATTAGGCAACATCACGCCCCCCGCTCCCACAACAATTTTCTGAGTATTTGCCAACGTATGCTGAATGAGTAATTGAGTAGAACTGCTCGCCATATTCGGCATATTGTGGTGTTCAGCAATCCAATAACGGCGAAAATTCAATCTTTCCGCCAGTTGGGCAAGGCGAGTCATGGCATCGACAGCTTGTACAAAATTTTGCCCTTGACGTAAGGGAACTAGATTTAATATTGAAAGATTAAGCATGGGATTTCCTTATTTCAGTTGGACTGAAAACGTAAAAGCGCGGTGTAATTTTGTTAATATTTTACCATTAACAAAACTATACCGCTTGCCTAATTATCTACTATTAGAGATCAAACGACTGAATTAAATTCACGTGCAAGTGGGTTTCCACATTACCACGCACCGCATTGGAATATGGGCAAACTTGGTGTGTACGTTCAATCAACTGGCGAGCTTGATCTTCGTTGATGCCAGCCACTTCAATGGTAATATCAATGTCTAACGAGAATGTACCGTCTGGTTTTTGACCGATACCTACGCCGACTTTGCTTTTTGCTGATGTGGGTTTAATGCCTAATTGTCCAGACACCAAATTCATTGCACTATCAAAACACGCTGCATATCCCATGGCAAAAAGCTGTTCTGGGTTTGCCCCTTTTTTGTCAGTTTCTTGGAAAGAAACCAAATCAAAACCTAATGAACCGTCATCTAATTGTGTACGACCTGAACGTCCGCCAACCGCTGTGGCACTGGTGCTGTAAAAAATTTTCATAACTTACTCCGATAATTTAAAGGGCGTTTTGCCCGTTTGGGTGAATATACTATTCCTCTTTGGAATGAGTATATTATAGAATGAGTTAAAAATTTTGGTTAGCCTGTTTCGTTAGAAAACTTGCCTAATTCTATAAACTTGCAAATTCAAGCAAAAAAAAAGACCGCACATTTGCCTAATACTACAAAGTGCGGTCAAAAAATAAAGAGTTTTACTCAGGCTTCGGCAACTTCCACACACTCACCCAGTGCCAAATCGCCACTGCCAAGCATACTGCCCCTAACACAAAGAACCACGGACGGTTAAAATAATCAGGGTCAGATGTGGTGTACATACCCAAGCCTTGTGGCAGGAAAGTCGCAATCGTGCCTAATACGATAAAAAACGCCAAGCCCAGTTGCCCTTTTACTCGTTTGCGATGAGCCATAAAATGCAAAGCAGGTCCGATTGCCATTACTACATTCGTAGAAATAAAAATGCAGAACATCAGCTTATCGCCCATAAAATCACGCACCGTACACAGCACCACAAAGCTCACCACGGTCATCGCAGCCACCCATAAAGTCGCTTGCTTAACGGTTACAGGCTTATCGTAATACTTACCAAAAGTCTCTTGGCGTTCATATTTAATCGCTTCATACAGGGCGTGAATTTCAAAAATATTAAACGCCACCATTCCCAGCCAAACCACTTGGAACACCAGCGAATCGTACTCGTGAAACCATTGATAAAACAGGGTTACAAATAAAAAATCGTGGGCTAAATAAAAGCAGTGCATATACACCGGAAACGGCGACGGCTTGCCGCCGCGTGCCATAAAAAAGGCGTAAATATATTGAATAAATCCAAATCCCATAGCAAAAATCATCAAAGGGATCATCAATTCAGGGGTGTTATTGAACTTGTCAATAATCAGATCAGCGTTATAACTGGTGTTCATCAATTTCTCTTGTTTATGTGAAAATTAAAAATGCTATTTTAAAAATAACGCCCTGTATCCACAAGCAAGAATATTTGCAAATCCACTGCATAAACATATAAAAATAGAATTTTGTAGGCTTATGCAGTACAATAAAGCAAATTCTCTAACAATAGGATTAGACGATGACCACCGATTTACGCCAAGATTTGCGAAAAGAACGCACACAAAAACATCTCCGACAAGCCTTGATTAGCCTGCTTAATGAAAAACCGTATAACAAAATCAACGTACAAGAAATTTGCGACAGGGCGATGATTAACACGTCCACTTTTTACCGCCATTTTTACGGCAAAAGCGAGCTGGCAGGGGCGATGATTGCTGAATTTAAAGCCGAATTTGAGCAAATCCAGCACTATGCGAGAAGTTGCGAGCGATTAAGCGAATTTAACGCCGAACAAACCGCCCGCCTGTTTGAACTTCGCCACAGCTTGCTTGCCTTATGGAAGATTGACACGCCACGCCATCATCTCTATCAAGATATGTTTGCGTCCATTCAACAGCAGTTACGCCTATTTGTCGCCAAGCAAAATAAAACGTGTAGCGAATTTCAAACCATTTTATTTGCCACCACCATTTTAACGGTGATGAAATATTATTTTGAACGAGATTTGCCAGTGCCAGCACAGCCATTATTTGAAGAATGGCAAGGGGTGCTGGATTTTGTGGTGTGAGTTGCAAAATAAGGAAAAAATTTGACCGCATATTTGCCTAATCCCCCAAAATACTGCACAATATCCCAAACCCCACGTTAAGGATTATAAAATGCTTTCTACTCACATCACCCAATCCCTACTTGCCATTTGCCCCAAAAACAGCATCTGGCAAACACCGATAGACGGCTTGTTTTTACACCATTTAGACAAACCTATGACAATGAACGCCTTTCGCCAAAACCCCAGTTTATGCGTGGTGTTAATGGGCGAACGTCAGTTGTGTATCGGCGATAAATGTAGCCGTTTTAATCAAGACAATATGAGCCTTTGCCCTGTCAACACCCCTGTGATGATGACGGTGGAACACGCCACGCCGAATAAGCCGTATTTTGCTCTATCATTGCAGTTTGATTTAAATATCGTTGCCAAAGTTGCCCAGCAATTAGACTTGTACAATTCGGCAAAAAACACAGTACAAGCCAAAGATTTTCTAACGCTATTTAACCCGAGTCAAGAGTTAATCAATGCCCTAGAACGCTTGCTTGCCTTGCTTTATTCACCAAACTCAGAACAAAAGATCGCCATACTCGCTCCACTGTATTTACAGGAAATTTACTACTATCTGCTTACCAGTCCACAAGGCGACAAACTACGTGAACTATGCCGACAAGGTAGCCATGCCGAACGGATTTTTAAGGCGACCACTTGGCTTAATCAGCATTTTAACGATCCGTTAAATATTGCCGAGTTGGCGAATTTATGCGGTATGAGTGAATCAGGCTTTTATCAGCATTTCCGCCAAATCACCCAGCAAAGCCCGTTGCAATATCAAAAAAATCTGCGTTTAACCGAAGCCCAACGCCTAATTCAACAAGGCGGTAATAGCATTTCTCAAATTGCCTATGATGTGGGTTATGAAAGCCCAAGCCAATTTAGTCGGGAATATAAACGCTATTTTGGACGAGTACCGAGTGAGGAAATTTAGCTGACAGCTATATTTTCCCAATCTTCAAAATTTCTCCAACAATATAAAGATGAAGAATTAGGTTATCCATACAAAATAACTCAAATGTATGGTTAGCCCTATATTGGCACTTGTTGCTGTTGGTTGTTTCAGTTGGTAATCAATTTATAATAATAACCATTGAAAGCCAACGAGCTTCATGTAATTAATCACTCAATTAGGAGAGCAAAAATGTCAAATATTCGTTCAATCATCAACGGTCAAGAAATCAGCGAAATTGAATTACTTCGCAAAGAATTAGAACGTGCTTATATCGCTTTAGATTTAATCAAAACTAAATTAGGACACGAAGGTGTAGATCGTATTCTTAAACAAGAAATGGACGAAATGGATGTGAAATTCCAACACTTCGCAAACACTTGCGATGGTGAGTTGGTGTTAAGCCAAGCTGTGATGCAAGTTGACGGCTTGAAAGCAGAAGACTTCTTAAAATGTTTCCGTACATTCAGCGAGCAAACCAACTGGAAAGCGAACCCTGAGCATTACATGATTAAAGATACCGAGGGTGGCAATCGCCGTATTATTGAAACCGTGGGCTGTTGGGATAAACCAGTGAATTTAATCGGTAAATTCTACCCAAATATTGAAAATGCTCCAGCACAAGCGAAAGCGATTCGTGATGAAGCAAAATATCCGTATGTAAATTACATTTCTTGCCCTGTGATTGAGGGTGATCACTCAACTGCCGTAGCAGCATTCCACCAGTTCCGCAATACTGACACTGGTTGCGAAGTGTTACTTGGTGTATTTATGCCAAAAGGAGTAGATCAAGAAATGATTGAGGGTCATAAATGGCACTTAGCGATTGAATGGCGTAACTGGGCGAGAATGGCAATGGAACAGCTTGCTAAAGAGAAAGCATAATTTTCTATTAACAAGGAAACAACGATGAAATTCATTAAATTAATTCCCGTAATTTTCACCGCACTTTTCACTGGCTCAGCATTCTCAACCCCAGCTTATGTTATCGGTGAAGTAAATGTTACGAACCAAGCAGGAATGCAAGAATATCGTGCAGGTTTTATGGATTCACTTAAACCTTTCGGTGGCAAAGTGATTGTGAAAGCCACCAAGCCTGATATGAAAGAGGGTGAAAGCAATGGTGTAGTGAGTATTATTGAGTTCGCAACTCTTGAGCAAGCTCAAGCATGGTACAACTCAGATTTCTATCAAAAAATCAATAAAAGTCGCAAAGACAGTAGCACATCTCGAGTGTTAATTGTTGAAGCAACAGAAGCAAAATAAGGAGCTTACCATGATGAACTGGTATCGTCATAACTGGTATTATGTGGGCTTGATGATTTTTATCGCCCTTGCCTTTTATCTACCACTTTTTGGGGTACAACACTTAAGCCATATCCAAGTAATTTTAACGTTGAGCTGGATGGCATTTTTGGTACATCAGTTTGAAGAATACGGTTTACTAGGTGGATTTCCGAGCATTTTTAATATTGTTTTGCAGGGTAATCACAATGATGATTTTAACCGTTATCCGACTAATGCAAATTTGGTGATGATTGACAATGTATTTTTGGCGTATCCGTTTTATATTATTCCAATCTTCTTCCCTGATTGCATTTGGTTAAGTTTAATTCAATTAGGACAAGCTGTTGCACAATATACCAATCACGGCATCACCAGTAAAAAATTAGGTAAATTATATAATCCTGGTTTAGGTTCTATTGTGTTCTTACATACGCCGTTATTAGTTTATTATATTTGCTATATTGAAAGCCAAAACTTAGCTACTGCAAGCGATTATTTAATTGGTTTTATTGGTTCTTTTGCAGCCTTATTGGTGTTGTGGATTATCCCAATCCTTGTACTCAAAGACCGCAACAGCCCATACCCATATCGTGAAGATCGTATTTGGGGTTATGCGAAAGAGCGTGTAATGGAAATTAAAAACGGCAAATAATGTTAGGAGGGGGAATATTGATATATTCACCCTTTGTTCAATATAAAGAGGAGAAATATTATGGCTAAAATCAGTATTTTTGGCGGAAAAGGTATGATCGGTTCACAAATTACTGCACTTTTTGAGCGTTGCGGTAACGATGTAGAAACTATCGGGCGAGATTATGACGGACACGAATTAGGCGATATTATCGTTTTAGCAGTAAAATTCCCTGATCTTGCCCCGTTAGTAGAAACTCACGGCAAACATTTTGCAGGCAAAATCGTGATTGATATTACCAACCCAATTAGCTTTGGTAATCTTGATGAATTGCTGGTACCACAAGGCACATCTAGTGCAGAAATTTTGGCGGAAAAATTACCACAAAGCCAAGTAGTAAAAGGGTTTAATATCAACTTTTCTAACTCGGTCGCCAACGCCCAAGTTAAAGGTAACCCAGCAAGTTTTGTCTTTGCTAGTGACAGTAGCGAAGCGAAACAAGCCATTTTCACTGCCCTTGAAAAAAGTGGGGCGAAATTGGTGGATGCGGGTAATTTGCAAAAAGCAAGATTGTTAGAGAGTGCAGGCTTACTGCTGATTAATCTAGCAGTGAGCGGACAAATCCAGCGTGATGGCGGTTTGGTAATTGTTTAATTATTTGTCACGAAAAGCACCGCACTTTTAGATAGCAAAAGTTAAATAGCCAAAGTGCGGTGTTTTTTTACCCTTTTTTCTCGGTTGCAATATCTAGTGTATTCTGCCATAAGGTCATAATTCTTTTCGCATTCGGTTTTTCATCTTTTTCAAAGAAAAAGCGGATAGCGGTTAAAAATGAATGAGCAAATAACAGTGATTGCAATGGTAAATCTTGTTCACTCACACTTTTTCCGTGGGCTAATTGGATAAAAGATTGTTGAAACATTTTCACCATATCATCAAATAGATGATGGCGTGGGGTATGCACTTTCCATAAGGCTAATAAAAGATGACGAAGTTCGTACCATTTAGGCATAGCCATTTCAAAAAAATGTTCTAAATTCTCTGTTTGTTGGCGTTGTTCAATTAATTGTTTTATCTCGGTTTTTAAATCCAAAATCATCTGTCCCACAAGATCATCTTTGCCTGAATAATAGGTGTAAAAGGTAGAACGATTCACCATGGCAGCATCTAAAATATCTTGTACATTGATATCGTGATAGCTTTTTTGGTTGAGCAATGCGATTAAACCTTGGCGAATCAGTTTGTGGCTGCGGATAATTCTTAAATCGGTTTTAGATTCTGTCATGCGTTTATTCCTATCCTGTTAATTATGTATCATTTTCAATAGCTCATCATACAGCAAAGGTAATTCCGTCACCCCTTGTCTATCCAGAAAATGGTGATAGCCAGAAACTTCAATATAATTCGCTTGCAGATTTTGAGCTAAATGGCGAGTAAATTGTACATTCACTACATCATCATCGTCCGATGCAATTACTACACGTTGCGGAATTTGCTCAATAAGTGCGGTGAAATTTAAGCGAGTTTCATTAAACTTATCCAATTCAGGCAAATTCGGTAATTTTTCCGCGAAACCAGACACTAAAATTACTCCACCAACGTTTATTTTTGCTTGTTGTAGAAAACGTAAGGTCGCAATACAACCTAAACTATGCCCGATAAAATAACTATTTTGATCGAGTTGGTGAATATTGTTTTGATGAAAAGTCAACCATTCCTGCGGATCGGGTTGACTAGAATTTGGCATATCAAAAATTTGCGTAGCAATATTTTGATTTTCTAACCGCACTTTTAACCAAGGAAACCAATGTTTTTGTGAATTTGCGGTGTAACCATGAGTAATATAAATATTATTTAGCATAAAACCCCTACTTTTAAGATTAGATTTAGTGTTTTTTCAGATTTCTATCTATTTTTGATTGACTAAACAGCATTTTCGTTTATATTTTCGGATCTATTGTTTAATTCACATTATTATAAGGGGGTAGAATGAGTCATTCTACACGTGAAACTTTTTCTGGACGCAGAGCGTTCATTCTTGCCGCCATTGGTTCAGCGGTTGGTTTGGGAAACATTTGGCGTTTTCCTTACACAACTTATGAAAATGGAGGCGGTGCATTTATTATACCTTATTTGATCGCATTATTAACCGCAGGTATTCCATTATTATTCTTAGACTATGCTATCGGACATCGTCATCGTGGTGGTGCCCCATTGTCTTATCGTCGTTTCAGTAAACATTTTGAAACGTTCGGTTGGTGGCAAGTGATGGTCAATGTGATTATTGGTATTTACTATGCTGTGGTGCTTGGCTGGGCAGCAACCTATACCTATTTTTCTTTCACCAAAGCATGGGGGGATAAACCCGTTGATTTCTTCGTGGGTGAGTTCTTAAAAATGGGCGATGTTACTCAAGGCGTTAGCTTTGAATTTGTTGGCATGGTGGTTGGTCCATTAATTGCAGTATGGATTGTTGCCTTAGCAGTTTTAGCCTTAGGCGTACAAAAAGGGATTGCCAAAAGCTCTTCTATTTTAATGCCATTGTTAGTGGTAATGTTCTTAACCTTAGTGGTTTCTGCATTATTCTTACCTGGGGCAGCAAAAGGTTTAGATGCACTATTTACCCCAGATTGGTCAAAACTGTCCAATCCTAGCGTATGGATTGCTGCTTACGGACAAATCTTCTTCTCATTATCTATCTGTTTCGGGATTATGATCACCTACGCCTCTTACTTGAAAAAAGATTCTGATTTAACAGGTTCAGGTTTAGTGGTAGGTTTTGCTAACTCTAGTTTTGAAGTATTAGCAGGGATCGGAGTCTTTGCTGCACTTGGTTTTATGGCAACCGCGGGTGGTCAGGAAGTGAGTGAAGTAGCAAAAGGTGGTATCGGTTTAGCTTTCTTTGCATTCCCAACTATTATTAATGAAGCACCATTTGGTCAAGTGCTTGGCGTGTTATTCTTTGGTTCACTGACCTTTGCTGCATTAACCTCGTTTATTTCGGTGATTGAGGTCATTATTTCTGCTGTACAAGATAAACTTCGTATTCGCCGCTCTAAAGTTACTTTCTTAGTAGGCTTACCAATGATGGTGGTTTCAGTATTCTTATTTGGTACAACAACAGGCTTACCAATGCTTGATGTAATGGATAAATTCGTCAACTACTTCGGTATTGTTGCCGTGGCATTTGTGTCATTAATTGCGATTGTAGCTAACGAAAAACTAGGCGTATTGGGTAATCATTTAAATGAAACCTCATCATTCAAAGTGGGTTTTGTATGGCGTTTATGTATCGTTATCACGACAGGTATTTTAGCCTTTATGTTATTAAGTGAAGGTGCAAAAGTATTTAGTGAAGGTTATGAAGGCTATCCAAGCTGGTTTGTCAATACCTTTGGTTGGGGAATGGCAATCGCCTTAGTTGTCGTTTCTATTTTACTCTCTCGCTTAAAATGGAAAGATGAAGTTTTAGCAGAACACCACGCTGAAGAAGGGGAATAAGATGAGTACTAGTGCAATTATTATGATGATTGTCGCCCTAGGCATTATTTGGGGTGGATTGTTAGTTTCGCTTTATATTTTACCAAAAGACTAAAGCGTAATTTTGATAGAAAAAACCGTATTTTTTAATAAATACGGTTTTTTTTATTAAATTTGTGATCTCGATCACTTTATTTTAACGTAAATTTGTTGCAAAAATAATCATTAAGAGTAAATTTATCTATTAGCTGAAACGTTACAGTTTTGCAAAAATTCCAATTCTAAACTTAATGGAGATCTGAAATGACTCATCTTATCGTTGCAACACACGGTAAATTTTCTGAAGAAATCGTCAACTCTGCAGCAATGGTTTTCGGTGAAGATGAAAATACCCATGTTGTTACTTTCCTACCTGGTGAAGGTGGCGATGATTTAGTGGCGAAATATCAAGCCATTATTGCCAATTTACCCGAAAATGAACCCGTATTATTCCTTGTAGATTTATTCGGGGGCAGTCCTTATAACGCAGCAGCTCGTGTGGTAACACAACGTGACAATACTGATATTGTAACGGGAATTAGTCTGCCAATGTTGCTTGAAACCCTTGATGCAAAAGATAGCTGTTCTCTTGCAGAATTGGTGGAAACCGCTAAAGAAGTCGGCGTGCAAGCAGTAAAATCGTTCCGCCAGCCTGAACCTAAAGCGACACCAGCAAAATCCGTTTCTACCACTCCAGCTTCTACAGTTGCAATTTCAAGCGAAAAATCTCCGACACAGCTCAATGGCAATTTGAATATTTCTCTATTGCGAATTGATGATCGTTTAATTCACGGTCAAGTGGCAACATCTTGGGCAAAAGCGGTGAAATGTGAAGCGATTTTTGCGATTAATGATGATGTGGCGAAAGATGATCTCCGCCGTGAATTGTTACTACAAATCGTGCCACCTGGCTTGAAAGGTTATGTCATCCCTGTGGAAAAAGCCATCAAGGTGTATCACAACCCGAAATATACTGGCAAAAATATTTTATGGTTAGTCACCAAACCTGCTGATGTACTTCGTTTAATTGAAGGTGGCGTGAAAATCAACAAAATTAACGTAGGCGGTATGACCTATAAAGACGGTAATAAAATGCTCTCTGATGCGGTAACGGTCGGTAAAGCAGATGTGGAAGCCTTTAAGAAATTATTGGATTTAGGGGTGGAATTGACCATGCAAAAAGTCGCTACCAACCCGAAAGTAGAAATTACCAAAGCAAAATTAGATGCACTTCAATTCTAAGGATACATTATGACAACGATTGAAATTATTTTAGTGACGCTTGTCGCTGCAATTTGTGGTATGGGGTCCGTATTAGACGAACGTCAGACTCACCGTCCATTAGTCGCTTGTACACTCATCGGTTGGGTATTAGGTGATTTACAAACAGGTATTATCGTAGGTGGTACACTGGAAATGTTAGCCCTTGGTTGGATGAACGTAGGGGCAGCAATGGCACCTGATGCAGCATTAGCATCAGTCATTGCAGCAATCCTTGTGATCAAAGGCGGTCAAGATAAAGGCACTGCGATTGCGATTGCCATTCCTGTGGCAGCAGCAGGGCAAGTGCTGACTATCTTCGTGCGAACACTCACCATTTTCTTACAACATAAAGCCGATGATTACGCCGAAAAAGCCAACTTCCGAGGCATTGAGCTTTGCCATTTTGCTGGGCTTTCCTTACAAGGTTTGCGTGTAGCGGTTCCAACCTTAGCGGTAGCCTTAGTGGCTGGCACTGATACGGTAACAGCCGCCTTAGATGCCATTCCTGAAGTGGTAACACGTGGCTTACAAATTGCAGGTGGATTTATCGTGGTGGTCGGTTATGCCATGGTGATCAATATGATGAGAGCTGGTGCATTAATGCCATTCTTCTTTATTGGTTTCGTGATTGCCTCATTCTCCAACTACAACTTAGTCGGATTAGGTTTCTTAGGGGCGTGTTTAGCCTTAATTTACATTCAGTTAAACCCACAATTTAACCAATCACAAGCCGTAGCAAGCCAACACAAAAAAGAGCTTGCTGATGATGAACTTGAAGGTCTATAAGAAGGAATTTTAAAATGTCTGAGAAAAAACAATTAACCCAAGCGGATATTCGTGCAACCTACTGGCGTTCTACCTTTTTACTAGGGTCTTTCAATTTTGAACGTATGCAATCAATGGGCTTTTGTGTGTCAATGATCCCTGCAATCAAACGCCTTTATAGCGATAAAAACGACCAAGTTGCAGCGTTAAGACGGCACCTTGAATTTTTCAACACACAACCTTGGGTCGGTTCTGCTATTATGGGTGTAACCGCTGCGATGGAACAAGAACGAGCCAATGGTGCAGAAATTGATGATGCCGCAATAAGCGGTGTTAAAGTCGGTTTAATGGGACCTTTAGCTGGTGTAGGCGACCCAATTTTCTGGGGAACCTTACGTCCTGTACTTGCAGCTCTTGGTGCGGGTTTAGCCATTAGTGGTAGCTTACTTGGTCCATTGTTATTCTTTGTGTTAATCAATCTTGCCCGTGCGGCAACCCGTTGGTATGGGTTCAAATACGGTTATCAAAAAGGAACAGAAATCGTTGGCGATATGGGTGGCGGTCGTTTACAAAAAGTTACGCAAGGAGCGTCCATTCTCGGCTTGTTTGTCATGGGATCGCTAGTATCGAAATGGACCAGTATTAATATTCCATTAGAGCTTTCTCGTTATACCAACCAAGCAGGTCAAGAAGTAGTAACAACAGTACAAAGCGTGCTAAACGATCTTTTACCTGGGTTAGCCGCATTGGTGTTGACATTTATTTGTATGGCATTATTACGCCGTAAAATTAATGCGATGTATATCATCTTTGCCTTGTTTGGGGTGGGGATTGTAGGGTATCATTTTGGTATCTTAGCGTAGTTCTCTTACTTTCTTTGCTTGTGCAAAGAAAGTAAGCAAAGAAACACACCCCGACTTCACCGCTTTTCTTTGCTTTATTGAAATTTTCTTAACGGGAAAATCGCAACTCGCTACGCTCACAAACGCTTTAGCGTTTGAACGTTGCTTTAGCAACGACCCGTAGGGCGAACGCAGTGAGTAAACAAGGCGATTTTCCCTAAAAATTTCAAGTCGCAAAGGCGGTTCAGACGGGGTCTCAATTTAAATGAGAGTAATCAAAGTGCGGTGATTTTTTCCGCACTTTAAATTTTGGACGATAGATAATTATGAATATTAAACAATTATTACAATCACCACCATCTGAAACCTACATCAAAAATTCTTCCAGATTTATCACCGCACTTTTTATTCTAGCAGGCATATTGTATTACCCCACTCACGGCTATGGTTCAGTAATCGTGTTAGGTTTTGCGATTTTTGTATTACTCGGACAAAAAATATTGCTGTCACAAGCCAATAAAGATTTTCGTGAGATGTATATGGCAAAACAACAATTTGAACAAACGAAGAACCCCGATTATCTACATTATATTGAGGCTCGTTCTGCTCAAATGTTGCGAGATAACAAAGTATTATCTGATAAAGCAAAAAAAGAAATTGCAATGTTGAGAGATTATGTGGTGCAATATCTAAATTAAAAGCTCAAGATAATAAAAAAATGAAAACAAAAACCTTAGTTGTTGATTTAGATGGCACGTTAGTTTTAACCGATACATTACACGAATCCTTGATCTCACTAATCAAATGTGACCCATTAAATCTGCTTAGAATACCTTTTAAACTGAAATTGGGTAAGGCTGGATTTAAAAAATGGGTGAGCGAACACTCAGATTTGGAAGTTGAAACCTTACCATATCGAAAAGATCTGATTACTTATTTGACAACCGAAAAACAAAATGGCACCAATATTGTGCTTGCCACAGCGGCTTACGCTAAAATTGCTCATAAAGTTGCTAACTATTTAGCATTGTTTGATGAGGTATTATCAACAACAGATTGTTCTGTAAATTTAAAAGGTAAAAATAAACTAATCGCAATACAAGAAAAAGTCGGTGACGAATTTACTTATATTGGGGATAATGTGGCGGATTTGGTGATTTGGGAAGAAAGCCAATCTGCAATTATTGTTGGATCAGACGTGCAATCGCTTTCTCATCTTGCCGTTAAAAAGGGGATTAAAATTGAAAAAACCTTTGAGAACCCCAAACAAACCTTTTTTATTTGGTTAAAAGCTATTCGTCTTCATCAGTGGCTAAAAAATATTCTTTTATTTATCCCTATATTAACTGCATTTGAATTTTTCCATTTTGGCAAAATTGAACTTGTTTTTTGGGCGTTTTTAACATTTTCTCTGGGAGCATCTGCAACATATATTTTGAATGATTTATGGGATTTAAATAATGATAGAAAACATTATCAAAAGTCTAAACGCCCTTTTGCATCGGGTGTATTGCCCATTTATCAAGGAGGAATAGTCAGTGTTGTGTTATTAGCTTTTACCTTGATTTTTTCTTTTATCATATCGTGGAAATTCGCAATTACTTTTGTCCTTTATTTGATATTAACCACAATATATAGTTTAAAATTAAAGAAAATTGTACTAGTTGATATTATTATACTTTCGATACTTTATACGTTGCGAATTATTGCAGGTGGTATTGTTGCGAATATTCCTGTCAGTTATTGGTTAATGATATTTTCTATTTTCATCTTTTTAAGTTTGGCGACTGTTAAACGTTGTGCTGAACTTGTTGCTGCTAAAAATAGCAATGAAAAATTAGCAGGTCGAGGATATTTTAAATCTGATTTAGATATTTTATATCCATTGGGTGTTTCTTCTTTTGTAGGGGCAGTCATTTTATTTGGTTTATATATTAATGATGTCATCGTGTTATCCCATTACAAAACACCTGAATTACTTTGGGGTGTGCAGATTCTTTTAATTTATATCCTAGGACATCTTTGGATTGAAACGAAGCGTGGTCTGATGAATGATGATCCTGTTGTTTATTTAATAAAAAATAAACCAAGTATATTGACGATATTTTTGTCAATTATGTTGGTAGTATTAGCGAAATTTTTATAGGAAAAACTGTCAATGAGAATAAATGAAAATGTTAAATTAATCAGTGTTTCTTTTGCATTTACGTTATCCGTTATTTTAATCTGTTGTAGTTTTTTTAATGATTTCTTTTCCATTGATGATACATTAAATGATCTATTAGGATTTTATAAGCAATTTGGCAAGATCTGGCTTTCAGGGCATATTCCTTTTATTACGAGTGATTTAATGGTCGGTGGGAATGCGATGATTGAGTTGGAAAGAGGGATTTTTTTACCAACCACAATTATTACCTCGATTATCGCCTATAAAACAGAAAGTATAAGACTAACAGGGATTGTATTAGCTTTTATCAATCTCAATACTATCTTTATTTCAAGTTATTTCATTGCTAAGAAATTCAAAATACGGGTAAATTATGCCTATGCTTTTGCCGCTTTTGTGGCAATTAATCCGATGTTTTTATATCAATATTCTGCTGCATGGTGGAATGCTGCCATTGGTCAGGCTTGGGGAATGGCTGCTATTGCAAGTTTTTTCTGTTTACGTGAAAAGATTTCTATTCAGTCCGTGCTGGTTAATTTCCTCTGTGTTGTTTTTATGCTAAATTCAGGCTGGCCACATTCTATTATTGCTTATGCAGCTTTAGTTTTCCTCACATTATGCTTCGATTTTTACCACAACAAAGATATTCGATTTATAATTTATCTTGCCCCGCCAAGTATTTTATCGTTGTTTTTTTCTATTCCTGTTTATTCTGAATATATTTATTCTAGTGAACTAATAAATAGACCTTCTGGATTTCATAATTTTGGTAATTTTTTGTCGCCATCTTTGGATTCTATTTTATTTGGATTTAGTCCAACCTATTATAGTTATATGAATTATTTTATTGGATATAAGATAATTCTAATTCCAATAGGATTTTCAACTTTAATTTTTCCATTTGTCTTATTTTATAAGAATATTATCGATTTATTTAGAAAAGACCATAGTTTTAAGTTAATCGTTTGCTTTAGTATTCTGTTTCTAATACTCTCTCAGTTACCAACACAATTTGGACCACTTCGTTGGTCTTTTAGGTTTGTACCATTTTTATCATTTTCTATTTGCTTAATAACTTTTTACGCTTTGGATAAAGCTATTGATGCTAAAGCAAGTAAACACCTCAATATTTATTATGGGACATTCTTAATCATTAATTTTGTATTCTCTTTTTTTATGTCTATGGGAGAAGATATAAAATATATTATATTACAACTTTTTGTATTAGTGATTTTATTCATCATTCCTAAATTAGGAAGATTAAACTTATTTCATAAAGTTGGATTTTCTTTAATGGCATTAGTTTCTTTGATTATTATGTTAGTGGGATTAAATTCGTTAGGTAATACAAATAAAAATTACCTCCCCTTTCCTAAATTACCAGAAAAAATAGAAATACCAAGTAGTATAAACCTAGATGGATACATTCTTTCCTTGACTGGTGATAATGACAACAGAAAATATTTACATGATTTAAATTCAGCCCAATTTGGGGTATATCATCTAAAATCTATTAATGGCTATGCTCCAGTAGGAAACAAAAATTTTGGATTTTTATTACCACATAATTCTGGACATGCAATGTTTTATCCTAAAGAATCTTTATATAGAATTTTACAAGGATCTTCTCCGTATAATTGTATTGTAAATGACATGAAAGTAAGTGTAGTTATTTTACGTATGCAAGATTACATGCCATTTCAACAACAATTTATGATGTGTGGCTATGTAGATGTGAAATTATTTGGTTTGGATACGATTTATCTTTCATTACCTAAAGATAAAACCAATGGTTGGAATATGCTACCACCTACGGTTTATCCAACAACAGCACAAATTAAGATGTTAGAGCATAGTAATAATTTCGATAAGGTAGAAATCTTCCCACATCAGGAAGAGTTGGAATTAATTTTCCCTCGGGTTTATTGGAAAGGTTATACTGCAAAAATTGGCGACACAGATTTGGCTGTATTGCCTGATTATACTCAAGCATTTGTGAAAGTAATTGTACCTAGAAATTTATCAGGAACTTTACTCTTATCCTATTTTCCTTATACGTGGCAATATGTATGGTGGTTACCGTTATTGTCTGTCGTTGGGTTATTGATATTATTTATTCAGGTTAAAAAGAAAAATGTTTAAGATAACCTTTTTTTATATTTTATTTGCCATGTTTTCTACTGGGTTAAATATTTTATGTCAGGAAATCTCAATTAGGCTATATTCAGGACCTTATGATATTGCTGTATCCATTTTTGTTGGTACTGTATCTGGATTGTTTTTTAAATATGTATTGGATAAAAAATATATCTTTAATTATCAAACAGATAACATAAAACATGATAGTCGATTATTTGTGATATATACTTTGATGAGTGTATTTACCACGCTGATTTTTTGGGGCGTTGAATTTTCTTTTCATTTTGTGTTTCAGACCAAAGAAATGCGATATATTGGAGCAATGATAGGGCTTGCCATCGGTTATACGGTGAAATATATGTTAGACAAAAAATATGTGTTTATTCGGGAGTAAAGAATGATTTCAGAAAAATTAAGTTCTTGGGGAAATCTTTCTGCCAATTTACATGATATTGAATATATCTTCTCTCAGAAACAAGCCATTAATACTATTCCTCACGCCCCAAAAAAGGGGCTTGCCTTTGGCAATGGTCGTAGTTATGGTGATGTGCCATTAAATTCCAATGGATTAATTTGGAATATGTCGGGGCTTAGTCGTTTTATTTCATTTGATCCTGAGCAAGCGATTTTACATTGTGAAGCAGGCATTACATTACAGGAAATTCATCGAGTATTTAATCCGCTAGGCTGGATGCTCCCTGTTACCCCAGGTACACTAATACCAACGGTTGGTGGTGCAATAGCTAATGATGTTCATGGTAAAGGTCATCATAGTTCAGGTTCATTTGGTGATCACCTCTTATATATAAAATTATTGAGAACAGATGGCGAAATTATCGAATGTTCCAGACAACATAATGCAGATTGGTTTTATGCAACAATAGGGGGAATTGGGCTGACAGGCGTTATTTTAGAAGCAAAATTAACAATGCGAAAAATAACAAGCACTTGGATAGATGCTGAAACTATTCCATTTTATCACTTAGATAATTTTTTTACGTTATCTAACTCATCTGAACAAGCGTGGGAATATTCTGTTTCTTGGATTGATTGTTTTAGTGGTAAAAATTCTCGAGGTTTGTTTATGCGAGGTAATCTTAGTCAAGAAACTAAACCAACCCCATCACCTAAAGAAAGATCATTTTCTATCATGCCACCCATTTCTTTGGTCAATGGAATAAGTCTTCCTTTATTTAATTTTGCTTATTTCAATATAAATCGGCTTAAACCGAGAAAACAACTTATTGATTTTGAACCATTCTTTTATCCATTAGATGCTATTCATGATTGGAATAGAATGTATGGTCCTAAAGGTTTTTTCCAATATCAGAGTGTCATTCCGAAAGAAGTTGGCAAAGTTGCGACAGATGAAATGTTAAAGGTAATTAAAAAATCTGGTGAGGGTTCTTTTCTTGGCGTGTTAAAAACTTTTGGTCATTCTGAATCAGGTGGATTATTAAGTTTTCCAATGAAAGATGGTGTTACATTAGCCTTAGATTTCCCCAATAAAGGTGAAAGCACATTGCGTCTATTTAATCTATTAGATAGGATTGTAGAAGAAGCGGGAGGACGATTGTATTTAGCGAAAGATGCCAGAATGCCTAAATCACTTTTTGAAAAAGGGTATCCAAGAATAGCAGAATTTTTACGATTCCACGATAAAGGAATTAGTTCCGATTTATCGCGTCGGTTATTAGGGGTTTAATTTTAAGGACAGATATGCAAAAAACAAGAATTTTAGTCGTTGGTGGAACATCAACTATTGCAGAATATTGCCTAAGAGAGTGGGTAAAAAAACAAGACTGTGATGTTATTTTGTTGGGCAGAAATAAGGAGAAATTGCAACTTGTTACTTCAGATCTTCAAGTGAGATCGCCTAATTCAACCTTTGAATCTCACGTTATCGATTTTACCAACCCAACTGATATTCATAATGTGATTTCGGATATTTTCACTAAAGGGAGAATTGATATTGCTCTGATTGCTCATGGAATCTTGCCAGACCAAGAAGCATTGCAAATAGATGTTGCTAAAAATAAAGCGTCACTTGAAATAAATGGCATTTCACCCGTTTTATTTGCAGAAGAAATCGTAAATTATATGCTAAAAGAAAATTACGGTTCTTTAGGTATTATCGGATCGGTTGCTGGTGATCGTGGTCGAAAATCCAACTATATTTATGGTAGTGCTAAAGCGATGATTGATAAATACATTCAAGGAATGCAACATAGATTAGCTCTCGCCAATTCAAAGGTTAAGGTTTCACTTATTAAACCAGGTCCAACTAAAACAACCATGACCCAATCTATAACTGGTAAAGGAAAAATGGCTGAACCTAAACAAGTGGCATTAGATATTGTTTCAGGTATGCAAAAAGGTAAACGGGTTATTTACACCCCAAAAAAATGGGCATTAATCATGACTGTAGTAAAACATATCCCAATGTTTTTGTTTAGAAAGATAGATATTTAAGTAAATAAAAATTCTCGCTCCAACACCAACGCAATGCCATCTTCGTTATTGCTAGCGGTTACTTGTTTTGCCACTTGTTTAATTTCATCAGGGGCGTTGCCCATGGCGACACTTAACCCTGCATATTGCAACATATCCAAATCATTAAAATTATCGCCGAAAGCAATGACTTGATCGGCGGTGATGTTCAATAATTTTTCCATAAATTGAATGGCTTTCGCTTTGGTGGCGGCTTTGTTCATGATTTCAAGGTATTCAGGTTTAGAGCGGTGAATACTCAAGTGCGGTAGATTTTGTTTGAGTTTTTGTTCTAACTGTTGAATATTAGCTGCGTTACCCATCACTAAAATTTTATGCACATCTGTTAAATCTGTTGGCACAATTTGAGCCTGTAAGCCTGTAATTTGGCTTTCTTGCAACGTCCAAAAATTGCTTAAATCGTTGCTAAACCAGTTTAGTCCAGCATAATGATTAATGGATAAATCAGCGTAATCCGCTAAAATTTGATTAAGCAACCTAAGATCATTTTGTTCAATAAGTACGCTATAAAGTGCGGTTAAATTTTTATCTAAAATTAATGCTCCACTATAGCAAATTATCGCTTGTTCAGTGTGTAATTGCTCAGTGTAAGGTGTGATCGCATAAGGCGGTCGGGCGGAAACGGGAATAAATGGAATCCCTTTTTTCACAATGGCTTTTATTGCTTGCTCGGTACGTGAAGTGATTTGATGTTGACTATTTAATAGCGTGCCATCAATATCGCTGAAAACGGCTTGGTATAACATAGATGCCTCCTTTTATTTTTTCTGATACAACCGATAACAAACCTGACCCGTGATTTTTTCTTTCAATAAATACCAATTTTCAGGTGCATTTAAAGGTTTATCTTTTTCGGTTTCTACATAAATTAACGCTTGCTGTTGTAACCAGTTATTTTGTTCTAACAATTTAATAGCTTGTTCGCTCAAGCCAAAGTTAAATGGTGGATCAAGAAAAACCACATCAAAGTGCGGTGTTTTTTGCGGTTGTTTTAACCATTCAAGGCTGTTTTGATTAATCACATTTGCTTGATTTTCATCGCATTTTAAACGGATTAAATTCTGTTTTAATTGATTAAAGACGGTTTTCTCAAGCTCCACAAAAGTCACCTGTTTTGCTCCCCTTGATAAACTTTCAAAGCCAAGTGAGCCACTACCAGCAAAGCAATCTAAACAACAACTATTCACAATATAAGGCATTAACCAGTTAAACAATGTTTCTTTAACTCGATCCCCCGTAGGACGTAAACCTTGTGAATTTAATACGGGTAATTTTCGTCCCCGCCAACGACCTGCAATAATACGGACTTCACCCTTGCTTTGTGATTGGTTTGGTGTGTGTTCTTTTGTGTATTTTTTCATACAGATAATAGATAAAAAATGATAAACTATACAAATTTTATATAGTTTAACAGATATTAAGAGATTTTTATGACAGATGAAAAGAAAAAAGGCGGTTTTTGGTCGTGGTTGGGATTAGGTAAAAAGCAACCAGATGATATTGTTGATCAGCAACCACAGCAGGAAGAAACCGCTCAAATTATTAAAGAAAGCAACCAACCAGCGGAAAACATCGTTGTTCTTGTTGAAGAAAAAATTGAAGAAGTTAGCGATAAAATTGAACAAACCATAGAAAGCGTTAGTGAACATTTAAGCGAAGAAATGCTTGATGTGGTGGAAAATTTTGTTCAATCGGAAACAGCGTTAACTTCCGAACAAAATGACACCGTACTTGAACCTGTAAAAACAGAACAGATTGTGGCGGAAATTGCTGTTCAATCAGATGAAATTGAAGAAAATAATGCAGAAAGTGCGGTGCAAATTGAGCAAATTTCTGATTCGGTTGATGAAATAGAACAACAAATTGAAATTTCATCAGAAGAAAAGCAAGAAGCTATTGCTGAAAGTGCTATTACGCAAGAAAAACCGAGCGAGGGAGGCTTTTTCAGTCGTTTATTAAAAGGTTTGGTGAAAACCAAACAAAATATCGGGTCTGGCTTTCGTTCGCTATTTTTCGGTAAAAAAATTGATGATGAACTATTTGAAGAATTGGAAGAACAGCTATTAATTGCCGATATTGGCGTGCCGACTACCAGCAAAATTATCAAAAATTTAGAGCAACACGCTACACATCAACAGCTTAAAGATGCGGATTTATTGTATCAACAATTAAAACAAGAAATGGCGGATATTCTTAATCCTGTGGCACAACCATTGCAGATTGACGCTGCCAAAAAACCTTATGTCATTTTAATGGTCGGTGTGAACGGTGTGGGTAAAACCACTACCATTGGCAAACTGGCTCGTCAATTCCAGCAACAAGGCAAATCAGTGATGTTAGCTGCTGGTGATACATTCCGTGCTGCTGCTGTAGAACAGTTGCAAGTGTGGGGCGAACGTAATCATATTCCAGTGGTGGCACAAGCTACTGGCTCGGATTCAGCATCGGTGATTTTTGATGCCATGCAATCGGCGGCAGCGAAAAATATTGATATTTTAATTGCGGACACCGCTGGGCGTTTGCAAAATAAAAATAATTTGATGGACGAGTTGAAAAAAATCGTGCGAGTGATGAAAAAATATGATGAAGCCGCACCGCATGAAATTATGCTCACCCTTGATGCTGGCACAGGGCAAAATGCCATTAGTCAGGCAAAATTATTTAATGAAGCCGTAAGGCTTACAGGAATTTGCTTAACTAAATTAGATGGCACCGCCAAAGGTGGCGTAATTTTTGCCATTGCGGATCAGTTTAATTTGCCAATTCGCTATATCGGTGTCGGTGAAAAAATTGAAGATTTACGTGCGTTTAATGCCAATGAATTTATTGATGCCCTATTTACGCATGAAGAATAGGCACAGGAAAATTAATCGGAAAGGATAAAAAATGATACATTTTCAAAATGTAAGCAAAGCCTATTTAGGCAGTAAACAACCTGCTTTACAAGGACTAAACTTTCATTTACCTGTTGGCAGTATGACCTATTTAACAGGGCATTCTGGAGCAGGTAAAAGTACATTGTTAAAATTAATTATGGGCATGGAACGTGCTAACGGCGGACAAATTTGGTTTAATGGACACAACATCACCCGTCTATCAGCTTATGAATTGCCCTTTTTACGCCGTCAAATTGGTATGGTGCATCAAGATTATCGTCTTTTGCCCGATCGTTCTATTGTGGATAACGTTGCACTCCCATTAATTATTGCTGGAATGCACCCAAAAACAGCCCGAGATCGAGCGTTAGCTATGTTAGATGTAGTTGGGCTGTATGACCGTGCAGATCATCAACCATTGCATTTGTCAGGTGGTGAACAACAACGAGTAGATATTGCTCGTGCTGTGATACACAAACCACAATTATTGTTAGCTGACGAACCTACTGGCAACCTAGATAACACACTTTCTTTTGATATTTTTAGCCTATTTGAAGAATTTAATAAAATGGGAATGACTGTGTTAATTGCCACTCACAACGTGAGTTTAATTCAACAAAAACCAAAACCTTGCCTTGTGTTAGAACAAGGTTATTTGCGAGCATAAGGGAAAGAAAATGAGTTCAACACAAAAAGCCCCGTTTTGGGTGCAAATGAATTATGTTTTACGCAATGTGTGGGCAGATCTTTGCTTGAAAAAATATGGCACATTGTTGACGATTTTAGTGATAGCTGTGTCATTAACCATTCCTACGGTGAGTTTTTTACTTTGGAAAAATACCCATTTAGCCACCACAAAATTCTATCCTGAAACAGAATTAACGGTCTATTTGCATAAAAATCTCAATGCTGATGATTCCAATAAAGTGGTAGAAAAAATTCGTGAACAAAAAGGGGTGGAAAGCCTTAATTATATTTCACGTCAGGAAAGCCTGAAAGAATTTAAAGCATGGTCTGGTTTTAATGAAGAATTAGATATTTTAGACGATAATCCTCTACCAGCAGTGGTGATGATTCACCCTAGTTCGGAATTTCAAGCTTCAGAAAAACGTCAGGAATTACATAGTAACCTGATGAAAATCAAAGGGGTAGAAGAAGTTAGAATGGATAATGACTGGCTGGAAAAACTCACCGCAATTACTTGGCTGATTGCACATGTGGCTATTTTTAGTGCAGTATTGATGACCTTAGCGGTATTTTTAGTAATCGGTAACAGTATTCGTTCCGATGTATATAGTAGCAAAGCGAATATTCAAGTCATGAAACTACTCGGTGCCACCGATCAATTTGTACTACGCCCTTTCCTTTATACGGGCATTATCTACGGCTTTTTAGGTGCGTTAGTCGCTTGTATTTTCAGTAGTTTTATCATTGGTTATTTCACCAGTGCGGTAAGATATGTTACCGATATTTTTGCGGTCCAATTTGAATTAAACGGCTTAGAATTCGCAGAATTTGCATTCTTATTGATTATTTGCTCAATTGTGGGTTATACCTCTGCATGGATTGCAGCGACACGGCATATAAGGGTGTTGGGGAAGTGATGACAAATGCAGAAAAAATTGGAATGTCACCTGAACAATCTAAAAATATTGATGAATATTTTGAGTTTATTCGTGAACCAATGCAAGAACGAGAGATTGAATTATAATATATTTATTTGAGTAAATAGTTATAAATAATCTTATTTATAATCCTTTTTTTATGATGAAATTTAACTAAAACCCAAATTTCATCATTTTTTTATAAAAACACTTGATTTTATCAGGCTTATCTGTAATTTTATAAACTTCAAACACAACATAACTTAAAGGAAATGCAAATATGAAAAATGTCGGTTTTATCGGTTGGCGTGGTATGGTTGGCTCGGTATTAATGGATCGTATGGTTCAGGAAAACGATTTTGCTAACATTAATCCTGTGTTCTTCACCACATCGCAAGCGGGGCAAAAAGCCCCTGTGTTTGCAGGTAAAGATGCAGGTGAATTGAAAAATGCCTTTGATATTGATGAACTCAAAAAATTAGATATTATCGTCACCTGTCAAGGCGGTGATTACACCAATGAAGTGTATCCAAAATTAAAAGCCACAGGTTGGGACGGTTATTGGGTGGATGCCGCATCCGCATTGCGTATGCAAGATGATGCAATTATCGTGTTAGATCCAGTGAACCAACACGTCATCACCGACGGCTTGAAAAAAGGGATTAAAACTTTTGTGGGCGGTAACTGTACCGTGAGCTTGATGTTAATGGCGATTGGGGGCTTGTTCGAGAAAGATTTAGTGGAATGGATTTCGGTCGCCACTTATCAAGCTGCATCAGGTGCGGGTGCGAAAAATATGCGTGAGTTGCTTGTGCAAATGGGTCAATTAGAAGATTCTGTCAAAGCGGAATTAGCCGATCCTGCATCCTCTATTTTAGATATTGAACGCAAAGTCACCGCCAAAATGCGTGCGGATGATTTCCCAACCGATAACTTTGGAGCCGCCTTAGGTGGTAGCTTAATTCCGTGGATTGACAAACTTCTACCAGAAACGGGACAAACCAAAGAAGAATGGAAAGGCTATGCAGAAACCAACAAAATTTTAGGTTTAAGCGACAATCCAATTCCAGTCGATGGCTTATGTGTGCGTATTGGGGCATTGCGTTGCCATAGCCAAGCGTTCACCATTAAACTCAAAAAAGACTTGCCATTAAGCGAGATTGAACAAATTTTAGCAAGCCACAATGAATGGGTGAAAGTGATTCCGAATGATAAAGAAACCACCTTGCGTGAATTGACACCAGCTAAGGTGACTGGCACATTAAGCGTACCTGTCGGTCGTTTACGTAAATTAGCGATGGGTCCTGAATATTTGGCGGCATTTACTGTGGGCGACCAATTATTATGGGGTGCGGCAGAGCCAGTACGTCGTATTTTGAAACAATTAGTTTAGTGGTTGTGAGGTGCGTAATAAACGCACCTTTTTTCCATGATTATTTTATTAGTGCGTTAATAGGTAATTTTCATATATGCAACGAGAACCCCATTTTTGTCAATTTGCGTTAACTGAACTTTATCCTTTTGCTCAACAATTTCCGATTCAATATATTGATGGAAAAAGAAATTGTGCTATCGCCTATCGTCATTTTACCCACCAAAATCCTGCACAACGAAAATTGATTATTCTCGTCAATGGACGAGCTGAAAGTATTTTGAAATGGACTGAACTCGCTTATGACTTTTATCATCAAGGGTTTGATGTGCTATTATTTGATCACCGTGGACAAGGTTATTCACAGCGTTTATTAAAAGATCCTGACAAAGGGCATTTAGATGAATTTCGTTTTTACATGGATGATATGGCAAAAATTATCGAAAAAATCACCGCACTTTATGATTATCAAAGCCAACAGATTGTGGCACATTCTTTAGGCTGCTTAATTTCAAGCTATTATTTAGCTAACTATGATCACCATATAAAAAGTGCGGTATTTTCTTCGCCTTTTTTTGCTATTGCTTTAAAAAATCCGTTACGTGATGAAATATTATTAAATCTAATAATTTTGCTAGGATTTGGCGAACGTTATGTATTCGGTAAAACGGTTTATAAACCAGCCGATTTAAGAGATAATGAATTAAGTTTTTGTAAAACTCGTATGAAATGGATGAATCGGATTAATCGAAAATTTAAACAAATTAATCTCGGCGGACCGACTTTCCGTTGGGCTTATTTATGTTTGCAAGCCATCAAACGCTTGCCAAAAATTCTGCCACGTATTGAAATTCCAGTTTTGATTTTACAAGCAGAAAAAGAAAAAATTGTTGACAATAAAAATCTGGCTAAATTCACCGCACTTTTACCGCAAGGAAAATTAGTGAAAATTGAGCGAGCAAAACATGAAATTTTATTTGAATGTGATGATATTAGAAATACGGCGTTAAATCGTATTTATTCCTTTGTTAATTGTTCTACTAAATAAATCACTTCTTGCAAAAATTGTGGAATACCCTCTACCACATTTAATGCGACATCTTCATCATAAGTATGACTTGTTCTTGAACGCATCTCTCGATAGGTTTTCCAATCTTTCCATTCACCAAGTAATAACCCTTTTTCATTACCTGAGCGAATAAGATCCTGAAAAGACATGCTGTCATATTGCTCAGGATTCGGGGATATTTGGGCTAAATAGCGTTTGAGCATTTTGTAACTTAATTCATAAGTAAATTCAAAACGTTGGATTAATCCATCACGAATTTGAATATCGCTGATGTCGGTTTGATAGCGAATTAAACCTTCTTTTAGTCGTTCAATTGCATTAATTAATGGACTAAAATCCAATTTAACTATTTCATTTTCATCATTCATATAGCCTACTTAATGTAAATTTTCCCCAGCGGTTTTATCCAATTTTGCCACAATAAAAAATAAAATAAAACCAAAAATGGAACTGGTTAAAAAGGTATAACTAAAGGCTTGTTGTAGCATTTCTGGTGCCACTAAAGTGCGGTAAAAATTTAATGCTATAGCAGAAACCGCAATACCTAAACCGATACCGACTTGTTGAATTACACTTAACATGGTGGAACCTGCACTGGCGTTATGTTGATCTAATTCTGAAACGGTTAATGTATTCACCGATGTAAACATAATAGATAAAATCATGCCGTAAACAAACAATAAACTAATATACGCCCACAATGGGGTGTCAATGGTTAATAAGGATATTAGCCCAACTGATAGAGCCATACATAATGAATTGATCATTAATAAATTTCGATAGCCGAACACCCTTAACAATGGGCGAATAATAGGCTTACTGATCAAAGAACTAATGGCTATCGGCGTAATCATTAAACCAGCATAATCTGCACTGTATTGAAAAGAAACTTGTAACATCAATGGCAATAGAAAAGGAATGCCTGAACCACATAAACGAATAAATAAATTTGACCACGAACCCAAATAATAGGTGCGAATTTTAAATAAATTAAGTGGAATTAAAGCGGTTTGATTGCCTTTTGCATAAAAATAATAACCTATTAAAAATATACAACCTACCGCTAAAATACTGACTGCTTGCCATTTTTCTATAAAAGTTTCATTAACTAAATCTAATCCAAATGTAATACAAACTAAACCACCACCAAAAAGCAGAAAACCTTTCCAATCAAATTTAGTTAAATCATTTTTTACATTCGGCATAAAATAGCTTGATAGAATCACCCCAATTAAACCGATAGGAATATTAATTAAGAAAATCCAGTGCCAAGAAGCGTAGGTCACTAACCAACCACCTAAAATTGGACCAATAATAGGACCGGTTAAGCCTGCCATTGCCATTAAATTCCAAATGGGAATTAATTCATTTTTAGCCACTGTACGAATAATAGCAAGGCGAGCCACTGGCATCATCATGGCACCGCCAAAACCCTGTAATATTCGAGAAAAAATCAGCATTTCTAGCGACATTGAGAAAGCACAACTCACTGATCCAATTACAAACATAACAACGGAAAAACGGAAAATATTGAGCGTACCATATTTATCCGCTAACCAACCACTAATAGGAATAAATAATGCCACTGTCAACGCATAGCTGATCACCGCTAGTTGCATTTCTAAAGGTGATTGATGCAAATCCGCTGCGATAGCAGGTAATGCCGTATTTAAAATAGTGGTATCTAACGCTTGCATAAAAAATGCCGTAGCAGCAATCCAAGCGAGTGAGCGTGGAGAAACGGATTTTTCCATTTTAGTTATTCCGTAAATAATGCCAAATAAATTCGACTATTTGATCTATATTATTAATATCTAACCATTGTTTATCGGTTTTGATAGGATAATCTGTGGCAATGGCTATAACGTTTTGATCCTGTTCTGGTAAAGGTTTAGTCATCTCTTTTCTATGCAGTAGAATTTTAGGGATAGCTTCTTGTTTAAAACCTTCAATTAACACTAAATCCGTTAACTGCGGATCAAATTGTCGTACCAAATAAGCAAAGGACTCTGGCTTAGAGGTTTCAGTCATTAACGCCCAACGTTGATCACAAGCCATAATAACTTGACTGGCTCCCGCTTCTTTCATTCGCCAACTATCTTTCCCTTGTTTATCCACTTGAGCATTATGGTGGCTATGCTTAATCACCGCTACTTTTAAACCAAGTGCGGTTAATTTTGGTAATAATTTTTCTAATAAGGTGGTTTTACCACTACCGCTATAACCTGTTATACCAAGAAAGGGAATCATTTTGCCTATTACCTATTGTTTATATTGTTGCTTTTATATTTCCATATTATGCTTAATGTATTATAGTTTAGTTCAGCATAAAAATTCCATTATAAAACCGTGATCTGGATCACAGTTTTTAATCGTTTAACTGGTATTTAATCGACTTATCATGGATAATTAAACAGAGTAAATAAATCAATCAGAGGTAAATTATGACAACGCAATTAGACGCTTTAAAAAACGTAACCGTAGTAGTAGCTGATACTGGCGATATTGAAGCTATGAAACTTTATAAACCACAAGATGCCACTACCAACCCATCAATAATTTTAAGTGCATCTGCACTGCCACAATATGCTCCATTAATTGATGAAGCTGTTGCTTATGCGAAAAAACAAAGTGAGTGCAAAAAACAACAACTTGTTGATGCCGAAGATAAATTAGCGGTAAATATCGGTTTAGAAATTTTAAAACTGGTACCAGGACGTATTTCTACTGAAGTAGATGCTCGCCTTTCTTACGATACCGAAGCTACTGTTGAAAAAGCACGCAAATTAATTCGTCTTTATAACGAAGCAGGTATTGCCAACGATCGTATTTTGATCAAAATTGCATCGACTTGGCAAGGTATCCGTGCGGCGGAAATTTTAGAAAAAGAAAACATTAACTGTAACTTAACCCTATTATTCTCTCAAGCTCAAGCCCGTGCTTGTGCAGAAGCAGGCGTTTACTTAATTTCGCCGTTTGTTGGTCGTATTCTTGACTGGTACAAAGCTAATTCTGACAAAAAAGAATACGCACCAGCAGAAGATCCTGGTGTGGTTTCTGTAACAGAAATTTACAACTACTACAAACAATATGGCTATAAAACTGTGGTAATGGGTGCGAGTTTCCGTAACGTGGGCGAAATCACCGAATTAGCAGGCTGTGACCGTTTAACCATCGCTCCACCATTATTAAAAGAGTTACAAGAAAGCACAGCACCTTTAGCTCGTAAATTAGATTATAAAGGTGAAGTCAAAGCTCGCCCAGAACCATTGAAAGAAGCTGATTTCTACTGGCAACATAATGCAGATCCAATGGCAGTTGAAAAATTGGCTGAAGGTATCCGTAAATTTGCCGCAGATATTGAAAAATTAGAAGCGATGTTAGCAGCAAAACTTTAATCATTTATCTAAAAACAACTTGAAGTGCGGTGAAATTCATCGCACTTTTTTATTAAATTAATTTATTCTCTCACCTGTGGATAACTCGCTAAAAAACCCTTTAAAAACCTGTGTTTTACTATTTAATAAAAGATAATTTAAACTTACCTGTGGATAACTAAACAAGTTATACAGATTTTACTTACTGTAAAGATCTTACTTTTCCTTATCTAAAAAAAGATCTAACTATTTAATCTATAACATAAAAAGATCCTTATTCACGATGATCAGTGGATCTAATAATAACAATAATAAGATCTTTATATATAAATAAGATCTATATTTATTACTTGCCTTTCTCTTTTCTGATCGGCTTTTATAGATTCACTTTCTTGTTTTATCAAATTTAGGTAAAATACGCCTTTATTTTTAGCTTAGATCGGTGAAAGGGATCTTTAACTTAGAGAATATTTTTATGTTTTATACTGAAAATTATGATGTGATCGTGATTGGTGGCGGTCACGCAGGCACAGAAGCTGCTCTTGCTCCCGCTCGAATGGGACTTAAAACCCTTTTATTAACTCATAATATTGATACCCTTGGACAAATGTCTTGTAATCCAGCTATTGGGGGAATTGGCAAAGGGCATTTAGTCAAAGAAATTGATGCCATGGGTGGATTAATGGCAACAGCGACCGATCAAGCAGGTATTCAATTTCGTACCTTAAATAGTTCAAAAGGTCCAGCTGTACGAGCGACTCGAGCGCAAGCAGATCGAGTTTTATATCGTCAAGCGGTGCGGATTGCCCTTGAAAATCAACCTAATTTAGATATTTTCCAACAAGAAGTGACCGATGTGTTGATCGAACAGGATCAAGTTACTGGGGTGGAAACAAAAATGGGCTTAAAATTTCGTGCCAGATCGGTGGTATTGACGGCAGGGACATTTTTAGCAGGTAAGATCCATATTGGTTTACAAAATTACGAAGGTGGACGAGCTGGCGATCCTGCATCGGTTTCCCTTTCTCACCGTTTACGTGATCTAGGCTTGCGTGTCGATCGTCTAAAAACAGGGACACCACCCCGTTTAGATGCTCGCACGATTAATTTTGATGTGTTAGCCAAACAACATGGTGATGCGGAATTGCCTGTATTCTCCTTTATGGGATCGGTGGATCAGCACCCTCGTCAAATTCCTTGTTTTATTACCCATACTAACGAAAAAACTCACGATGTGATCCGCCATAATTTGGATCGTAGCCCAATGTACACGGGGATTATTGAGGGGATTGGACCGCGTTATTGTCCATCTATTGAAGATAAAGTGATGCGTTTTGCCGATCGCAATTCCCATCAAATTTATCTTGAACCAGAGGGATTAACCTCAAATGAAGTCTATCCAAATGGGATTTCGACTAGTTTGCCTTTTGATGTGCAAATGGGTATTGTTAATTCTATGCAAGGGCTAGAAAAAACCCGTATTGTCAAACCAGGTTATGCTATTGAATATGATTATTTTGATCCACGGGATTTGAAACCGACCCTTGAAACTAAAGCCATTAAAGGTTTGTTCTTTGCTGGGCAAATTAACGGCACAACTGGTTACGAAGAAGCGGCGGCGCAAGGTTTGTTAGCAGGCATTAACGCAGGACTTTATGTACAACAAAAAGATCCTTGGTATCCACGTCGTGATCAGGCTTATATGGGCGTTTTAGTCGATGATCTTTGTACTTTAGGGACCAAAGAACCTTATCGTGTCTTTACCTCTCGTGCGGAATATCGTTTGATTTTGCGTGAAGATAATGCGGATATTCGCTTAACTCCGATAGCTCATGAATTAGGATTAATAGATGAAAAACGTTGGGCAAGATTTAATCAAAAAATGGATAATATAGCCAAAGAACAAGAACGCTTAAAACAAATTTGGATTCATACTAAATCTGAGTATTTGGCGGAAATTAATAATTTAGTTAATACGCCTATTGTGCGTGAAGCCAGTGGGATTGATTTATTGCGTCGTCCTGAAATGAATTATGATATTTTAACCAAAACCACATTATTTGCTCCAGCTTTGGAAGATAAGCAAGCCGCTGAACAAGTCGAAATAGCAGTGAAATATCAAGGTTATATTGAGCATCAACAAGAGGAAATTGAAAAACAAAAACGCCATGAGAATACGGCTATTCCTGAGCGTTTTGATTATAGTTTGGTGGTGGGGCTTTCTAATGAAGTACGAGCTAAATTGGAACAACATCGCCCAGTTTCCATTGGACAAGCAAGCCGAATTTCAGGTATCACCCCTGCGGCGATTTCTATTTTGTTGGTGAACTTAAAAAAACAGGGAATGTTAAAACGTGGCGACTAATTTAGAACAGCAATTAAGTGAAAAGCTAGAAACTTTGCTAAAATCTACCGCACTTTCTGTGACCGATCAGCAAAAAAGCCAATTAGTGCAGTTGGTATTATTGCTGCACAAATGGAACAAAGCCTACAATCTCACCTCCGTGCGTGATCCACAAGAAATGCTAGTGAAACATATTTTAGATAGTCTTGTGGTAAGTCCTTATTTACAGGGTTCAGGTTTTATTGATGTGGGAACAGGACCAGGTTTACCAGGATTACCATTAGCGATTATTAACCCTGATAAACAATTCTATTTACTAGATAGTTTAGGTAAACGTATTAGCTTTATTCGCAATGCCGTGCGAGAGTTAGGATTAACTAACATTGAACCCGTGCTGAGTCGTGTAGAAGAATTTAAGCCCGATCATCTATTTGATGGCGTATTAAGTCGTGCCTTTGCTAGTCTAAAAGATATGACCGATTGGTGTCATCATTTACCCGCTGAAAACGGGTTATTTTATGCTTTAAAAGGGCAATATCATCGGGAGGAAGTACAACAACTTTCAGCTGATTATGTGATTCAGCAAGTGATTGAACTACACGTACCCGAATTACAAGGGGAACGTCATTTGGTGTTGATTAAAAAAGCCTAATATATCATTTTATTCAATTTATCTAGTGCGGTTAAAATTTTTATATTTTTTAACCGCACTTTTTATTTTACTCGGTTTGGTTGTGGTTACTCCATTTTTAGCTTTACTTTTTATTTGAAATAAATAAAAATAATTCCCATTAATATTATATTAAGGGAAAAATATGGATCACACACAACACAAATTTAACATAAACAATCTTGCTATTTTTGTAGCTGGCTTATTTGCAACTGGATTTAGTTCAGCTATTTATGCTCAATCTACACAATTAAGTGAAATAACTGTCTCTGAGAGAGTAGAAAAAAGTAATCAGGAAACGATTTATCAGCAGCAAATTCAACATAAACAAGCTCAAAATATTAAAGATGTGTTTGCTCAATCCCTTGATGTGAGTGTCACGGAGTTACAAAGCTCAAGATCAGGAAATAATGGGATTAATGTGCGTGGCTTACAGGATAACCGTGTAGAAAATACTATTGATGGGATTGAATTACCTGAAGCACAAGAAGCTAAACATTTTATTTCTTATGGTATGGAATTTGGGCGAGGCGATTATATTGAACCTACTGCATTAAAAAGTGCAGAAGTGAGTTACCTAGGATCAGAACGTAGTCTTTCCAGTAGCGTAAATTTTACTACCCTTGAACCCTCTGATTTATTGAAAGGCAGAAATTTAGGTGGTTTTGTCGCCACAGGTTATGACAGTCGAAATAATAGTATTTATGGCTCGTTGGGCGGTGCGGTGGCTGCTGGGCATTATCAAGGCATGGTGATGACGACATTACGTAAAGGTCATGAAAATGAAAATCATGGTGATGTAGGTGGAACAGGGGCAACAAGAACAGAGTCCGATCCAGCTAAAACACGTAATGTTTATGTTTTAACTAAACATAATTATCAATTAAATGATAAAAATCAGTTGAGTTTTGCTTTTGAAAGTCAATCTAAAAAAACCGAAACAGATTTACTGTCTAAAACAGATACGAGAATTGATGCAAGAACAGGAACACAAACATCAGGGCAAAGTACCGATAAAGTGAAACGCCACCGTTTTTCTTTAGGACATCGTTATAATAGTCAAAACGGTATTATTCAAAGTGCAGATACTCACGTTTATTTCCAAAATGCACGTACGGAGAATGAGCGTTTACGTCAATCTACCACCAATTATCGTCAAGAAAATTCTGAAAATAAAGTAAAAACTTGGGGATTTAATTCGGACTTAACCAGTGCTATAGACTCTTCAGTACCACAATTATTACGTTATGGTGTAAGTTATATTCATAATGATATCACTAATTATCTATATTTAGACCGACCTGCTTATGGTGCGGTAGCAAATAAAAAACCAACTGCTAATGCAAAACAAGATAAATTTACGGGCTATTTAGAAGATCAAATTAGTCTAGCTAATTTCTTGATTACTCCACATGTAGGTGTGGTGCATTATCGAGTTAATCCATCAATGGACGGTGACTATACGCAAGCAGGTTCAAAAAATGTATCTGTGACCAAACAAAGTGAAACCAAATTTACCCCTAAATTAGGGATTGAATGGTTGATTGCTCCAGAATTTAATCCATTCTTGCAATATTCTCGTGGGGTAAAAACACCATCAACCCAACAATTAACCTCTTCCTTTGGTGAAGTTGTCAGTTACTATGTTCCTAATCGGGGATTGCAAACTGTTGAAGTGGCAGTGGTTGGTAATCCAAACTTAAAATCTGAAACAGCGGATAATTTTGAGTTAGGTTTTAAAGGCAACACAGAAACTTTACAATACCGTATTTCAGGCTATTACAATCGTTATAAAAACTTTATTGATTGGCAAGATTTAACGAGCCAAATGTCAGGTTATACTCAATTCTTGCAATATCAAAATTTAGATAAAGCTAAAATTTATGGTGTAACAGCAAATGCTAAATGGAAATTTTACAATGATTTCTATACTACAGCAGGCATTGCTTATAGCCGTGGTAAAGCAAAAAATAATGGGGTAAAAACGCCTATTAACAGCATTCAACCGCTGAAAACTAAATTGGGATTAGGCTATGAAAGTGAACAATTTGGAGCAGATATTAGTTGGACATATAATCGTGCTAAAGCGGACAAGGATATTGTGAATGCAATGTATAATCCAACAGGGGGTTATTCCGTGTTTGATTTAGGCGTTTATTGGAAACCAGTGAAAGATTTAACCTTAACGGCAAACGTGAATAACCTATTTGATAAAAAATATTGGAATTGGAACGATATTTCCTACTTGGCTTTATTGAAAGATGGTAGTACAGCAGGTAGTCCTCCGATCGGTATTGATGCCACAAATGCAGATCGTTATACTGCTTCTGGACGAAATTTCAATGCAGGAATTCGTTATGAATTTTAATTAACAGAAAATCTCATTAAGTCTAAATCACTTAATGAGATTTTTCTTTATGTGCTTTAAAAAAGTCATATCCCGTAAAAAAACAGTAATCAATCTAACAAAATTTTGATCTAAGTTCAGTTTTATCACTTAATTTATTGCAATAATAGCCTTTATGGGTGATAATTCAGGGGCTTTCAGACTTTAGTCTGTTTGAACGTTTTTTAGACTTTACTGGGCGTAAATGATGTCGGCTGTACTACAACAAGCTCAAAAATTGTATAAAAAAGTATATATAATCGAATTTGTTATTCTAATTATTGCTTTTTTTATACTGTCATTGTTTGATACTCCACTTGCTTATGCCTTTAGCATAGGATATTTGGTTATTTTTATATCAAGTGCGATAGTTATTTACTTTGCTTTTTTTTATGCTAAAAAAAGAGCTGAACCGATAAAAATAACACTATTTTATAGTCTTGAAGCTATAAAATTCCTTTTTGCTATACTTTTAATTGTTATATCAATTAAATATTTAGTGGTAAATAATGTATTCACTTTTTTTATAGGCTTTTTTATTGCTCTTGCTTTAAATAGTCTATTACCTTTTATTTTGAATATATTTAAACAACGTAATTAATAATTTACAGAAAGGTTTTATTAATATGTCAAATTTAACAACTGCTGATTATATTAGTCACCATTTGAGTTTCCTTTCATCTGGCGATGGCTTTTGGGCGGTGCATTTAGATACCTTGTTTTTTTCCTTAGTATCGGGTGCTATTTTCTTGTTTATTTTTTCCCGTGTAGCTAAAAAAGCCACTTCAGGTGTGCCTGGAAAATTGCAGTGTTTTGCTGAAATAGTTATTGAGTGGGTGGACGGTTTAGTCAAAGATAACTTCCATGGTCCGCGTAATGCTATTGCTCCACTGGCATTAACCATTTTCTGTTGGGTATTCATTATGAATGCCATCGACTTGATTCCTGTTGATTTTCTACCGCAGTTTGCTAATTTAATTGGTGTTCATCATTTACGTGCTGTGCCAACCGCAGATATTAGTGCCACCTTAGGTATGTCGATTTGCGTATTCTGTTTAATCCTATTTTATACCGTCAAATCAAAAGGCTTTAGTGGATTAGTAAAAGAATATACGCTCCACCCTTTCAATCATTGGGCATTTATTCCCGTTAACTTTATTCTTGAAACCGTCACATTATTAGCTAAACCGATTTCTTTAGCATTCCGTCTGTTTGGTAATATGTACGCTGGTGAGTTAATCTTTATTCTTATCGCTGTCATGTATATGGCAGATAATGTTGCTTTGCAAGCATTAGGTATCCCATTACATTTAGTATGGGCTATTTTTCATATATTGGTGATTACCTTACAGGCTTTCATCTTTATGATGTTGACAATAGTTTATTTGAGTATTGCTTATAACAAAGCAGATCATTAAACGAATTTTTTATTAACAATCCTAGCCTTAGGGCTTATTTATTAATCTTTTAATGGAGAACATTATGGAATCTGTAATTACAGCAACAATTATTGGTGCATCAATTTTATTAGCTTTTGCCGCACTGGGAACAGCGATTGGCTTTGCTATTTTAGGCGGTAAATTCTTAGAATCTTCTGCTCGTCAGCCAGAATTAGCCAGTAGCTTACAAACGAAAATGTTTATCGTTGCTGGTCTTTTAGATGCTATCGCAATGATTGCTGTGGGTATTTCATTACTTTTCATCTTCGCAAACCCGTTCATTGATTTATTAAAATAAGTCGGGCTTGATATTTATTGTTATTTCAGAGGATTATCTGGGATAACTTCACCGACTTTTTAGTAGGAGGGCGTTGTGAATTTAAATGCAACATTAATCGGTCAACTTATTGCATTCGCAATTTTCGTTGCGTTTTGTATGAAATATGTTTGGCCACCGCTCATTAAAGCGATTGAAGATCGTCAGGCGAATATTGCCAATGCGTTAGCGTCTGCCGAAGCGGCTAAAAAAGAGCAAGCCGATACGAAAGTATTAGCGGAAGAAGAAATTTCTAAAGCAAAATTACAAGCACAAGAAATTATCGATTTAGCCAATAAACGCCGTAATGAAGTGCTAGAAGAAGTGAAAGCAGAAGCGGAAACTTTGAAAGCCAAAATTATTGAACAAGGTTATGCAGAAGTTGAATCTGAGCGTAAACGTGTGCAAGAAGAATTACGTGTGAAAGTGGCTTCACTTGCGATTGCAGGTGCAGAGAAAATTGTGGGTCGTACCATTGATGAAGCGGCCAACAGTGACATTATTGATAAGTTAGTTGCAGAATTATAGGAAGGTTGAGCTTATGTCAGAATTAACTACGATAGCTCGCCCTTATGCCAAAGCAGCATTTGATTTTGCCGTTGAACAGTCAGCGACCGATAAAAGTGCGGTGCAAAAATGGACAGAAATGCTCAGTTTTGCGGCACAGGTAGCAGAAAATGAACAGGTGCAATCTTTTTTAAGCAGTTCTTTTTCTGCTAAAAAAGTGGCAGATACGGTGATTTCAATTTGTGGCGAACAACTTGATCAATATGGGCAAAATCTGATTCGGTTAATGGCTGAAAATAAGCGATTGACGGCACTTCCAGCAGTATTTGATGAATTTCAACATTATGTGGAAGAACATAATGCTAGCACGGAAGTTCAAGCCATTTCGGCTCAACCATTAAGTGCAACGCAACAACAAAAAATTGTCGCCGCAATGGAAAAAAGACTTGCTCGCAAAGTGAAATTAAATTGCAGTGTAGATAGCTCGCTGATCGCAGGGGTTATCATTCGTACCGATGATTTTGTGATAGACGGTTCAAGTCGTGGTCAGCTCGATCGTTTGGCTAACGAATTGCAATGAAAAGAAGGAATTTAAAATGCAACTAAATTCAACAGAAATTAGTGAATTGATTAAAAAACGAATTGCCCAATTTGATGTGGTGAGCGAAGCTCGCAACACAGGGACAATCGTTTCCGTGAGTGACGGGATTATCCGTATTCACGGTTTAAGTGATGTAATGCAAGGTGAAATGATTGCCTTACCTGACAACCGTTTTGCTATGGCATTAAACTTGGAACGTGATTCTGTCGGTGCGGTAGTGATGGGACCTTATGCTGACTTAGCAGAAGGCGTGGAAGTGCAATGTACGGGTCGTATTCTTGAAGTACCAGTGGGTCGTGGTTTATTAGGTCGTGTGGTGAATACTTTGGGTGAACCGATTGACGGTAAAGGCGAAATCGAAAATGACGGTTTCTCGCCAGTGGAAGTTATTGCCCCAGGGGTTATCGACCGTCAATCCGTGGATCAACCTGTACAAACGGGTTATAAAGCAGTGGACTCCATGGTGCCAATCGGTCGTGGTCAACGTGAGTTGATTATCGGCGACCGTCAAACGGGTAAAACCGCATTAGCCATTGATGCGATCATTAACCAACGTGATTCAGGCATTAAATGTATTTATGTGGCGATTGGTCAAAAAGCATCAACCATTGCTAACGTGGTACGTAAATTAGAAGAACATGGTGCGTTAGCGAACACTATCGTGGTGGTGGCATCGGCTTCTGAATCCGCTGCGTTACAATATTTAGCCCCTTATGCAGGTTGTGCAATGGGTGAATATTTCCGTGATCGTGGTGAAGATGCGTTAATCATTTATGATGATTTATCCAAACAAGCGGTAGCCTATCGTCAAATTTCTTTATTATTACGCCGTCCGCCAGGTCGTGAAGCCTATCCAGGTGACGTATTCTATTTGCACAGCCGTCTATTAGAGCGAGCCTCTCGTGTTAATGCCGATTATGTAGAACGCTTTACTAATGGTGAAGTGAAAGGTAAAACAGGTTCTTTAACCGCACTTCCAATCATTGAAACCCAAGCGGGGGACGTATCAGCGTTCGTACCAACCAACGTAATTTCCATTACCGATGGTCAGATTTTCTTAGAATCTAACTTGTTTAACTCAGGTATTCGCCCTGCGGTAAACCCAGGTATTTCGGTTTCTCGTGTGGGTGGTGCAGCTCAAACCAAAGTGGTGAAAAAATTGGCTGGGGGTATCCGTACTGCCTTAGCACAATATCGTGAGTTAGCGGCGTTCGCACAATTTGCATCAGATCTCGATGATGCTACTCGTAAACAATTATCCCACGGTGAAAAAGTAACCGAATTATTGAAACAAAAACAATATGCTCCGCTCAGTGTTTCTGAACAAGCATTAGTGTTATTTGCCGTTGAATTTGGTTATTTAGAAGATGTGGAATTAAATAAAATTGCCAGTTTTGAAACCGCACTTTTAGATTATGCTCATCGTCAATATGCTGAATTTATGCAGGAACTCAATAAATCAGGCAATTATAACGATGAAATTAAAAATACACTGAAAGGTATTTTAGATAGTTTCAAAGCAAATAATGCTTGGTAATTAACGGAGAAATAACATGGCTGGTGGAAAAGAGATAAAAACCAAAATTGCCAGTGTACAAAGTACACAAAAAATTACCAAGGCAATGGAAATGGTAGCAACATCGAAAATGCGTAAAACGCAAGATCGTATGGCAGCATCTCGCCCTTATTCTGAAACCATTAGAAATGTTATTAGCCATGTGTCTAAAGCAACAGTTGGTTATAAACACCCGTTTTTAATTGAACGTGAAGTCAAAAAAGTAGGTGTACTTGTTATTTCAACGGATCGTGGTATGTGTGGTGGTCTAAATATTAATTTATTTAAGACCGCACTTAACGAAATCAAACAATGGAAAGAAAAAGGCGTGACTGTTGAACTTAGTTTAATTGGTTCAAAAGGGATTGGTTTTTTCCGTTCTCTTGGTTTGAAAATACAAGGACAACATTCAGGTTTGGGCGATAACCCAGTATTAGAAGATTTATTGGGTGTGGTAAACGGTATGATCGATTCCTACCGTAATGGCGAACTTGATGCCATTTATATTGCCTACAATAAATTTGTTAATACCATGTCGCAGAAACCAGTTTACCAACAGCTTGTGCCATTACCAGAATTAGAAACTGATAAATTAGGCGAAAGACAAAATGTTTGGGATTATATTTACGAACCCGATCCAAAAATGCTATTAGATAGCTTATTGGTGCGTTATTTAGAATCTCAAGTATATCAAGCAGTGGTTGATAATTTAGCTTCAGAACAAGCGGCTCGAATGGTGGCGATGAAAGCAGCAACAGACAATGCAGGGAATTTAATCAATGACTTGCAGTTGGTGTATAACAAAGCTCGCCAAGCAAGTATCACAAATGAATTAAATGAAATTGTTGCTGGTGCAGCAGCGATTTAATGGAGAACAGGTAATGTCAGCAGGAAAAATTGTACAGATTATCGGTGCGGTAATCGACGTTGAATTCCCACAAGATGCTGTACCAAAGGTTTACGATGCCTTAAAAGTTGAATCAGGCTTAACCCTTGAAGTGCAACAACAATTAGGTGGCGGTGTGGTACGTTGTATTGCACTGGGTTCATCTGATGGTTTAAAACGTGGTTTAAAAGTAGAAAACACAGGTCATCCGATTTCTGTGCCAGTGGGAGTGAAAACCTTAGGACGTATTATGAACGTGCTGGGTGAGCCGATTGATGAAAAAGGCGACATTGGTGCAGAAGAAAATTGGGCAATCCATCGTGCAGCACCAAGTTATGAAGATCAATCTAATAGTACCGAACTTTTGGAAACAGGGATCAAGGTTATCGACTTGATTTGCCCGTTTGCGAAAGGGGGTAAAGTGGGTTTATTCGGTGGTGCAGGTGTAGGTAAAACCGTAAATATGATGGAATTAATCCGTAATATTGCGATTGAACACAGTGGTTATTCTGTATTCGCTGGGGTAGGTGAACGTACTCGTGAGGGGAACGACTTCTACCACGAAATGACCGAATCTAACGTATTGGATAAAGTATCGCTCGTTTATGGTCAAATGAATGAGCCACCGGGCAACCGTCTGCGTGTGGCATTAACAGGCTTAACCATGGCGGAAAAATTCCGTGATGAGGGTCGTGATGTATTATTCTTCGTAGATAACATCTATCGTTATACCCTTGCAGGGACAGAAGTATCTGCGTTGTTAGGTCGTATGCCGTCTGCTGTGGGTTATCAGCCAACTTTGGCGGAAGAAATGGGTGTATTGCAAGAACGTATTACCTCCACCAAAACAGGTTCTATCACCTCTGTGCAAGCGGTTTACGTACCAGCCGATGACTTAACTGACCCATCGCCAGCGACAACCTTTGCACACTTGGACTCTACCGTAGTATTAAGCCGTAATATCGCATCACTCGGTATTTACCCTGCGGTTGACCCGTTAGATTCAACTTCTCGCCAATTAGATCCATTGGTGGTCGGAGAAGAACATTATAACGTGGCTCGTGGTGTACAAGGTATCTTACAACGTTACAAAGAATTGAAAGATATTATCGCCATTCTTGGTATGGACGAACTTTCCGAAGATGATAAATTAGTGGTAGCCCGTGCGCGTAAAATCGAACGTTTCTTATCACAACCATTCTTCGTAGCGGAAGTATTTACGGGTTCACCAGGTAAATATGTGTCATTAAAAGATACCATTCGTGGCTTCAAAGGTATTCTTGACGGTGAATACGACCATATTCCAGAACAAGCGTTCTATATGGTGGGTTCAATCGATGAAGTTGTTGAAAAAGCGAAAAATATGTAATCACTTCAACTGATTACCAGATTGAAGGAGATCAAAATGGCAACATTTAACTTAATTATCGTGAGTGCGGAGAAAAAAATCTTCGAGGGTGCGGTAAAAAGCGTTCAAGCAAGTGGGATTGAAGGGGAATTAGGGATTTTAGCTAATCACACTCCTTTAATGACAGCGATTAAACCAGGGATTGTGAAATTCACCCTTGAAAATGATAGCGAAGACGTTATCTATGTGTCAGGGGGATTTTTAGAAGTTCAACCTAATATCGTTACTGTGTTAGCAGATGTCGCTATTCGTGGTGATGAGTTAGACCAAGATCGCATATTGAATGCAAAACGCAAAGCAGAAGAAAATATTATAGCGAAATCTGGTGATGCTAACCATCAATTAATGGTAGCTAAACTTTCACAAGAACTAGCTAAACTTCGCGCTTACGAATTAACGGAAAAATTAACGAAGAATGGTCGTTAATCGTTAATATTGTTATTGAAAAACCGCCGAAAGGCGGTTTTTTATTGTAGTAAAAATTCTTTTTTTTTTACACCGCACTTTTACCCAACGACTTTAGGCAATAATCCAGCTTGAATTAAAAATGGAATTGAAACAATAACAATCCCCAAAACAGAAACTACAATTAATAAAGCATTTCCACCAAAAACTTTATATGGCAAGTTAGGATATTTCTGACGAGCTTTCCAAGCTAATGTTGCAGGTAACACCACGGCGTAAAAAGCAAACATTTGACCAGCATAGCTAAGAGCTAAAATAAAGCCTTGTGGATAAAATAAAGCAAACAACATTGGTGGTAAGAATGTCAACACACCTAAAGTTATTCTCCCAGCAGAAAAATTAAAAGTTCGTTTTAGTAAATCTTTAACACAATCAAATAAACCCAACGATACACCAAGAAAAGAAGTAATTAACGCAAGAGCTGAGAATATTTTTACTGTACTACTAATTGCATTACTTCCAGTGATTTCGCGAGTCGCAGTCACCAAACCATTCAATGTTGGATCTTTTTGTAAAATATCTAAAAACACAGATTGGCTTAGTACACCATGAGTAGAAAGTTGCCATAAAATATAGATAATTAGGGTAATCAAAGAACCTGTAAGAATAGAAATTCGCAGTGCTTTGACATTTCCACCTAAATAAGCATTTAAACTAGGAATTGAACCGTGAAAACCAAATGCAGTAAAGAACACGGGGCTGGCAGAAATTAACAAGGCATTATCAATCGGCATTGCCATTAGGTTATCCATACTAATTTTGGGTGACATTAAAATTAATACAAAAGCTAATGTAGCGAGCATAATATAAAAGAGTAAGCGGTTAATCACATCGACACTCTTTGTCCCAATAATGATAAATGCTCCAAAAATAACAGTGAATAGCACAATGGAAATTTTAGATGTGGTTTCCGCATCACTAATTTGTGGGATAGTGGATGCGAGAATATTTCCCCCGCCTGTAACATAAGCGGCTAATAACGCATAAAGAAAGATCATTAAAATGGTCGTTGAAATAATTCTACCAGTTTTGCCAAAATATTGTGCAGCAAGTGTGCCTATACCTGCATCATGTTCAGCAGTTTGATAAATTTCTACAAATAATAACGCACTATAGGTCAATAAAAGCCATAATATTGCTAATAATACAAAGGTAAAGGAAAATCCTATACCCGCAGCCGTTAGTGGCATTGCTAACATTCCTGCACCAATCATGGTGCCTGATACAAGTAAAGTACTTCCTAATGTTCTATTCATGGTATTTATCCTTTTTATATGTTGTTATGAGATTTTTAGCATAACAAAAAGGCGTTGTAAATAACGCCTTTGATATAAAAATAAATTATAAAATAAACCGACTTAAATCTTCATTATCCACCACATCATTCAATGCGGTAGAAACATAATTTTCATCAATGATAATTTTCTCACCTGAACGTTCACTAGCATCAAAAGAAATACCATCCATTAAGCGTTCTAATACCGTGTGTAAACGTCTTGCTCCAATATTTTCGGTTTTTTCATTAACACGGAATGCAGATTCAGCGATTTTACTAATCCCATCTTGGGTGAACTCAATTTCAACCCCTTCAGTTTTCATTAGCTCACGGTATTGTAAAGTTAATGAAGCATTTGGCTCAGTTAAAATACGTTCAAAATCTTCTTTGGTAAGTGATTTTAATTCCACACGAATGGGTAAACGACCTTGTAATTCAGGTAATAAATCCGATGGACGAGCCACTTGGAACGCTCCAGAACAGATAAACAAAATATGGTCAGTTTTTACCATACCGTGTTTAGTATTAACTGTTGAACCCTCAATGATAGGCAACAAGTCCCGTTGTACACCCTCACGAGATACATCGCCACCACTATATTCCCCTTTTTTACAGATTTTGTCGATTTCATCAATGAATACAATGCCGTGTTGTTCCACAGATTCTACCGCTTTCTGTTTCAAATCTTCTGGATTTACCAATTTCGCTGCTTCTTCATCAATCATTACTTTTAACGCATCTTTGATTTTCATTTTGCGTTTTTTGGTTTTGCTTGGTGACATTCCTTCAAATAAAGATTGTAATTGCGAAGTCATATCTTCCATACCTGGAGGGGTCATAATCTCCACACTAACGGGGTGAGATACATCAATCTCAATTTCCCGATTATCTAATTGACCTTCACGCAATTTCTTACGAAAAACTTGGCGAGTAGCTTCATTATTACTTTCTTCTGTATTACCCCACTGATCTTTAGCTGGCGGTAATAACGCATCTAAAATACGATCTTCCGCTGCATCTTGGGCTTTCATTCTATTTTTTTCCACCGCTTGCTGACGCACTAATTTCATTGACATATCCGTTAAGTCACGGATGATAGAATCCACTTCCTTACCTACATAACCAACTTCGGTAAATTTGGTGGCTTCCACTTTAATAAATGGAGCGTTGGCTAATTTAGCTAAACGGCGAGCAATTTCAGTTTTACCTACACCAGTTGGACCTATCATTAAAATATTTTTGGGCGTTACTTCTTGGCGGAGTTCTTCAGATAACTGCATACGTCGCCAACGGTTACGCAAGGCAATAGCAACAGCTCGTTTAGCATCACTTTGACCGATAATATGAGCATCTAACTCTGAAACAATTTCACGAGGGGTCATAGACATAAAATATTTCCTTCTTCTTATAATTCTTCAATAATGTGATTGTGGTTGGTATAAATATCAATATCACCCGCAATGTTTAAAGCTTGTTTAACAATTTCTGTAGCAGTTAAATTATTATTCGTGCGAAGTAATGCTAATGCTGCAGATTTAGCATAGTTACCCCCTGATCCAATCGCTAATACATCAAATTCAGGTTCAATCACATCGCCACTACCAGATACCAATAAAAACTCATTTTCATTCGCTACAATCATCATGGCTTCTAGGCGGCGTAACGCACGTTCAGTACGCCATTCTTTGGCTAATTCCACCGCACTTTTAACTAAATGCCCTTGATGGAGTTCAAGTTTTTTCTCAAATAAATCAAGTAAAATAAAGGCATCAGCCGTTGAACCAGCAAATCCAGTTACGACTTTGTCTTTATATAAACGGCGAACTTTACGCACAGTACCTTTTTCAACACAATTCCCCAAGGTTGCTTGTCCATCACCACCAATAGCGACTTTACCATCTTTGCGTACACATACTATTGTTGTCATTTTATGATCCTTTTTATGCAAATTTATATTGTAAATGGGGTTGGATCGGGATATTTCAAGGTGAATTTTTAATAAACACACTTCAAAGGTTTTTTGCCTATCTTTTGGGGTTATGTATCCAAGCGTTCAGGGGGAAATTCTAGACATTATGTTTTCCTAGTGTTGAGATAAAAAGTGCTGTGATTTTTTACAAAATTTTCACTGCATTGTTTTAAGATTTGGCTATTTTAATTGACATAAACAGTATTGACTAGATAGCAATAAGTATCTAATCTATTAAGCATTATTAACCAATTTTGATTTAAGCCGAGATAAAAATGCAGCTGCAAGTTTTTGAACAAAAAGAAGTGCGTTCCCATTGGGATGCCGAACAGGAAAAATGGTATTTTTCTATTGTTGATGTGGTTGAGGTTTTGACGGAAAGTCCAAACCCAAGAAAATATTGGAGTGTGCTAAAAACAAGGCTTAAAAAGGAAGGAAGTCAGTTGGCTACAAATTGTAGTCAACTGAAAATGCCAGCCGCAGACGGAAAAATGTATAAAACCGATGTCGCAGACACCGAGCAATTATTCCGCCTAATTCAATCTATTCCATCGCCAAAAGCCGAGCCGTTTAAATTGTGGCTGGCTCAGGTTGGGCGTGAACGCTTAGACGAAATTCAAGATCCAGAACTCACCATTGAACGGGCGTTGCGAGATTATCAACGTTTGGGCTATTCGGACGATTGGATTAACCAACGCCTGAAAAGCATTGAAATCCGTAAGGAACTTACTGATGAATGGAAACGAACAGGTGTATTAGAGGGACAACAATTTGCTGTATTAACCAATATTCTGACCAAAGCGTGGAGCGGTAAAACCGTCAAAGAATACAAGCAGCACAAAGGGCTAAAAAAGGAAAATTTACGTGATAATATGACCAACACCGAGCTGATTTTAAATATGTTAGCCGAAGCGTCTGCCAAAGATATTTCGCAAGCTGTCAACCCTGAAAATTTTGAGCAAAATAAACAGGTGGCACAGCAAGGTGGAGAAGTCGCCCATACCGCACGAATCGCATTAGAACAACGCACGGGGCAAAAGGTCGTCAGTGAGCAATCTGCCAAAGAGTTACGTATTGCCAAGAGAACAGGCATAAAATGACCAACACCCCAGATCTTCGCACTTTTTTGCTGGTTGCCCAATCTGGCAGTTTCACCAAATTCGTCACCCAGCTATTTCACCTTTTTTATCCTCCACACAAAAACCAAACACACTGCCAGTCCCAGCATTGCTGGTAGTGCCACTGCCGTGCCTGCTTGGCTGTTTATTATACTCCACAAGGTTTTTGTTACCGCTATGATGATAATGACCGCTATACCAGCCCATAGTTGGCGATACCAAAATGCGACACACAAGGCAACCAGCGATACGATAACCATCAGGGCGGATAGATATTTTGTTATACCCCACTCGCCGATAAGCCAATCTTGTTCAAACCGTAAAAATTCTACGATTTGCGGATTGGTTTCGGTAGGTGTGGGAAACCAAAACATGCTGGTCAGCAAGGCGAAAACGGTGGCGGCAATCCCTGTTAGGCTGGCGGTAAGCAAACCAGCACAGCGGTATGATAAACAGTGGGCGAATATACCAACTTAGCGGATTCTGGTGGCGGGCGAATACCCAGTCAAAAACCGCATTATTGGTTACACACAGCCCGATAAAGACTATACTGGCGGTAAATAAGGCAAATGCTGGCAGATATTTTTTCATCGTTTCTCTGTTACCTGATTATAAAGCGACTAATTTATTTCAAAAACCAAATAATTTCTCGTTCATTTCGCAATAATTATAAGCACGAATCACATCAGGTTTTTGTACAAAACGATGCTCGGTATTATGGCTAAGAAAATCCAGTTGTTCGGCAATCAATAGCTTGGTTGTGGCAAGGTTAAACTCCAAATGGTATTGAATGAATAACCCTAAGATTAAGTTATCTTAACACTGTTAGCGATGTAAAAAGTTATTAAAAAAATTGAGTCCTGTACACAGTACAGAACTCAGTATTAACTTAAGTTTATTTATCTGTCCCACTTTTTGGGATTCAGATCATTATTGTTTGACACCGCCGAAAGAAACATCCAAATTACTATTATTCTGGAAGTTCACATAACCAGCCACTTCTTTAGCCTGTTCGCCAAATAAAGCTCCTTTATAAACCCCACCGTCATTAAGTGCTACACTAGCCTGACCTTGGAATTCAGCACCGTTTAAATTGGTTTTATGCAAAGTAATATCACGTCTAAACTCATCTCCGTTCAAGATAGAGAAAGTAATTTCACCTTCAACAGTTTTATTGCTGAAATCAACATTTACTGTGGTTGTTCCCCCTTGTTTAAATCCTGAATCATAACCGCTAATCCAGACAGCATCTCCTTTATAGGTTGCGATACCAGATTTTGGAATATCTGTTGCTTTTGTTCCTTGGTAGCGTAGCTCCTTGTAATTTTGTTCATCATTCCGCCAAACTCCATAAAAAGAGTCGTTATTATTTTGTCCTAGTAAAATTCCGTTAACTGTATCGGCAATTACAGAACCTTTCGGACTAGTACTTAAATCAATTTTGGTTCCATCAGGAGTTGTTGCTGTACCAGCACCACCGCCACCACCACTACAAGCGGCGACTAAAACTGATGTTAATATTAATGAGGATACTTTAGGTATGTTCATGATGTTTTCCTTAGCATATTGAAAATAGAATAGAAAAATATTGTTTCTACTCATTCATTGAGTAGGGTTCGAAATATACAACTTAAGAACAATAAACACAAGCGTATAAATCGCAAAAATATCACTCAATGAGTAAAAATGTGAGGTAGATCACAAATGAGCAGATTTATCGCAGCGGAAGTGGATTTGGCAATCGGCAAACGGATTCAGCAACGGCGTAAGGAAGTGGGGTGGACGGCGGAGAAACTGGCGGAGCAAATTGGCGTTTCTCAGCAGCAATTTTCCCGTTATGAGCGTGGTGCGACCAAAATGAACGTATCACATTTGGTGAATATCGCCGTGATTTTGGATACGCCGATCAGTTGGTTTTTTGCAGACAGTAAGGCGGAAAATTTGACCTTTTCCGATCAGAAACAGTATGTGCCGATACGCAACGATGCGTTGAAATCAAGGCTGGAATACCATTGGGTGAAACTTTCCAATGAGCAAAAACGCAATTTAATCAATTTTTTGGACTCAATGGCAAAATAGCGTTATAGCTCAAAAATCCCGATAAAAACGACCGCACTTTCGCTTAACAAAAGTGCGGTCAAAAACGCTTGAGTTTTTACTAGAACGAATATCTCACATTGGCAAAATAAACCCGTCCTTCTTCTACATAACCTTCAATCAAATAGTAGTTTTTATCAAAGATATTGGATACGCCCACATCAAGACTTAACCCTTGTTTAAAGGCGTAACTGATTTTAGCATCGGTGGTGCCAAAGCCTGATAGGGTTTCGTATTTTTTATTGACTAACGTATAACGCCCTGATTCAGCTGTTTGGCTTAAATAAACAGATAATTCAGGGGTGATTTTCCAATCAGCATAAGCAAAGAATTTATGGCGTGGCAAGTCAGTAACCTTAATACTGGAGTCGCCATTTTGGGCGTGAATGTAGGTGTAGTTTGCTCCAAGGGTTAAATCTTTGGTTACAAATGCCGATACGCCTAATTCAACCCCTTTATAAATGGCTTTATCCACGTTTTGGTTTTGCACTTCGGCAGTGGCATCATTAATTGCTACTTCATTAATCGCATCTTTGATATGGCTATAAAATAATGCTCCCTCTAGTTTAAATATGTCATTGAACGTACGGAAATAACCGATTTCAACATGATCTGCAATTTCAGGTTTTAAGAACGGATTGGGTAAGCGATTTCTACTCAGACTACGTGAATAACGCTCTTTCATTGTTGGTAAATGGCTTTTATGGGCATAACTTAAGCTTAACTCGTCATTTTGACTAAAGTTATGCACCACTTTGGCTTGATAATTGAAAGCATGTTGTGAGCTGGTATCAAATTCATATAAACCATAAGGTCCTTTTGCATAAAGGCGTTGATAATTTTGTGCTTGCACGGCATCTTTATAGTCATAGCTGATACCAACAATGGCTTTGGTGATATCCGTAAAACGATAAGTATCTTCTAAGCCAACACTGTAAGTACGATCTTCATTACGTGCCACAGGATCGCCATCATTATGCTCACGGTGTACATCAAATTTGTAAAGTGCGGATAATTTTAAGGTATTATTCGCACTGGTATTTGCCCCAAATTCTACGCCTCCACCATAAGAAAAATCACGGTAATGGCTGTTAAATGAACTGCTTTTGTTTTGGGTCGTAAAGGTGTTGTCGTCATATACAGACAAATCATTATTGAATGTATCGTGGAATAATTTGCCGTTTAGATAATATTGACCGTCTGCAAATTCCGTATGGGATAAGAAATAGATACTTTCTTTATCCCACGCTGGCCAACGCCAAAATCTTGGTGTGCCATTACCTGTATAAAGTGGCTGTTGTTTTCTGGCATCTTGGTTGGAATAGGAAATCGCATATTCATCGGTGGCATTTGGTGTGTAACCCACACGTAAGCTGATTTTACGATCACGATTAGATGAATTTTCTGCTCGTCCACCATTCTCATAGCCGGTTGGTTGGAAATCACGTGAAAGTTGTAAGCCTTGACGTTCGGCAAAGCTACCACTCACTTGGGCATAGAATTTGTCTTGTTTAGTGCCTAAATTAAAATAGGGTTGATTCACGGCTGTGTGGCTATTACGTCCAGTTTGATAACCATAGCCGATCGTGCCTTCAAGAGCTTTGGTTGGTTTGCGAGTAACAAGGTTGACTGCACCACCCATGGTGTTGGCACCGTATAACACTGAACTTGCCCCTTTAGAAATATTGATTTCGGCTAAATCAAAGGTGGTAAAACGCCCTAAATCCATATTACCGTCATAGGGTACATAAACAGGAATACCATCAATAAATACAGGTACACGCAACGCATTAAAACCACGCACACGGATATTTTGTTCGCCCCTTGCTCCGCCACGTTCAAAAGATACACCAGGGGACATTTTAGCCACTTGAGCTACGTTAGTAATTTGGTTTTGACGAAGTTGATCTTGATTAACAGAAACGGTACTAATATCAGAACCATTTTCCACTACATCAATTTGACCAAGGGTAAACACTTCAGCGTAGCTTGTAGAACAAGCTACAGCTATAGCTGTGCAAATTAAAGTTTTTTTCATTGGTAATTTCCTTATTGGTTAGGGTTAAATCGTCATATAACGAATACGGGCAAAAGAATTAACATTCCTTTGGCAATAATCTACAAATGTTGCATTGTTTGCTTATAAGTTATCAAAATATAAATAATTATATAGCGATAGGTAAAAAAATTGAATGATTTTGTTAAAAATCACTCAATTTTTACGCGAAGAAATTATTTCTTCCAGCTCAAAAATGCCCATCTTTTCATAGCAGGACGAACATTTACGTTACCTTTATGTTGGTGGTAATAATCTTTCAATTTGGCAATTTCTACTTCGCTTAAATTGCTACCAATCGACCATTTTACGGTGCGAATAAAATCTTGTTCAGAAATCACCGCACTTTTTTCGGTTTGTGGTTCAAACAAACCGAAACCGCCATCTAAAAAATCCACTTTGACCTGATAGCCTTGCTGATACAGCATATTTACCGCATAAATATAATTGGGGAAACCAATCCCCTCGCGGTGGATAAATTTTAATACTTTACGATCCACAAAGTCTTTATCCACCGTCATGGTCATATACACCGCTTTTTTGGCTTTGGCATTGAGTTTATCTAAGGCAGCTTGTAAGTCGTTGACCATGGAAGAACGGGAAGAAACACAAATATCACATACTGGCACATCTTTCCAATCATCATCCCACGCACGTAGAATAGGAAAAATATTATGAAGTTCTAGCAGTTGGCTACGCAGTTGCAGTAAATTCAACATGCCTTGACTGTAATCCAAGCTATAAACTCGTTTCACATAAGGGGCGCAAGCTAAGGCGATAGCTCCACCACCACACCCCACATCTAACATGGAATCCACATTGTTTAAATCCATTCGGCTTACAAAATCTTGTACATAATCATTTTTTAAATCAAATTGACTATTTTGCATTTGTTCTGCTTTGCGATCCCAGTCTTGTGGTTGCTTTGGTTCTCGGGTGGCAAGTTGAACATGGTTTTTGTAGAGTTCAGCAAAGTTTATGTCATGGATCGTTTTCATTTTATTCCCTCAAAGCATTAAATTTTTGGCTAATACATTAGGTTCTAAGTGGTAAATTTGAGCTAATAAAACTAAATCCATTACCTCTTTAGGTGTACCTTGTTTAATAATTTCACCTTGATACATCAACAATAAATTATCTGCATAACGAAACGCTTGTTCGGGTTGGTGTGTGGTGAAAATCACAGTCAAACCCTGTCGGCGTAATTGTTGAATATGTTCTAACACCCGAATTTGATTGCCGAAATCCAGATTAGATGTGGGTTCGTCCATGATTAAACATTGTGGTCGTTGAGCCAAGGCTCTGGCGATTAACACTAATTGCCGTTCACCGCCACTTAATGTCATATAGGATTTATCCGCTAAATGTGCGACACCTAATTGCTCAAGACTTTGTTGAGCGATCTGTTTATCTTGCTGATTGGGTGTGGCGTACCATGCGAGATAAGCGGTTCGCCCCATTAATACCACATCTAGCACTGTAAAGGAAAATACCCCTTGTTGAGCTTGCGGTACATAACCTATTGTACGAGCAAGTTGGGCTGCTGTCCAATTAAAGTGCGGTGTATTTTTAATCAGAATTTCACCGTGCAAGGGTTTAATTAAGCCTAACATGGTTTTGAGTAATGTGGTCTTGCCACAACCATTTGCCCCTAACAAAGCGGTAATTTTTTGTGTTGGAAAGGTAACATTCAGATTATCGGCAACCGTTTGTTGATAGCCTATACGTAAGTTTTTCAAGGTGATCATTGGCGTTCCCCTTTGATTAATAGGCTTAGAAAAAATGGTGCGCCGACAAAGGCGGTGATTACGCCCAATGGGATTTCAATGGCAAATAAACAACGTGCTAATGTGTCGGTGATAAGCAAAAAGGCTGAACCCAATAAAATACAAGTTGGTAACAACAAACGGAAATCCGCTCCACTCCAAAGTCGAGCAATATGCGGAATAATTAAACCGACCCAGCCGATAATACCCGTTACTGACACAACGGCAGATGTCATTAGCGTAGCACATAAAATAAAAATCAGCCTAGAGCGTTTAATATTAATTCCAAGAGCTGTCACTTCTTCATCATCAAGGCTTAATACATTCATTCGCCAACGTAATAGAATCAACGGGATTAAGGCAAATAGAACCAATGGAGCAACCAGTTTTAAGTCGTCAAAGCTGGTCATATTTAATCCACCTAATAGCCAAAATGTAATGGTACTTAATTGGCTGTAAGGATCAGCCAGAATTTTAAGTAACGAAATGCCTGCCCCGAGCAAAGCAGAAATGGCGACACCTGATAGCACTAATGCCAGAATTGGATTTTGACGGCGGACTGTACTGGCGATGAAATAAACCAATCCCACGGCAAACAACCCACCAACAAAGGCGAATAGCTGAATAATTGGTAAGGGAAAATCAAAATAAATCGCCGTTACTGCCCCAAGACCTGCTCCCGAAGTTACCCCTAAAATATCAGGCGAAACCAACGGATTTTTAAACATACCTTGATAGGTTACGCCTGCTACCGATAAAGCGATACCGACTAAAATAGCGGTGGCAATGCGGGGTAAGCGAATATTCCAGAGTACGATGTGTTGTTGAGAAAGCCCTTGTTGCGAAAGTTCGTTACCGAACTGGCTGATAGATTGCCAAATTTCCGTTAAAGAAAGCGAATATTGCCCTGAACTGACCGCAATCACAAGACTGATAATTAACAACACCAAAGGCAACATTAAACGGAAAATTGGCATTGACTTACTCCAAAAGTGCGGTGATTTCTGTGGAAGAAATTTGATAACCGTAAAATAGACGGAAATAACGTTGCACTAAGTCATAGGCATTTTGCTGTGATAAAGCGGTCGGTTTTAATTTGTAAGCTAACCATACACAACCTAATAAACGGTTGACGCTCGGTGGTGAATCTAGCCAATTAAACGGTAAACTTGGGGCTAAAAAAACTCGCTGATTTTTCACCGCAGTTAAACTTTGCCATAAGGTATTTTGTTGGCTATGTTGGTAAAAATTAGTATCTTGGGTCAAAATTAAATCGGGTTGCCATTGTAAAAGTTGTTCCATTGACACTCGAGCTAATTTTTTCTCACCAGCTCCATTTGCCACATTTTGTAGCCCTAACCAATCTAACACTTCAGTATGAATTGCCCCTTTTAATGCGGTTTCTAAACCATCAGATCCACGTCCTAAATAGACATTCAGATTATTCGTGGCACAAAGTTGGTGGGTTTTAGTTAAAATCTCATCAGATAAATCTGCTAAGGCTTTGGCTCGAATTGGTTGTTGTAATAATTCACCTAATTGTGTGAATTGTTGAGCTGAATCTGCTAATTTTCCCGCCACAATAAAATAAGGCAGTTGAGTTTGTTGGGAGATTTTTTCGGCAGTGGAAAGAAAAGTTTCACTGACGCTACCCACATCTACAATTAAATCGGCATTGAGGCTGACAATTTTTTCCACTGGAGCAGTAGAGGCTCGTCCTGCAATTCGCCCAATATGGGGTAAATTTTGGATTTGTTCCGATAAAAATTTCTTGGTATCCGTTTTTAATTCAGTGGCAATCCCCACCATTTTTTCAGGGCATAATGCCATTAATAATAAATCCGACACAAAACCAGCACTTAAAATCCGTTGCGGGATTTTATTCAAAATACCCGTACGGATAATTAGCGATTGGGTGGATTGGGAAAAGACAATAGGTGGTAGGGATAAACAAGAGAATCCTACCAATAGGGTTTTAATAAAACGGCGACGATGTTGATTGATAGTAAACATAGCGAATCCTTTGAATTTATTATAGATAAAACTATATAGCAAGCTAGTTAGAAATACAATAAGAAGCATAAAAAGGCTTAAACAGGCATCATGTTATTAGATTAAAAACACTTTAAAAAAGCACCGCACTTTTGTTCCTTACATAACCGAATTAAATTTCCCCTTAACGATTTGAATTTGTTTTAAATCAAAGAAATTGCAATTTTCACTCCAAAATGAGTTTTTTTATTTGATTCTTATTTCTATTATGAAGAAAATAGTGTCGCTATTTTATGAAAATAGCCAGATGCCTAATAATCATTTATTAGGTATTTGATTATATAGAGTTCATTGAATGAACCAAATTTTACGTTTTATCAAAAGGAGTTGAGATGAGCAATTATCCATGGAAAAGAACTTTGCTCGCCATTATTATTGGCATTGCGATGACATCAAATAGTTATGCTGAAGATATTGAAGAAAATGACGAGCAAGAACAAGCCCCCCAATATGAACAAGTAATTAATCCACAGCAACAAATCGGGTTGACCGATCAGATCTCTGAACAATATTCTGGTGAGGGTGTGAAAGTCGGTGTGATTGATTCTGGTTTTATGAATGAACATCCGTTATTTAATCAACAAAAATTACATTCCTTATCCTTTGAAATTACCGATGATGAAGGGAATAAAAAGACCTTTGATCCTAACCACTATGTAATTGAAACCGAACAAGATGAAAATGGTGAACAGGAAACCGTTTATTCAATGCACGGTGGTCAAGTATCTGGCATTATCGGTGCTAATCCGTTTAAGCAATATAATTATGCAGGTGGTGTTGCAAAAAATGCCGATATTTATGTGACAACCACTGTACCCAAACAAGATGATGATGCGGACGATTCAGATGATTCAAAAGATAGTGATAAACCACTTGAATTATTACTGGGCAACCAAGCAGAAATAAAAGATTACCGTAATATCATTGCCACCGCATTCACTAAACAAACGGAAAACAAAGTGTTTGTGATTAATAATAGCTGGAATGAAGATCCTGTGGGTAATACCGCTCAAGAAATGGATAATAAATATAAAGCTGGCATTGAAAAAGCAACAGATAATGTATTGCTTAATGCGATTAAAGATACAGTTAAAAAAGATACGCTTCTTGTCTTTGCTGCGGGTAATGAAAGCAAACAACAACCTGGGATTATGGCGGCTTTACCACGCTATTTACCTGAATTGGAAAAACATTATTTGTCGGTTATTGCTGTCAATGATGGGAAAAATATAGCGAAGTATTCCAATCATTGTGGAGTAAGCAAAAATTGGTGTGTCGCTGCACCAGGAAGTTTAACCGTACTTTCTACTAGTGGTGCTGATAAAAATCTCAAATTGCCAAGCCTTGAATTACAAGAAGGAACATCTTTGGCTGCCCCTGTCGTGACAGGATCTTTAGCCGTGCTAAAACAACGTTTTCAGTATTTTACAGCAACGCAAGTGAGAGATACATTATTGACTACCGCCACGGATTTAGGGGCAAAAGGCGTAGATGATGTCTTTGGCTGGGGATTAATTAATCTATCAAAAGCAATAAATGGACCATCGCAACTGTTAAACAACGAAACCTATACGCTATCCAGCGATGATCGTTGGAACAACCCTTTAACTGGCGAATACCGCTTAACTAAACAAGGACAAGCGACTTTAACCTTGGCTGGAGAGAACAATCGTTTAAAAGAGATCAGTGTTGAAGATGGGAAATTAGCCTTAACTAATACGACTTTGGTGGATCAAATTAGTAATGAGAGCAAATTGGCACTCACTGCATTAACCGTAAATCAAGCCTTTCATGCGAAAGCAGGTAGCCAACTTGAATTATTAGCACAACAGGCGTTTACTGCTCAAGGAAAAGGCACTGTAGTCAATTTAAATGGCGTATTATCTGTGGCGGAATCACTCAAACAAAATACTCAAGCTGGGCAAACTATTGCTGATGTATTAGTGGTGAAAAATGGTGCAACCTATACGGGTGGTTTTAAACAATTAATCTCTAGCGATACTTTGACAGCTAAGGGATTGCGGCAGGATTTGTATTTTAAAAATGATCGCATTGAATTAAAAGCTAACCCGAATCAGCCATTTACTGATCCACAAGCAAATAATAACGGACAAAACGGCTTGCAAGCATTGAATGCGTTGCGTGACAGCAGTACGGCATGGAAAAAAGGTCTATATAATGATTGGTTGCAACATGCAATAGAACATAATGATTTACAGAATTTCCATTACGGTGTCGGCAATACCATTTATGCTGATAGCCTTGATTTGTTGCGTAACAATGCAGCAATAGGATTAACCGAAACGGATAATCATTTATATCGTTATCACGACAGTAAAACTGACAGTGTCAAAGTATGGGTTGAAAGTGATGGACAGAAATATAAATCCGATCATCATCAATTTGATCAAAAAACAGAAGTGAAAACTCGATATACAGGCATGGGATTTGCTTATAAAGCGGAGAAAAGCATATTGACGGGTAATCTGACTCGCACTAAATCCGATGTTACGAAAAATCAGGCATCTGCTACGATTAAACAAATTGAAGCCAGTGCGGCATTGCGTTATATGCCATTAGCAAGCGGTTGGTTTGTAGATATTACAGGAAAAATCGCTCGTTTGGATTACAAACAAAACCGTCAATTCAATTCAGCTTCACTTGCTTCAGGTGCTAATAAAGGCTGGTTGTTTGGCAGCGAGTTGCGGACGGGGTATAACCTAGCAATAAATGACTGGTATTTAGAACCGAGTGCTGGATTGCAAGCGATTCGTTTGAATATGCAGCAATTAACCGAAAATGGCGAATTGGCAACATCAACCTCTTCTTTCCATAAAACAGATGTTAATTTATCAAGTGGATTGCATTTGAAAAAATCATTTGATCTTAGTGATTGGAAAATCACGCCGAATTTCGATTTAAGTTATATTCGTCATCTTAATGGCAAACCAAGCTATTTAGAAAGCAGATTAAATGGTATTGCTATTCACAGTCAATCAACCACTTTCAGCAAAAATATAGCCGTATTCGGTTTGGGTATGATGCTGGAAAAAGGCAACTGGTTCTTATCCACCGATATTCATCGACAGGCATTTAAAAATGGAAAAGCGACAGATTGGCAGGCTAAAGTTGGTTTGAGTTTTTAAAGGGACGTTGTCAAAAACTGATTAGATCATACACTATAATCCCACCAAATAAACAGTTACGTCTATTTAGTGGGATTCTCAGTAATATGAAATGTCCACAGGATTTCGTAAACAATTATTTTAATTCTTTCTTTTTAGGTGGTAAAAAATTCTCACCTGTAACTACGGATTTACCTGTTTTATCCTCAAGTTCTCGTCTTGCATTTTTAGCAATTTTCCCTCCTTGTTTTCCTGCTTCCGCATTTTCTATTATCCCTTGAGCTTGGGAAACTTCGGCAATTTGGCGAGTAGATAGTTCAGCAAGAGCAGTGAATAAGAGTTCTGCTTCACTCATATGATCACGTAAATTTTGGCTTTTTAACCCTTTTAAATTTTTATGATTTTTAACACTCAACCCTGCCCACTCTTGATGAATAATATTTGTTAGAAAAGCAAAATCGTTCGGTTGTTCCACGCCTGATTTTTTCCAGTAATCTGTGAGTTTATTACGAGTTTCCTGCCCTGTCATTCGCTGCTGAATCCATTTCTCACTTCGCCCCATTTTTTGCCAATTTTCTCTTGCTCGGTCGAGGCTTTGGCTGGGATCTTGAATTTCTTGTAAGCGTTCATAACCAACACGAGCAAGCCATTGTTTAAAAGGCTCAACTTTTGAGCTTGGAATAGATTGAATTAAGCGGAAAAGTTGCTCAACATCAGCTACATCTGTTAAACGCATTTTTCCATCTGAAGACTTCATTTTCAACTGTCCGATTTGATCGGACAGTTCACTACCTTCATTTTGTAATTTTGTTTTGAGATCATTCCAATAACGGCGAGGACGGGAACTTTCAGTAAGTACTTCAATCACATCAATAATTGAAAAATACCATTTTTCCACGACTTCATCATAATAGCTACGTACAGAATGCTGTTCAAACAGTTTAATTTCATCCATTTCTCACCTTTTTATCACTGTAATAATTAACAGTTATCATAAACTAAATTTTGAATAGATCAAGAAACGTATAACAATTTTTATGTATTCTTTTTCTTGTTAAAAAAATAGGATTCCGATATCGGAATCCTATTCAAAAAAGATCGAATTAATGCAATAAAATTAACTATTCCATTGCTCAACATCTAATTCTTTTTCTGTTTTCGCTACGTAAACAGAAGCGACTGCATCACCAGTTACGTTCATCCAAGTACGACCCATATCTAAAATTGAGTCAATTCCTAAAATCATACCGTAAGCAATGGCTACACTACCACTCACTTTAATCCCGACAGATTCTAGTACAAGTAATAACATTAATGCACCCGCCCCTGGCACACCAGCAGTACCAATGGCAGCAAGCATTGATGTGATGATGATAGTAAAGTAATCACTACTACTTAGCGGAATGCCACAAGCATTAGCGATAAATAATGTACATACCCCTAAATAAACCGTTGTACCATTCATATTGACGGTTGCACCAACAGGCAACACGAAACCATAAACGGATTTTGGAATCCCCATATTTTCCGCACATTGCATGGTGATAGGTAAGGTACCGTTAGAGCTACGAGTTACAAATGCTGTCAACATTGCTGGGCGTGCTTTTTTCAAGAACGTTAATGGACTTAATCCCACTAATAAACAGACAGCAGAATAGACCACTAAAATCATAACTAATAAACCGATAAAGTAAGTCACGGTTACATTTAATAATGAGCTGAACGCCGCCACACCGCTTTTGTTGAATACCACAAACATTAACGCAAACACCCCGATTGGTGCATATTGCATTACCCAACGAACCACTTTGAACATAATTTCGCTCATACCGTCAAAGAAGTTGTACACGGTATTTGCAGAGTTTTTAATACGTTCATCTTCACTGTGACGGCAATAAGCTAAACCAATACCAAAGAATAAGCAGAATGCGATGATTGGTAAAATATCACCTTTCGCAATGGAATCAAATGGGTTGGTTGGGATAATATTTAATAAGATTTGCCCTAAACTTGGTGCATTAGCCGCTTTTTCCACAGCTTTTGAGGTATCACTTAAATCTAATCCTAAGCCAGGGGAGAAAATTGTTGCACTGGCTAAACCAATAGCGATCGCAATTAAAGTAGTGATGGCATAGAATAAAATAGCTTTACCACCTACACGCCCTAATTTATCAGGCGAAATACTACTAGAACCGATAATTAATGAACAAATGATGATTGGCACCATAATCATTTTTAATAAACGGATGAATAAATCACCAAATGGGGTTAATAAACTTACTAATGATGAATCACCAAGAGTAACATTTTGTGGCAAAATCATGCCTATCGCAGAACCAAGAATAAGTGCAATAACAATGCGAATAAGCAATTTAGAATTTGCACTTCTCGGTTTTTTTGGTGTTACTGAAGTCATATTGTTTCCTATTAAAAAGGTTAATTTAGGTTATGAAGTATGAAAAAGTAAGGGCTTTCGCCTTGATTAGGCTAAAATTAGTCTTCGTTGCTGGGAAATTGAAATGTCCACAAGCCCTAGGTTTCTCGGTGAAAAAATATACCTTTTTTTAAGCAAAAATCCAATATAAATTAATAATTATTAGCGAAAATCTGACTCTTCTATTTTTTATCTAATAAATAATCAGATATTTAAAATTTATTTAACATATACAAAACGCTGAATATTTGCGGTTATCCTTATTTTTTCTAATTCGATACATAAATTTATACTTAAATTCAACTAATAAACGTAATTTTTGATGGAGTAAAAAAAGCTAAAAACTTTTTTCAGCAAAGAGAAGAAAAAAAATTCTTCCCTTTTGCTGAAATGATAAAAAATGCTCATTTTTGCTCCTCGTCCAAAAATCGCGAAAAATGGAACATTTAAAATCTGAGCAAAGGTACGAAATCGAAGCCTTACTGCAAAAAAATCACACACAAAAAGAAATTGCCGAGTATTTAGGCAAAAGCGAAGCCACTATCAGCAGGGAAATCCGCAGAAATTGCGACCAAAGAAGCGGAAAGTACCGTGCTGAATTGGCTATGAGAAAATGTGCTGACAGGCACAAAAATAAGCGTAAAAAAATCCGCTTTACCGAAGCAATAAAACAAGAGGTAATTAATTTGTTGTCAAAAGATTACAGTCCTGAACAGATTGTTGGCACGATGAAATTAGCGGGCAAAGAAACAATCTCTCACGAGCGAATTTATCAATTTGTTTGGCAAGACAAAAAACAAGGCGGAAAGCTACACAAACACTTTCGGACGAAAGGAAAATGCTATCGGAAGCGAGGCGATTTGAAGGACAAAAGAGGCATTATTACAGGGAAAAAAAACATTTCCGAACGTCCAAAAATCGTTGAAGAACGCACCAGAGTTGGCGATTTTGAGGTTGATTTAGTCATCGGAAAAAACCATAAACAGGCGATTTTAACGATGAACGACAGGGCGAGTGGTTACACATTTATAAGGCTTTTGCAGAGCAAAAAATCGGAGGAAGTGAAGTGTGCAATAATAGAAATATCTATTGAAAATCAGTTAATTATCCACACTTTGACTTCGGACAATGGCAAGGAGTTTTCCAAGCATAAGGAAGTTTCTGAAGCGTTGAACTTGGATTATTATTTTGCGAATCCGTATCACAGTTGGGAGCGAGGTTCTAACGAGAATTACAACGGACTTTTGCGGCATTATTTTCCTAAGGATAAGGATTTTAGCCAGATAACTCAGGCGGATTTGGATGTGGTTCAAGACAAATTAAACGACCGTCCGCGAAAAAGATTTGGATTTTTATCACCAAAACAAGTATATTTGCAACTAATTAACAGCGACTAAAAAAGTTGCATTTATTACTTGAATGTGCGGATCATAAAATGAACGAAAAAATACTATTGGCAGGGGCAACGGGCTATTTGGGGAGATATATTTTGGCTGAATTGCTCCAAAACGGCTATTTTGTACGGATTATTGTCCGAAATAAATCTCAAATATCACCCGAAATTCAGAAATTGCCCCGTTTGGAAATCATTCAGGCGCAAATAACCAGCCCCGAAAGCCTTGAAAATGTCTGCAAGGGCATCGATAAAGTCATTTCTTGCGTGGGAATTACCCGCCAGAAGGACGGGCTTTCCTATATGCAGGTCGATTTTCAAGCCAATAAAAACCTGCTTGACGAGGCGGTGCGTCAGGGAGTGAAAAAGTTTGTTTATGTCTCGGTTTTTAAGGGTAGGCAAATTCGCCACACCGCCGTTGGGGAAGCCAAAGAGCGATTTGTGGACACGCTCAAAGCGTCGGGAATGAATTACTGCATTGTCCGTCCCACGGGGTTCTATTCGGATATCGGGGAACTCTTTCAGATGGCGAAAAAGAGCGGCAAAATTTCTCTTTTCGGGAGCGGAAATCTTTCCATCAACCCCATTCACGGCGAAGATTTGGCAAAAATATGCGTTCGGCAGATTCATTCGGACGAAAAAGAGGTTGATATAGGCGGCAAGGAGGTCTTTACGCAGAACGAAATCGCCGAATTAGCCTTTTCTGTGTTGGGGAAAAAGCCGAAAATTGCTCATTATCCCGATTGGATGCGAAAATTAACCCTGAAAGTCGGGAAAATATTGCTCCCAAAGTCTGTTTACGGAAAGATTGAGTTTTTTCTGACAACCATCGCAATGGAAATGACAGCCCCCGAGACAGGTTCTCACACATTGAGGGCATATTTTGAAGAATTGAACATCTGAAATAGAATTTTCCCTTGCAAATGTGCGATATATTTCTTTCTTTTCCAACAATGTGATCTTGATCAACTTTTTTTAACAAACTTTCGTTATTATTTTTACCACATTAAACCTAATTAAAAAGAAGGAGAAAAATCATGAGTAACACTCGTATTGAAGTCGATTTACTAGGTGAAAGAGAAGTATCTAATGACGTATATTGGGGTATCCACACATTAAGAGCAGTAGAAAATTTTAATATATCTAAAAACACTATTTCTGATGTGCCTGAATTTGTGCGTGGTATGGTAATGGTGAAAAAAGCCACAGCATTGGCAAATGGCGAATTAGGTGCAATTCCGAAAAAAATAGCCAATGCGATTGTACAAGCCTGTGATGAGATTTTAGTTAAAGGGCGTTGTATGGATCAATTCCCGTCTGATGTGTATCAAGGTGGTGCAGGAACTTCGGTGAATATGAATACCAACGAAGTCGTAGCGAATCTTGCATTAGAATTGTTAGGTCATCAAAAAGGGCAATATGATATTATCAACCCAATGGATCACGTTAATGCCAGCCAATCCACTAATGATGCTTATCCAACAGGATTTCGTATTGCAGTTTACAACAGCATCGTTACCTTAATTGATAAGATCCATTATTTGCAAACAGGTTTTGAAAATAAAGCAAAAGAATTTGCTAATGTATTAAAAATGGGTCGTACCCAATTACAAGATGCCGTACCGATGACAGTGGGGCAAGAATTTAAAGCCTTTGCGGTATTATTGGAAGAAGAAGTGCGTAATTTAACCAACATCTCTAAATTATTGCTTGAAGTGAATCTCGGGGCAACTGCGATTGGTACAGGATTAAATACCCCTGATGGGTATTCGCAATTAGCGGTAAAATATTTAGCTGAAGTTACCCAATTACCTTGTGTTTTGTCTGAAAACTTGATTGAAGCTACTTCAGACTGCGGTGCTTATGTCATGGTGCATGGTGCATTAAAACGAACTGCGGTGAAATTATCCAAAGTTTGTAATGATTTACGTTTGCTTTCCTCAGGTCCAAGAGCTGGATTAAATGAAATCAATCTGCCAGAATTGCAAGCAGGTTCGTCCATTATGCCAGCCAAAGTCAATCCTGTCGTGCCAGAAGTGGTGAATCAAGTTTGCTTTAAAGTGATTGGTAATGATACTACGGTAACATTCGCTGCCGAGGCAGGTCAATTACAATTAAATGTGATGGAACCCGTAATCGGTCAGGCTATGTTTGAATCTATAGAGATCTTGGCAAATGCTTGTGTGAATTTACGCGATAAATGTATTGACGGCATTACGGTCAACAAAGAAATTTGTGAAAATTTCGTCTTTAATTCGATTGGTATTGTCACTTATCTTAACCCATTTATTGGTCATCATAATGGTGATATTGTGGGTAAAATCTGTGCGACCACGGGTCGAAGTGTGCGAGAAGTTGTGTTGGAAAAAGGGTTACTTACTGAAGCACAATTAGATGATATTCTGTCTGTGGAAAATCTGATGAATCCGACTTACAAAGCGACTCGTTTTGTTGACAAAGAATAGATAAAAAAACAAAAATATTCACCGCACTTTTTGATAAAAAGTGCGGTGAAAAAGTAGATATTTTTTAACGTTTAGGCAAATAACGTGTTGGATCCACAGATTTACCTTTGTAACGAATTTCAAAGTGTAATTTTACGCTATTGGTACCCGAATTCCCCATTTTAGCAATCTGTTGACCTGCTTTCACTTGTTGTTGGTCACTCACTGCAATGCTGTCATTGTGAGCATAAGCACTTAAGAAATCATCATTGTGTTTGATAATGATTAAGTTACCATAGCCACGTAACGCATTACCAGCATAAACCACTCGACCAGCCGCTGCTGCATAAACAGCTTGACCTTTGGAGCCACTAATATCAATCCCTTTGTTACCACCATCGGAATTAGAAAAGCCTTGTACTACTTTTCCCGTGGTTGGCCATTGCCAAGCAATGTTAGATTGTGGTGCTACTGAGTAACTACTACTTGAACTTGAAACTGCTGTAGCAGTAACTGTTCCTGCTGTGGCGACTGTACCAGTTGTACCTGCCACCACGCCTGTTGTTGATGTGGCTTGTTCAGCAGAGCCTGCAGTAGCTTTTACTGGACCTGTTACAGTTCCGTCAGAACCATATTGTGTCCCATTAGCTGCCGTAGTGTAAGTCACTTCTGGTTGTGTTGTTACTGTCACTTCCTTACATTCTTGTTTGGTTTCGGTGGTTACATTAGAACCATTAGAAGTTTTTAAGGTTTGCCCAACACTCAGTGTATAAGGCTCGCTCATTCCATTTAGACTCGCTAATTCTTTGACATCAATCCCCGCAATATAAGCGATCAAGAACATGGTATCGCCTTTTTTCACGGTGTAACTGTTAGCTTTGTAAAAACCTTTGTCAATTTTGCTGTAATCTGGTGCATTGGTTTCACTGTTACGTGGAATATTGATATTTTGGCTTTGGTTTGTTGCCACTTGCTTGGTTACTTGTACCGGAGTACACACCGTTTTCGTTGTTGTAACAGGTTGTGCAGATTGTTGAACCTGTTGTAATGTTGGGGTTGTGGTATTGGTAGTGCCTGCATAAGTACCCGCTTGATTTGCCACTGTTTGCGTGACAACTTGATCATTCATACCTGTTGGCATACTACTTGGTTGAACCTGCGGTTCCCAAGTGCTATTAGTATGAGTTTCTACAGGTTGCATAACACCTGGTGTCAATGTACCATCAACACTTTCAACGGGTGCAGAGTGGTTAGAACTTGAACAAGCCGTTAACACCAACGCAGTTAAAGGTAGTAATAAAAATGTCTTTTTCATAGTTAAAATCTCTTAATCATTGCATATTAGATGGCATTTGGCTTGCTTGAATTTCTGGCATAAAACTTCCTCCCTCTATGGCACCCGTTCCTGCTACAGGTTGCATAATGCCATTAGGTAATTGGTTTGGATCTTTGGGTTGTGGTGTCGGTTCTGCCGAACAAGCTACCAAGCCACAGATTATGGCGAATACAAAAATAAATTTTTTCATTATTTTTCTTACCTCAAAATTAAATAAGCAATTACAGCAAGTACGACAACGGACCAGCCGATTAATTCAATAGATTTGCGTAATTTCGCTGCAAATTTTGCACCGCCCCAAGCGGATAATTTTGCGACCATAACAAATCGAGCAAAACGAGAAATAAACGCGGTGGCGACAAAAGGCAAAAATGCCATTTGCATTACCCCTGCTGCAATAGTAAAAATCTTATAGGGAATAGGTGAAAAACCTGCGACAAACACAACTAAAATTCCCCATTTTTCAAACCAAGAAATTGCAGTATCCCATTGGTTTTGATAACCTAGTTTAATAATATATTCTTGAACTAAATCAAAAGCATAATAACCTAACCCATAACCAATCATACCACCTATAGCTGAGGCAAGTGCGGTGTAAAATGCGAATTTTAATGCACTTTGGGGTTTAGACATGGACATGGGAATTAGCATCACATCTGGCGGAATAGGGAAGAAAATGGCTTCTATGAAACTCACTAAACAAAGCCAAAAGGTAGCAAAACGATGCTTTGACCATTGCATCATTTTATCATACATAGTACCGAAAATTTTCAAAATGATATCCTGTTCTAATTGCGATAAGCATGAAAGCGTTATTATTCACTTTCTAGCCAGTTTTGTAAAGCCACGATTGAATGATGAGCCGTCATATCTGGTTGGATTGGGGTGATTGCCACATAGCCATTTTGCACCGCATAAAAATCCGTTCCATCCCCATCTTCATCAGGCAAGCCAGCAGGACCAATCCAGTAAATTACTTCGTTACGAGGATCTTGCTGTTTAATAATTTCTGCCGCAGATAATCGATTTCCTAAGCGACAAACCTGTATGCCTTTCAGTTCATGATAGGGCAAATCAGGCACATTGATATTGATAATCTCACGGCTTTTGAGTAAGTTACCATGTAAGCGTAAAACAAGATCACATACCACTTGAGCTGCGGTTTCATAATGTTGGCGACCATCTAAAGATACTGCAATAGCGGGTAAGCCCAAATGGCGACCCTCAAATGCGGCAGCGACCGTACCTGAATAAAGGGTGTCATCGCCTAAATTTGCCCCTGCATTAATACCTGAAACCACTAAATCAATTTTGCCAGACAAGAAACCGTTCAAGGCTAAATGTACACAGTCAGCAGGCGTGCCGTTAATACAATAATCGCCATTGTCTAATTTGCGTGGACGTAGTGGTTCAACTAAGGTTAATGAATTGGAAGCGGCACTGCGATTCCGATCGGGGGCAACCACAATGACATTTGCCAAGCGACGTAGATGTTTGGCTAGAATTTGAATTCCTTCGGCGTGATAGCCATCATCATTAGATAATAATATATTCATATTGCTTTCCTATTGTTATTCTTCTGTTAACGCCAATTCTCGCACTAATGCCGTAGCATAACTGCCAGCTGGCAAATAAAAATGCAGTTTTAATCCAGATTCTACAAACTGCCAAGAAAAATCTTGTGGTTGCATTAATAATGGGCGACGTGCGGGTTTTAGTCGTTCTTGTTGCATTAATTTTTGTAATGTTTTATGTTCCGCAACAATCATATTTTCTACATCAGATGCGGGCTGTACGATTTCACCTATTAACGGAGCAGTGAGTAAAATATCTCGCTTTTCTAACCGCACTTGTAAAGCGGACAAATCTTCGTGTTCATCTACCACAAACCAGCTATGCGAATCGTTTAATTGTACAATATCCTGCGGTAGAATTTGTGTTGCCAAGCCCATTTCAATACGTTTAGATACAACTAAATTAAACACTTCGCTACGGCTTGCAGAAAGATAAAAACTGCGTTTTTTACGATCCTTGACCTGAATTTCACCTTTTGCCCAACGCATGGCTTGGATTAGATTATGCCCTTCTCTACCGAAGCGTTGTTCAGTGAAATAATTGGGAAAACCGACATTGTTTAGATTTTCTAACCGCACTTTTAGTTCATCGGTTTCTACCAGATGACGTAATAAAATCTCAAAATAGTTACCAGCTAAACTGCCAGTACGGATTTTACGATTATGCCGAGTAACCTCAAGAATTTCCACACCATCTAACTGAAATTTGTCAAAATCAGGTGTGGGTTGACCTGGCATTTGCAAACAGAACCATTGTTCCGTAATCGCATGGCGATCTTTTAAGCCAGCATAGTTCATATTACGCACGGATAGATGACAAAAATCTGCTAATTTTTCACCTACGAATAAGGTATTTGCATTGGTTTTGCGAACCTTTACGGCGACAAATTCACCCGCACCAGACATTTCATAGCCGAGATGTTCTTTTACCACAAAATCCGAGCATTCTGCTTTCAAAAGTGCGGTCTGTTTTGGACGAGTTTGTAAATAGGCTAAATCTAACATTAGGCTTTTACCAACAATATCATCGCTTCGGTTGCAATCCCCTCACCACGTCCAGTAAAACCGAGTTTTTCTGTGGTGGTGGCTTTCACATTTACTTGTTCAAGCTCACATTGCAAATCTGTCGCAATCACAGCTCGCATAGCATCAATATGCGGTCGCATTTTGGGGGCTTGAGCGATAATGGTTACATCGACATTGCCGATTTTATAGCCTTTCTGTTGCACTTGAGCAAAAGCTTCACGCAGTAAAATACGGCTATCAATATCTTTAAATTGCATATCCGTATCAGGGAAAAGTTTGCCTATATCGCCTAATGCCACCGCACCAAGTAAAGCATCTGTTAATGCGTGTAATGCCACATCACCATCACTGTGTGCAATAAAACCTGTATGATAAGGCACCGTCACCCCAGCAATAATTAATGGGCGATCTTGCCCAAAAGCATGTACATCAAAGCCGTGTCCGATTCGCAGCATAGTGTTTTCCTTATTATTTTTGTTTAGACAAATAAAATTCCGCTAACGCCAAATCTTCAGGGCGAGTGATTTTGATGTTATCGGTTCTGCCAGTAACTAAGTGTGGTTGAAATCCAGCAAATTCCATGGCAGATGCTTCATCTGTAATAGATAAACCTTGTTGTAAGGCTGTTTGTAAGGCATTGCGTAATAAATCCACGGGGAAAAATTGTGGAGTTTGAGCCAACCAAATTTGATTGCGATCTTCGGTTTGTTGAATTTGTCGCTGATTAGTTGCTCGTTTGATGGTATCTACCGCTGGTATGGCTAGAATTGCACCATTTGGATCTTTGATTGCTAACAATTTGTCTATATCAGCATGGGTTAAGCAAGGGCGAGCAGCATCATGTACCATGACCCAAGTGTTCTCAGTTATCGCAATCTGTTTTAATCCGTTTAGTACGCTATCGGCTCGTGTTTCACCGCCATTAATTACACAAATTCTTGGATTTGCCAGAAAAGGTAGTTCGCTTAAATAGGGATCATTGGGTGCAACCGCTAAAATGATTTGATCAAAATTTACTGGGTGGCTGAGTAAGACATTCAGGCTATGCTCTAAAATGGTTTTTGCTTGAATTGTTAAATATTGCTTAGGTTTATCCGCTTGCATGCGTGAACCAATCCCAGCCGCAGGTACGACAGCCACAATTCGGCGATTTTCAAGGGCATAAAGTGCGGTGTTTTTTGCTTGATTTTTTACTGTCATTAGTTATTTTCTTTCACAATGCGATAAAAGGTTTCGTTTGGTTTGACCATCTCGTATTGTTGTCTGGCACGTTCTTGAATCGCATTAACACCGTCTTTTAGGTCTTTGATTTCAGCCGAAATAACTTGATTACGTTGCAAAAGCTTCATATTTTCTTCTTTTTTTTGTGCAATTTCTTCAGTGGTTTGTTGGTTGTCAAAATAGCCATTTTTACCAAACCAAAAATCATATTGGAATAGCATTAGAACAGCGATGAGCAAGATAGTTAATAAACGCATAATGTTGTTAATTTAGATGGATAAATTTATTTTGATAGTTTAGGGGAAAAAAGGGTATAAAACAAACACAAAATCATCCTTTTTAATTTTTGAGAATTTTATAGCGAGATTGCTAATACTAAGAACTTTGTTCTTTTTTGTTGGAAATTTTGCTTTTTATTGGTTATTTTGCAGACAAGCGGTATAATACCTTAAAGTTGTGGGTAGTTTAAGGAGAGCATAATGTTAAAAAATTTATCACTGGTGATTGTATTAGCCTGTTTATCCGCTTGTTCATCAGTGACATCTTACATTCCATTTATGGGGAATGATAAAAAGGTGATTGATTTGGAGGAAGAACAAATTGATCAGAAATCTTATGCAGTGGCTTATTCTGCTACTACACAAACCTATAAAGGCACGGTAAAAGAAGATTATGATGTGAATTCTTTTACTAGTGGGGTGAATGATTGGTATTTAGGTCGAATTTTAGTTTCTGTTGATCAAGTAAAAGCGAAGTTGGCATCGGGTATTGATAGTAATATTCATGCTTATTATAGCGGTGTGGTTTTTGCCTCGGATTTACAAAATAATTTTAGTCGGTTAAGCAAAGACTGTTGGTCTAAAATTGATCGCCCAAGTATGACCCAAGGGATTTATGATGCGATGCGTGATTTACAAAAAGATCGTACTAAATCGGAAGATGATGAATACCTTAGTAAAGGTAGTGAACAGTTATTGAGTGTTTGTAAATAAAGTGATGAGTTAGGTTCTTGGTGATACAAGAAACTAACTTTTTTTTTCGTTAAGGAGATATGCCGAATGTTTAATTTACCCGAAAATTATATTCATCTTGCTGCACAAGCAGAGAATAAACAGCAAGCTATTGAAATGGCTGCCACTGCATTGAGTGAAGCTGGATTAGTCGAGCCAGCTTATGTGCAAGGTATGTTAGCTCGTGAACAGCAAACTTCCACCTTTTTAGGTAACGGAATTGCAATTCCACATGGCACTTTGGAAACTCGTTCTTTAGTTAAGGATACGGGGGTGGCTGTATTCCAATTTCCACGAGGCGTTGAATGGAGCGAAGGCAATACTGCTTATGTGGTGATTGCGATTGCAGCTCGTTCTGATGAACACTTGACTTTATTACGTCAATTAACCCAAATTTTAGACGATGAAGACACCGCAGCAAGATTAGCCACAGAATCTGATGTGGGTAAATTTCGATCTTTATTATTAGGTGAACAGCAAGTTTTAAATGTTTCTGCTGAAACGATTACGCTTGATGTGGACACTGATAGTTTACTCACCTTGACCGCAATTAATGCAGGTAAACTAGAAAGCCAAAGTGCGGTGGAAAATAGTTTTGTTTCTGAAGTGATTGGCTCACCAGCCTTATCGCTTGGTAACGGGCTATGGTTAACAGATAGTACGGTGGGTAATCTGAAAAATGGTTTAGCTTTCAGCCGTGCCCAAAATAATGCGTTAGCTGTAGTTACGGTATCCAGTAAAGATGATGGCGTGAATAATGTATTAGCTCGTTTGCTTGAGCCAAATGTACAACAATGTTTATTGCAAGGTTCTGTTGCACAGATTTTATCAGCATTAAACGGTGAGGAAATAGTGGTTAATAGCCAACAACCGAGTGATGCGAAAAAAGTGGTTATCGGTACATTTACTATTCGTAATGAACATGGTTTACATGCTCGCCCAGGAGCGCTGGTGGTAAGCCTCTTAAAATCATTCCAATCTCAAATCACGGTACAAAATTTAAATCGTGAGAGTAAAGCGGTTAATGCTAAAAGTGCGATGAAAATTGTGTCTTTAGGTGCAGTGCAAGGTCATCGTTTACGCTTTATTGCTGAGGGAGATGATGCGTTAGTGGCAATACAAACGCTAGGTAAGGCTTTCGCTGAAGGATTAGGTGAATCCCCAGTGTTAACTGCACTGACTGAACCTGATAGCATTGAAGTGAAATCTATAAATGCTGAAAGTGCGGTGCAAAAATCAGCAGAAAATCCAGAAACAGCATCTGAGCCATCTATTGAAGCGACATTCACGCTTTCAAATGAGCATGGTTTGCACGCTCGACCAGCTACTATGTTGGCAAGTGAAGTGAAAAAACATAATGCCAGTGTGGCAGTACAAAATTTAGATCGTGGTACGGCGTTAGTCAGTGCTAAAAGCGTAATGAAAATTGTATCTTTAGGGGCAGTAAAAGGACATCGTTTACGCTTTGTCGCCACTGGTGAACAAGCTCAACAAGCTATTGATGGTATTGGTGCAGCGATTGCGGCTGGTTTAGGCGAATAGGAGCAGAATAATGGTAAAAGTAGCAACTATCACCCTAAATACTGCTTATGATTTGGTCGGGCGTTTGGCTCGTATTGAATTAGGCGAAGTCAACCAAGTCGAAACATTAGGGCTATTTCCTGCAGGTAAAGGGATTAATGTCGCAAAAGTATTAAACGATCTGGGCGTAAAAGTCGCTGTTGGTGGTTTTCTTGGCGAAGATAATTCTGGTGATTTTGAACACATGTTCCAAAATCTTGGTTTAGAAGATCGTTTCCAACGTATTGCAGGTAAAACTCGGATTAACGTAAAAATTACCGAAACCGAAGCCGATGTTACTGATTTAAATTTCTTGGGCTATCAAGTGCAACCACAAGATTGGCAAACTTTTGTGATTTCATCATTAGATTATTGCCAGCAATTTGATATTGTGGCAGTGTGCGGAAGTTTGCCTCGAGGTGTGAGTCCCGAGCAATTTGCTGAGTGGTTAGGTCAGTTAGCTAAAGTCGGTGTGAAAGTGGTGTTAGACAGTTCCAATGCGGCATTAAGCGAGGGATTAAAAGCAAATCCGTGGTTAGTCAAACCCAATCATCGTGAACTTGAAGCGTGGGTTGGTCAACCGTTAAATTCTATTGATGAAATTATTCAAGCCGCAAAGAAATTACAAGCTCAAGGTATTGAGAATGTAGTGATTTCAATGGGGGCGAAAGGAGCATTATGGTTAAGTCAGACAGGCATTGTGCGAGCAGAGCCACCACGTTGTGAGAATGTGGTAAGTACTGTTGGTGCAGGTGATTCTATGGTGGCTGGCTTGATTTATGGCATGGTGAATCAACTTTCGCAAGCGGATAGTTTGGCATTTGCCAGTGCGGTATCAGCATTTGCCGTATCACAAAGTAATGTGGGTGTGAGCGATCGTCAGTTGTTAGATCCTATTTTGCAACAAGTTAAAATAACAGTTATTGAAGGATAATTTATGCGTATTTTTATGACATTTTCTGAAAACGTTGGACAAGCCAAAGCCTTTTTAATTCGTCAACGTTTAACTCGAGCGGCTCAAGCGAAAAATATTCAGTTAGCTGAACAAGCGGAGAAAGCGGATGTAGTTTTGGTGGTGGGAAAAACCTTGCCAAATTTAACCGCACTTCAAGCTAAAAAAGTAGCATTGGTGGAGCCAGAAACAGCTTACCAATCTCCAGAGCAGGCATTAGTCCAAGCACAAAACAATGCAGTAGATTATGTTGCACCAGTACAAAGTGCGGTGCAAACGGGCGTAATTTCTGGACGTAATATTGTGGCGATTACCGCTTGTCCTACAGGGGTAGCACATACCTTTATGTCAGCGGAAGCGATTGAGAATTATGCTAAAAAAATGGGCTGGAACGTACGAGTGGAAACTCGTGGTCAGGTAGGGGCAGGTAATCCGATTACTGAGGAAGAAATTAAAGCGGCTGATTTAGTTTTTGTGGCGGCAGATATTGATGTGAATTTGGATAAATTTCAAGGCAAACCGATGTATCGTACTTCTACGGGATTAGCTCTGAAGAAAACCGCTCAAGAATTTGAAAAAGCCTTTGCAGAAGCCAAGCTGTATCAGCCGAGTGCTAGTGTTCAAACGGAACAAGCCAAAACTGAACGGAAAGGGGTTTATCAGCATTTAATGACAGGTGTATCTCACATGTTACCGATTGTCGTTGCGGGTGGTTTATTAGTGGCAATAGCCTTTGCATTAGGCGGTATTTATGTGGGTAATGAAGAAAATGCGGGGACACTAGGTTACGATATCATGAAACTTGGCGGTGCAGCGTTTGGGTTAATGATAGCGGTATTCTCTGGTTATGTCGCCTATTCTATTGCAGACCGTCCAGGGTTGGCAGTTGGTTTAGTAGGTGGTTCATTAGCTGCCAGTGCGAATGCAGGTATTTTAGGGGGGATTATTGCGGGTTTCCTCGCTGGTTATGTGGTGAAAGGGTTAAATCATCTGATTAAATTACCTGCCAGTATGGCATCCCTTAAACCGATTCTCATTTTGCCTTTATTTGGCACAGCAATAGTCGGTTGGTTGTTAATTCATTATTTAAATCCACCCGTTGCCTTTGCAATGAAATGGCTTGAAAGCTGGTTAGCAGGCTTAGGTTCAACTAATGCGATTTTCTTCGGAGCGTTATTGGGCGGAATGATGTGTATTGATATGGGGGGACCTGTCAACAAGGCTGCTTATGTGTTTGGTACAGGTCTATTAACCTCACAAATCACCACCCCAATGGCTGCGATTATGGCAGCAGGTATGGTGCCACCGATTGGTATGGCGATTGCCACTTGGATTGCTCGTAGTAAATTTGATGATGCCCAACGCAATGCTGGTAACGCAGGTTTTGTATTAGGACTTTGCTTTATTTCAGAAGGTGCATTGCCATTCGTAGCAGCAGATCCATTGCGTGTAATTTTATGTAGCGTTATCGGTGGGGCAACCGCTGGAGCAATTTCAATGAGTTTAAATATTAGTTTACCAGCACCACATGGTGGGGTATTCGTTGTACCATTGGTTTCTCAACCGTTAATGTATTTAGGTGCCATTGCGGTGGGATCTATTGTTACAGGCTTGTTGTATGCGATGATTAAACCAAAATTGGCGAAAGTATAATTAACCTATATTTCTCGTTGATCGGTAAATTAAACCCTGTGCGTTGGCGTGCAGGGTTTGTTTTTTTTACTATTTTTTACTAAAATAGTGTTCATTAATAATGAATACTATTGTTTGATAGTATCAAACACTTTGGGGTAAATATGATTTTAAAGTCTGAATTAGCAAAAACCATTGCCAACCAACGCCAGCGGTTAAAAACGTTGGATAGTTATCCACGAAAAATGTTAAGCCAAATTCATTTGTTACCTGATTTTGTTTTAGTCGTGTCAGGTATTCGCCGTAGTGGCAAAAGTACGTTGTTAGCTCAGTTGATCGATAATCAACAAGAAAATGACTATTTATTTTTGAATTTTGATACTCCGCAACTGTTTAATTTTGAGTTTAACGATTTTGCTTTGCTAGATGAAATTATGCAAGAAAACACCGCACTTTCTACCTTGTATTTTGACGAAATTCAGGTGATTGAAGGTTGGGAAGTTTATGTGCGTGGCAAGTTAGACCAAGGTTATCAAGTAGTAGTCACTGGATCTAATGCGTCCTTATTAAGTCGTGAACTTGGTACAAAGCTGACGGGGCGACATATTAGTAGAGAGCTTTTCCCGTTCTCTTTTGTAGAATTTTGTGAATATTTAGAATTGGAGAAAAATAGTCAATCCGTGAATGATTATTTAACTTTGGGCGGTTTTCCACAATATCTGCATTGGCGTGATGAAGAGATTCTAACCAGTTTGCTTAATGATATTCTGTATCGGGATATTGTAGTACGCTTTGGGATTCGTGATGAGCAATCAATGAAACGGTTAGTGTTATTTTTGGCTGGCAATGTGGGTAATCTTATTTCTGCTAATAAATTAAAACAAAGCCTTGAAGTTAAAAGCACGTCAACGGTACAAGAATATTTGAATTATTTAGAACAAGCCTATTTAATCCAGCTTGTGCCTAAATTTTCTTATTCTTATAAAAGTCAGTTGGTTAATCCAAGAAAAGTATATTTTATTGATAACGGCTTACAGCAAGCTATTAGTCCATCTTTTACGCAAGATAATGGGCGTAAACTAGAAAATGCGGTTTTTGGGGAATTACGCCGACAATATCAGGAAATTTATTATTACAATGAAAATAATAAAGAATGTGATTTTGTGGTGTGTCAAAATAACCAACCTATTTTGCTGCTCCAAGTTTGTTGGCAATTAACTACAGAAAACCAAGAACGAGAACAAAATGGCTTGTTAGATGCTATGGTGTATTTCAATATGGATCGGGCTGTGATAATTAGTTTTGAACAGCAAGATAAAATATTGATTGGAGAAAAAGTGATTGATATTGTGCCGTTTGGAACTTTTTTTACTGGGAATTAGAAAGATAGCAAGTATCAATCACTTTTTGATGTAAATTAGGGTTATTTATGTTTTCTCATATTCAATCCCCACATTGTAAAAATAATCACTAAACCTATCAGATCGGTCATTGTTTCTGGCACGATTAAACACAATGCACCCAAGGCAATGACGATACGTTGCCAAATTGCGAGTGGAGCCTTGAAATAGCCTTCCAGTGCCGCCGAAAGAGCGATGACACCGATAATGGAGGTAATAGCCACAGTGGCAATCTCGTAATAAGCAGGTATATTAAAATCTCTTGCTGTTACTGCCACGTTTGTGGTATCAATCATTAACATCGTTGGATTATACACAAACATAAACGGCACGATAAATCCTGCCAATGCCAATTTAAGGGATTGCCAGCCTGTTTTCATTGGATCGCCGCCTGCAATCCCTGCCCCAGCAAACGCCGCCAGTGCAACAGGTGGGGTGATATTGGCGAAGATACCAAAATAAAATACGAACATGTGAGCAATTAATACGGGAATATTAAACGATGCCAAAGCTGGTGCTGCCATTGTGGCAGTAATGATATAGGCTGGAATGGAGGGAATGCCCATTCCTAATACCATGGATGCAAGCATTGTTAGGATTAAGGTTAAAAATAATGATCCTGCCCCTAAGGTGACAATAGATGATGTCATCACCGTGCCGAAACTGGTTAAATTGACCACGCCGATCACAATGCCTACCACAGCACAAGCCACCATCACCGATAACGATTGTTTTGCTCCGTCTTGTAGTGCTTCAATGATGTCATATACACCCATTCGGGTTTCAGCTCGCAACCAACTCACAATGACGGTAAAAGCAATCGTATAAGTGGCAGTATAGCTGACAGGTACATTGTTGGCTAGAAAATAGACTAAAGCGACAATCGGTAATAACATATGTCCACGTGCTTTAAGGACTTCCTTGATTTTGGGTAAATCGGCTTTTGGCATACCTTTTAGATTATTTTTCCCTGCCCGAAAATGCACCTGCATAATCACCCCGAGATAATAGAGTAAAGCAGGTAATACAGCAGCGAGAGCAATGGTAGAATAGGCTACACCTGTGGTTTGAGCCATAATAAAGGCGGCTGCTCCCATAATGGGTGGAAGAATCTGCCCACCAACGGATGCACTGGCTTCCACTGCACCTGCAAATTCTTTGTTGTAGCCAATTTTTTTCATTAATGGAATGGTAAATGCACCCGTCCCTACCACATTTGCTACCGCCGCCCCATTAATACTCCCCATAAAACCACTGGAAATGACGGCGACTTTAGCAGGTCCACCTTGTTTATGACCTGCTAAGGCAAGGGCTAAATCGTTAAATAATTGCCCCATTCCTGAACGAGCTAAGAACGCCCCAAATAAAATAAACAGGAAAATAAAGGTGACGGATGCCCCAATCGCGGTGGAGTATAGTCCTTCGGTTTTTAAAAAGAGTTGCCCGAAGATATCCCCTAAATCGTATGGTCTGGTGAGTAACCGATTCGGCATAAAACTTAAGTGACTAATAAAGGGATAAGCTAAGAAAATCAGCGAAAATACAGGCAATATCCAACCTGTCATTCGTCTTGCCCCTTCTAATACCGTGATAACAGTGATCATTGAAATCACAATATCTAATGTGTTTGGTATGCCCCCCCTGACCGTCATAATATCTTGATATTGGAAGATGATATAGATAGCACCAGCGAAAGAAGCCAGCACCCATACCCAATCATACCAACTGATAGTTGTGCGAGAACTGTGTGCAGATGCAGGATAAAGCAAGAAAATTAATCCCAAACCAAAGGAAACGTGAATGGAACGTTGGATCAACTCAGGTAATGGATTGAAAGTAATATAAAGGTGAAATAGCGAATAAGCTATCGCTAAAAGAGCAATAATGATCCGCACTTTTCTATCTTGCGAATGACGCGTAACAGACTCTCTATCGTATTGTTCTAAAATGGCTTGTGTATCAACCTGAGCATCTATACCTGAAGTTAGCCTAGATTCATTGGTTGAAACGGGATTCGTTTGTATTGTCGTCATTGTTGCAACTCTCCATAAATAACCACTTGATATAAGGGTGCGTTATTGGGGAAATATGTACCACAGTGTGTTCAGGTACAAGTTGGTAAATTGGCAAATAATGATTGTTAGATAAAATCACCCCTTGCATCACAGAAGACACCACCCAATTTAACTCATCAAAAGCGAGATGGCTCGCTAATCCCACATAACCATCAGGTGAATTAATCGGTTGTCCAGCAGACGGTGTACCCGCTCCAAAGGTTTGCATATAACTATGTGTTAATAAAAGGTGTTGTCTTTGTCGTTGATAATCTTCTTGCCAATATTGTTTTTCCACTGAATGTCGCCATTTCAAACTAAATTCATCTTCATTCCAAACACAAGTTAGGGGCTTCCCGTTATTTTGTGTGCTTTGAATCAGGATATGTGTTGTCGGCGTTAGGGCAATGAATAGGATTATCCCAAGCAATAAAAACAACAGGCTACCAAGAATCTGTTTGCGATAACCTGTTGTTTTTCGGTTATTTATCATAGAATCAGAATCTTATTTCTTTTCTATTTCATCATAATAACGTTTTGCACCAGGATGAAGTGGTGCAACTAAATTTTTATTGGCACGTTGTAGATCAATATCCGTTGCGGCACGATGAGCAATTTTGAGTTTATCTAAATTTTCAAAAAAGGTTTTGGTGATTAAATAAACGTCATTTTCACTCAGATCTTTGCGTACCACCAACGCATTCAGAATAGCGGCAGTCGGTACGGCGGTGGCATTTCCATAGGTATTAGCAGGAATCTCCATTGGAATAAAAAGATTGTTGGTTTTTGCAATCTCATTAAGTTTGTCCGTTGGAATCGACACCATTGCTAAATCAAAGCCCTGACTTAATTCCATTAATGATGCGTTGGGAATGCCACTGGTGAGAAATGCGGCATCTAATTTACCTGCTTTTAACGCATCTGCTGCTTCGGCATAACCTAAATAATCCACCTTAAGATCATCATAAGTGATACCAAATCCATTGAGCAACGCTCGAGCAGCCACTTCTACGCCTGAACCTTGCGCCCCTACAGCGACACGTTTACCACGCAAATCGCCAATTTCTTTAATGCCTGCTTTCGTGGAAGAGGCAATTTGGACATAGTTAGGATACAGCGATGCAATTTGGCTCACGTTATCAATCGGTTGATTAAAATTACCTGTACCATTTACAGCATCTTTCAACGCATCGCTCATTACAAAAGCGAGCTCCACCTTATTTTTAGCGATAAGATTGAGATTTTCTACGGAAGCACCTGTGGTTTGTGTTTTAGCATTGACCCCATAAATTTGATTGTAAATTTCAGTCAATGATGTGGCAATGATATTGTATGGACCAGATGCACCGCCTGTGGCAACAGTGAGAAACTTGGTTTCAAGTTGCGGATTAGTGGTGGCAGATGTCGTGCTAGGATTTTTATTGGCAGATGCAGAATCTGCTTTATCTCCACAAGCCGTTAATAACAAAGACCCAATAACAATAGGTAGGAAAAGAGATTTGAGTGATTTCATTAGGTACTCCTTAAAGTCGTGTAAAAATTACATTGGTAACAATCCTATAACAATTTAAAAAAAAGTGATTAATTTGATACTAGCAACATTTAATTCTAATTACAATAGGGAAATAGTATTCTCCGATTTCATTGCATAAATAGGTTACTTATATTAGTTAGATTATTAATGGAAAAGGTTGATCCTACCGCCATTTAGTATTAAAGTAAGACAAAATTTTAATGAGAAAAATAGGAATAATAATGAAATCAGATAAACCAATAGAATGTGTCGGTTGTAATACCTTTGATGTAGGATCGATTATTGATAATAGCGAGCGAGAAGCTAAATTTGATAAAATTTATCCAACTCAAGCAGAAGCAGAAAATGCCTTAGCAAAACTAGTACAAAAAGCTCGTGATACCGAAAGTGAAGACGAACCTTGCCAAATTGAAAGCAATATTACCGCAGTTAATGGTGGTTTCCAATTAACCGCAAGTTTCACCTTTAGCTGTCAAGCTGAAGTAGTGATCTTCCAGTTGGGTACAAGAGCGATCTAATTATTATTTTTGATCTTTGTTGAAGTGCGGTGAAAAATAATCAAATTTTCACCGCAGTTTGTTCTTCTTACTTACATTTCTAAAATAGAATCGTCCATCCATAATTCTTCTAAATATTCTGTAAAGCGTGCTTTTTCATCAGAATCCCTAAAGCCAGAAATATCGGCACCAGCAGAGCTAGAAAAACGAATACGCACATTTACATCATTGAATTTTTCTGCGATACGTTCAGGTAAAACCTGTTGTAAGCGTTCAATTAAAGCGATTTGATATTCTAATTTTTTGCCATCACGTTCTTTGACAAAGCGAATGTCGAGTTGTTTCATAGTGTTTCCTTATATATCTGTTTATGTTTATATGTACAGTTATAATAACTGAATTAATTATCAGTGTAAATATAGATAGGTTAAATTTATATAAATAAATTTTGTGGTTTCATTTTTCATAGAATTTAACGGAATTACTGGTTAATTCTTGACAGCGATCCTTTTCGGGATTAGAATTTACCGTCTATTTCCCAATGGGACAAACCCAAGGGGAATAGTATTTAACTAAACATATTCATTTTGAATTTAATTAAACTGGAGCTTATTAATGGCAACTATCAACCAGCTAGTACGCAAACCGCGTGTGAAAAAGGTTGTTAAAAGTAATGTACCAGCACTAGAAGCTTGTCCACAAAAACGTGGCGTTTGTACTCGTGTGTACACTACTACACCTAAAAAACCGAACTCAGCATTACGTAAAGTATGCCGTATTCGTTTAACAAATGGTTACGAAGTAACTTCTTATATCGGCGGTGAAGGTCATAACCTTCAAGAACACAGTGTTGTGTTAATCCGTGGTGGTCGTGTGAAAGATTTACCAGGTGTGCGTTATCACACTGTACGCGGTGCATTAGACTGTGCAGGCGTAAAAGATCGTAAACAAGGTCGTTCTAAATACGGCGTTAAACGTCCTAAAGCTTAATGGTTCTCCGTTAAGTAAGGCCAAACGTCTAAATTAATTATTTAAACCATAAACTCCAGTCAAGATGCGAAAGCAGTAAATAGTCGCAAAAGATGAGTTTTGGGTATCCTGAAGAAAAACAACGGAGAAATTGCAATGCCACGTCGTCGTCGTATTGAACCTCGCAAAATTCTACCAGATCCGAAATTCGGTTCAGAATTACTTGCGAAATTTATTAATGTATTAATGGTAGATGGTAAAAAATCTATCGCAGAATCTATCGTTTATGATGCGTTAGAAACTTTAGCACAACGCACTGAAAAAGATGCGTTGGAAGCCTTTGAAGTCGCATTAGAAAACGTACGCCCAACCGTGGAAGTAAAATCACGCCGTGTGGGTGGTTCTACTTACCAAGTACCAGTAGAAGTTCGTCCAACTCGTCGTAACGCTTTAGGTATGCGTTGGATCGTTGAAGCAGCACGTAAACGTGGTGATAAATCCATGGCATTACGTTTAGCCAACGAACTTTCTGATGCGGCTGATAACAAAGGTTCAGCCGTGAAAAAACGTGAAGATGTTCATCGTATGGCTGAAGCAAACAAAGCGTTTGCTCACTATCGTTGGTAATCAAATCACGATTTTGATTCAAGGCTTTATCGGCAATTTACTCAAGGGTAAATTCGATAGAGCCTTACCCATATAAAGAATTTAATAGAAAACCAAAACAAGGTAATAATAATGGCTCGTACAACCCCTATATCACTTTACCGTAATATCGGTATCAGTGCGCACATCGATGCGGGTAAAACAACTACTACTGAGCGTATTTTGTTCTATACTGGTGTAAGTCACAAAATCGGTGAAGTACACGATGGTGCCGCTACAATGGACTGGATGGAACAAGAACAAGAGCGTGGTATCACCATCACTTCTGCGGCAACTACCGCATTCTGGTCTGGTATGTCACAACAATATCCACAACACCGTATCAACGTAATCGACACTCCGGGACACGTTGACTTCACTATCGAAGTAGAACGTTCAATGCGTGTACTTGATGGTGCGGTAATGGTGTACTGTGCGGTAGGTGGTGTTCAACCACAATCAGAAACCGTATGGCGTCAAGCTAACAAATATAAAGTACCACGTATTGCATTCGTCAACAAAATGGACCGTACTGGTGCAAACTTCCTACGCGTAGTTGAACAAATCAAAACTCGCTTAGGCGGTAATGCTGTTCCTTTACAACTTCCAATCGGTGCAGAAGATAACTTCACTGGTGTGGTTGACTTGTTAAAAATGAAAGCGATCAATTGGAACGAAGCTGACCAAGGTATGACATTTACCTATGAAGATATTCCTGCAAACATGCAAGCAGACTGCGAAGAATGGCATCAAAACCTTGTTGAGGCAGCAGCGGAATCTTCAGAAGAGTTAATGGAAAAATACTTAGGTGGTGAAGAATTAACTGAAGAAGAAATCAAAACAGGTTTACGTCAACGTGCGTTAGCCACTGAGATTATCTTAGTCACCTGTGGTTCTGCGTTTAAAAATAAAGGCGTTCAAGCGATGCTTGATGCGGTTATTGATTACTTACCAGCACCAACCGATATTGAATCCATCAAAGGTATCAACCCTGATGAAACCGAAGGTGAACGTCACGCAAGCGATGACGAACCATTTGCGGCATTGGCATTCAAAATTGCCACTGACCCGTTTGTGGGTAACTTAACTTTCTTCCGTGTTTACTCTGGTGTGATTGAGTCTGGTGCAACCGTATTAAACTCCGTGAAAGATAAACGTGAACGTTTCGGTCGTATCGTACAGATGCACGCTAACAAACGTGAAGAAATCAAAGAAGTACGTGCGGGCGATATCGCTGCGGCAATCGGCTTAAAAGATGTAGGTACAGGTGATACTTTATGTGATATGAATAACCCAATTATTCTTGAACGTATGGAATTCCCAGAGCCAGTAATCTCTGTAGCGGTTGAACCAAAAACTAAAGCTGACCAAGAAAAAATGGGTCTTGCATTAGGTCGTTTAGCTCAAGAAGACCCATCATTCCGTGTTCACACGGATGAAGAGTCTGGCGAAACCATCATTTCAGGTATGGGTGAGTTACACTTAGATATCATCGTTGACCGTATGCGTCGTGAGTTCAAGGTGGAAGCGAACATCGGTAAACCACAAGTATCTTACCGTGAAACTATCCGTACTCGTGTAAATGATGTAGAAGGTAAACACGCAAAACAATCTGGTGGTCGTGGTCAATATGGTCATGTAGTAATCGATATGTACCCATTAGATCCAGAAGGTCCAGGTTATGAATTTGTCAACGAAATCAAAGGTGGTGTGATTCCAGGTGAATACATTCCAGCGGTTGATAAAGGTATCCAAGAACAACTTAAATCAGGTCCATTAGCGGGCTACCCAGTAGTGGATTTAGGTGTACGTTTACACTTCGGTTCATACCATGATGTTGACTCATCTGAATTAGCCTTTAAACTTGCTGCATCATTAGCATTTAAAGCAGCGTTTAACCGTGCTAACCCAGTATTACTTGAGCCAATTATGAAAGTTGAAGTGGAAACCCCACCAGACTACGTTGGTGATGTTATCGGTGACTTAAGCCGTCGTCGTGCGATGGTGAATGGTCAAGAAGCCAACGAATTTGTGGTGAAAATCAACGCAGAAGTGCCATTATCCGAAATGTTCGGTTATGCCACTGACTTGCGTTCACAAACACAAGGTCGTGCATCTTACTCAATGGAACCGTTAAAATATGCTGAAGCACCGAAAAACGTGGCTGAAGCAGTAATCGAATCTCGTCGTAAATAGTAACTTTATTTAACAAAAACTCCCCTAAATTGCACCACACTTTGCGGTTGGGTTTAGGGGCTTAACAAAAGGAAACTGAAAAGTGTCTAAAGAAAAATTTGAACGTACAAAACCGCACGTTAACGTGGGTACAATCGGCCACGTTGACCATGGTAAAACAACTTTAACAGCAGCCATCACAACCGTATTAGCAAAACACTACGGTGGTGCAGCACGTGCATTTGACCAAATCGACAATGCACCAGAAGAAAAAGCACGTGGTATTACTATCAACACCTCACACGTTGAATACGATACCCCAACTCGTCACTACGCACACGTTGACTGTCCGGGACACGCCGACTATGTAAAAAACATGATTACAGGTGCGGCACAAATGGACGGAGCTATCTTAGTCGTAGCAGCAACAGATGGTCCAATGCCACAAACTCGTGAACACATCTTATTAGGTCGCCAAGTAGGTGTACCATACATCATCGTATTCTTAAACAAATGCGATATGGTAGATGACGAAGAGTTATTAGAATTAGTGGAAATGGAAGTTCGTGAATTACTTTCACAATACGATTTCCCAGGTGACGATACCCCAATCGTACGCGGTTCAGCATTAAAAGCGTTAGAAGGTGATGCAGCATGGGAAGAAAAAATTCTTGAGTTAGCCAACCACTTAGATACTTACATTCCAGAACCTGAGCGTGCGATTGACCAACCGTTCTTATTACCAATCGAAGACGTATTCTCAATCTCTGGTCGTGGTACAGTAGTAACAGGTCGTGTAGAACGTGGAATTATCCGTACAGGTGATGAAGTAGAAATCGTAGGTATCAAAGATACAGCGAAAACAACCGTAACAGGTGTAGAAATGTTCCGTAAATTACTTGACGAAGGTCGTGCAGGTGAAAACATCGGTGCATTATTACGTGGTACAAAACGTGAAGAAATCGAACGTGGTCAAGTATTAGCGAAACCAGGTTCAATCACGCCACACACAGATTTCGAATCAGAAGTTTACGTATTATCAAAAGAAGAAGGTGGACGTCATACTCCATTTTTCAAAGGCTACCGTCCACAGTTCTACTTCCGTACAACGGACGTAACAGGTACGATTGAGTTACCAGAAGGCGTAGAAATGGTAATGCCAGGCGATAACATCAAAATGTCAGTAAGCTTAATCCACCCAATCGCGATGGACCAAGGTTTACGCTTTGCGATTCGTGAAGGCGGACGTACAGTAGGTGCTGGCGTTGTGGCTAAAATTGTTAAATAATTAACGATTTAGCTAACATAGTTTAGGGGCGTATTGAATACGCCCCTTTTTTGTGTTTTGCTGCCAGTATTTGCGTACGGGGTTACTGATGTCACGCTACTCCGTAGCTATTGTGTAAAGATGCGGAGCATCGTTATTTGCGTAACCCTGTACGCCAGTGCAGGGTGATTGCTGATGTTCGGGGCATAGGTGTTTTTTCTATGAGAATATGCTATAATTTTCCCAATTTTTTACCCATTGAGAAACCTTATGACAGATAATATCCAACCAGAATCACAACAAGGCGAATACGGTGCCAGTAGCATTAAAGTATTAAAAGGCTTAGATGCCGTGCGGAAACGCCCTGGAATGTACATCGGCGATACCGATGACGGCACAGGTTTGCATCACATGGTGTTTGAAGTGGTGGATAACGCCATTGATGAAGCCTTGGCGGGCTACTGTAAAGATATTATCGTCACCATTCACGAAGATAATTCGGTGTCCGTGCAAGATGACGGACGTGGGATTCCCGTAGATATTCACCCTGAAGAAGGCGTTTCTGCCGCTGAAGTGATTATGACCGTGTTGCATGCGGGCGGTAAATTTGATGATAATTCCTATAAAGTGTCGGGCGGTTTGCACGGCGTGGGCGTGTCGGTGGTGAATGCTCTGTCCGATAAATTGTTGCTCACTATTCGCCGTCAAGGTCACGTTTATGAACAAACCTATCATTTAGGCGAACCGCAATCGCCATTGGCACAAATTGGCGATACCAGCAAAACAGGGACAACCGTGCGTTTTTGGCCAAGTCCAACCATTTTTAGCAAAACTGTATTTGAATATGAAATTTTGAAAAAACGCTTGCGTGAATTGTCGTTTTTAAATTCAGGCGTATCGATTAAATTGTTTGATGAGCGTGATGGTACGCAAGATCATTTCCATTATGAAGGCGGTATTCAAGCCTTTGTGGAATATTTAAACCAAAACAAAACCCCAATTCACCCGAAACCGTTTTATTTTTCCGTGGAAAAAGACGGCATTGGCGTGGAAGTGTCGTTGCAGTGGAATGACGGTTATAACGAAAATATTTATTGCTTTACCAACAACATTCCGCAACGAGATGGCGGTACGCATTTAGCCGGTTTCCGTGGTGCCTTGACCCGTAGTTTAAATAACTATATGGACAAGTCGGGTTTAAATAAAAAAGGCAAAAACGACAAAGATAAAGTGGAAACGTCAGGCGATGATGCCCGTGAAGGCTTGGTGGCGATTGTGTCGGTGAAAGTGCCTGATCCGAAATTTTCTTCGCAAACCAAAGACAAACTGGTTTCGTCCGAAGTGAAAGGGGCGGTGGAATCCGCAATGAATGAGCGTTTGCAGGAATATTTAGAAGAAAACCCGAATGATGCGAAAATTATTGCCACCAAAATTGTGGATGCGGCTCGTGCCAGAGAAGCCGCTCGTAAAGCCCGTGAAATGACGAGACGTAAAGGCGTGTTGGATATTGCAGGTCTTCCAGGCAAACTGGCGGATTGTCAAGAACGTGATCCTGCGTTGTCTGAACTTTACCTTGTGGAGGGGGACTCCGCTGGTGGCTCGGCGAAACAAGGGCGGAACCGTAAAAATCAAGCGATTTTGCCGTTAAAAGGGAAAATTCTCAACGTAGAAAAAGCTCGCTTTGATAAAATGCTGTCTTCGCAAGAAGTGGGTACGCTTATTACTGCACTCGGCTGTGGCATTGGACGTGATGAATATAACCCTGATAAAATGCGTTACCACAAAGTGATTATTATGACCGATGCGGACGTGGATGGTTCACATATTCGCACCCTGTTGTTGACTTTCTTCTATCGCCAAATGCCTGAAATCATTGAACGTGGTTATGTGTATATTGCTCAACCGCCGTTGTATAAAGTGAAAAAAGGCAAGCAAGAGCAATATATTAAAGATGAACCTGCAATGATTGAATATGAGTTGGCGATTGCGTTAGATGATGCGGCGTTATATGTCAACCCGAATGCCCCTGCAATGGCGGGTTTGCCATTGGAGCAGTTGGTGACGGAATATAACAATGTGAGCCAAATGATCACACGTTTACACCGCCGTTATCCTGAAGCCTTGTTGAAAGAATTAGTCTATTATCCAACCTTAACCGTTGAATTAATGAAAGATCAAAATGCGGTGGAAAATTGGGCAAATTTATTGGTGGCGAGCTTAAAAGAGAAAGACTCGCACGGCAATCATTATGCCTATCAAGTCGCCTACAATCAAGAACGTCAGCTCAATGAAGTGCGATTAACCGTGCGTACCCACGGCATTGACACTCATTATAATCTTGATTATGCTTTTGCTAATGGCAATGAATATGCTCGTATTGTGAAATTAGGCAAACAATTAAACGGCTTATTAGAGGACGGTGCCTATATTACTCGTGGTGAACGCCGTTTAGAGGTGAGCAGTTTTGAGCAAGCAATGGACTGGTTAGTGAAAGAATCTCGCCGTGGGTTGACCGTACAACGTTATAAAGGGTTAGGTGAAATGAACCCTGAACAACTTTGGGAAACTACAATGGATCCTGAAGCACGCCACATGTTGCAAGTGACCATTAAAGATGCGGTGGAAGCGGATCAGTTGTTTACTACGTTGATGGGGGATGAAGTAGAACCGAGACGGGACTTTATTGAGAGTAATGCGTTAAGGGCGAATTTGGATATTTAATACCGAGTACTTACATACTCGATTAGGCTTGTAATGCAACGCTGTTGCTCTAAGACACAGCGTGTCGTAATATGCTTAACCCTGTACGAGAGTGCAGGGTTTCTTAAAAGGAAAAAACTATGACCTCAATCGCTATAATCACTGGTTCAACCCTCGGCGGTGCCGAATACGTTGCGGATCATCTCGCCGCTTGCCTTGAACAACAGGATTTTGATACTCAAATCGAAAATAACGCCAGCTTCGCCGATGTCGAAAGCCAAAAACTCTGGCTTATCGTTACCTCCACCCATGGAGCAGGTGAATTACCCGAAAATATTCAACCTTTTATCGAAGAAGTGAAACAACAGGATTTAACAGGCGTGCGTTTTGCCGTGGTGGGATTAGGCAATTCCGATTATGATACTTTCTGTTATGCCGTGGATACGGTGGAGCAAGTCTTGATGGCGCAAGGTGCGGTGCGAATTTGCGAAAGTTTACGCATTGATGTTTCACAAGTAGAAGATCAGGATCAAGCTGCAGAAGATTGGCTACCGACAATGCTTAATGTTTTATAAACTACTCCGACTTGTGAGTAATAATGCTTGACTGTTTTTTTGTTAATGATAAAGTGTTTCTCTGCACTTTAGATTTTTTAGAAAAACCTAAGTGGAAGCAAACGTTTGCTAATGTAATGATATTGTTAAATATTTTTTATATAGTAAATGCGATCAATTTTTAATATCTTTGGAGCCTATTATGTCAGGTATTTTTCAACAAACTGATCCATCACGTCGCCGTTATGGTTTAGCAGTATTTGTCGGTATTGTTGCGGGGATTATCTCTGCATTCGTAAAATGGGGTGCTGAACATCCGTTCCCACCACGTAGTCCGTTTGATTTGTTTACTGCGGCTTGTCCACAACCTGTATTAGATGCGTTAAGTTCAGGTACTATCGCTATGAATGGGGCTTTAGAGCAATGTTCACGTGCGTTCTTAAATCCACCACATGTTTTCTTACGTGATTATGTTGGTATCGATCCAACAGAAGCTGCGTTCACATTTGCAGATCACGCATTTAACTGGATTGGTGTAACCCACATGATTTTCTCATTAGTGTTCGCTATTGGTTATTGTATTGTTGCAGAACGTTTCCCTAAAGTGAAATTCTGGCAAGGTATTGGTGCAGGTATTATTGCTAACATTTGTGCTCACTACATTGCATTCCCTGCTTTAGGTTTAACCCCTCCAGTAGCAGACTGGCCACTATATGAACATATTTCTGAATTAGTTGGTCATATTTTCTGGTTCTGGACCATTGAGGTAATTCGTCGTGATTTACGCAACCGTATTACACACGAACCAGATGCAGAAGTGCCTTTAAGTCAGCCTTATCGTTAATTTTAATGATTATTTAGAAACCCGAATGAATATTCGGGTTTTTTATTATTGGAATGCGGTTAGAATTGATAATGGATAACGTTCTTTACTCAAATAATCTTGCAATGCCTGAATCACGAGTGGATTACGTTCACATTGTCCATCTTGTTGAATATAATCATTAAATTCATCTAATGTTAGCCATAAGCCACGAGTAATATCGCTATCATGGGGAGTAATTTGTAGGCATTCATTTAATTCTAGGCAAAATACAAAACGTAAATAATCCGTTTGACTACGTGGAGCGTGCCATTGATAGATTTTCAGCAAGGATTGCATTTCTGCTTTAATGCCAGTTTCTTCATATAATTCTCGGCTTGCCCCTTGTAATATTGTTTCTCCTTTTTCTAAATGCCCTGCTGGCTGGTTGAGCGTTTTCTTGCCGTATTCTACTTCTTCCACAAATAAAAATTTGCCGTTACAATGAACAACGACCGCCATAGTAACATTAGGTTTGTGCATGATTATTTTCCTGTTAGTTTGAGTAAAGCAAAAAGCCGTTGTTTTTCCATTTCTGTGAGTTGCCGATCATATTCATATTTTCTATTTTATGGATAAAAGTGCGGTGAAAAAAGACCGCACTTGGTTCAGGCTTGCACTTTAGCTAATTCAGTTCGCATTTGATCAATAACTTTTTTATAATCTGGTTGATCAAAAATTGCAGAACCAGCCACAAACATATCAGCACCTGCCTTTGCAATTTCCGCAATATTATTTATTTTGACACCACCATCCACTTCTAAACGAATTGGTAAGCCACTTGTATCAATACGTTGGCGGACTTGTTTCAATTTATCAAAAGTGGCAGGAATAAAGGATTGTCCACCGAAGCCAGGGTTAACTGACATCAGCAAAATAATATCCACTTTATCCATTACATAGTCCAAATAGCTTAAAGGTGTAGCAGGGTTGAAGACTAAGCCTGATTGACAACCACTGTCTCGAATTAATTGCAAAGTGCGGTCAATATGCACACAGGCTTCAGGGTGAAATGTAATAGATGTTGCACCTGCTTTGGCAAAGTCGGTGATTAAACGTTCCACAGGGCTTGCCATTAAATGCACATCAATCGGGCAAGTTATACCGTAATCACGTAGAGATTGGCAAATCGGTGCACCAAACGTGAGATTGGGTACATAATGATTATCCATTACATCAAAATGAATAAGATCTGCACCGCAGTTGATCACGTTTTCTACATCTTCACCTAGACGAGCTAGGTCGGCAGAAAGAATTGAGGGGGCAATTAAATAAGGTTGCATACGGTTTCTCCTATGTAAACTAACATTTATTACTATTCTAGCAGAATACGAGAGTTATCGCATATTTTCCATTAATAAATAAAATGCGTTTAGATCTTTACCTGCGATTTTCTTAAATGGTCGCAATAGCCAGTAAATTAAACGATAGTTAGTCATACGGCGTACGGATGCTTGCCAAATTTCTTTGTCTGTACAATTTTGATAAGTCAATATAGTTTGTTTAATTTGTTCTAGGCTAATGGATTTTTCTCGGCATAAGCCAAATACAAAGAAAATACTATCTTGTATTTGTTGTTCAAAGGGATTTTTCGATACGGTATCTACTTCAAAATCTATGAAATTCACTACACCATCTTTCCAAAGAATATCTTTGACAAAAGGTCTGCCATGAATAAGCCCTTGTTGGTGTAATCGTGCCAATGCAGTTGCACTATCATTTAAAATTTGTTGTTTTTGCTCAGCAGAAATGTCCTCTTTCTCTAGCCAATGGTTGACAGATAAACCTGCATCTTCCATCACTAACATATTTTCATTGGCAACATAAATGAAAGGAATGGGGGCATTTTGTTGCTGTAATTTTAGTAAACGTTCTACTTCTTGATGAAAAAATTTGCGAGGACAAGGCTTGAGTAAGCGTTGTGAGCCTTGAGGGTGTTCAGGTTGTTTTAACCAGTAATGTTTGTTTTCAAATTCAAATGGATAAACACGTTTATCTGGATACTGAAAACATAGAGATTGTGCATATTTTTCTAATGTCATTTGTTATTCTGAATAAAATAAAAGATTAATTATAGCATTAAATTGGACAAATATCCTGATAAAATCTATGGTTATTTACATGAGAAAATTTTTACTATATCAAATTATTAGAATGAGTAATTTGATATAGAGTAATTAATATTAAATTATTTTTATTTTCATAATTTTATGTATTTGTTATGATAAGCATCTGAGATGCAAATTGATTTGCATCTTTTTACTGTATAAATGGATTTATGGACTTCTTTAAATTAACTTGAAAGGTGGGGAAGTATGTCAATACATACAATCAATCTGCATGAAAAATTGAGTGCTTTACTTGGTGAAGTGGAATCAAAGAAATTATTTTCTGGTATTGGTATTTTTTATAATGACCATATGTTTGGAATTTATAAACAAGGCGGTTTTTATTTACGAGCAAAAGATGAATTAGCTCAATATGTTGAAAGTATTGGGGGAGTTCGTTGGGATCGAGATGGTGTACCGAGTAATTTGAGAATTCGGGATTATTATTTGATTCCAAGTGATTATGTAAGTGATGAACACAAGAATCCTATGTTGATTAAGATGATCAAAGAGTCTTTGCAACAAATTGAATCTGAAAAACTTGCTGAATCATTAGAACGGGCAAAAAGAATTCGCCGTTTACCAAATATGTCACTAAAGTATGAACGTCTGTTAGGTAAAGTGGGGATTAACACGATTTCTCAATTACGAGAAATCGGTGCCGCAGACGCTTATATATTGATTAAATCCCAAGGGCTTTTTGTGACTTCCCATTTATTTTGGAAGACATTCGCAGCTTTGAAGAATAAATATGTAGAGTTATTAACCGAAACGGAGAAAGAAATAGCATTTAAAGAAATTAATGAGAAACTTGCAAAAGTAGGATTTAGGGCTATGAAATATAAGCCATAAATTGAATAAAAAGAGGGATGTTGTTGATTTTATATGCGAGCAAGAGTTTTCTTTAAGAAATTAGTAAAAAACACTTGCAAAGAGTTTCTAAATCACTATAATACGCCCCACGCAACGACACACTGTTGTGAATATTGAAAATCAAACAGTGTGTCGTTTTATTTTCGCTTTAAAACAGCGATTTGTTCTTTAACAATTTATCAGACAATCTGTGTGGGCACTTGTTGATTGACTTGTTTTAAAAAATTAATAAAACTTGAAGTCTTAATAGGTGCTTAACTTAGAAATTCATTAACTTTTCATTTTTTTTGAGAGTGAGAAGAAAGATTTAGAAGCAAGCAGTTTATTGAGCGATCGAACTTAAATTGAAGAGTTTGATCATGGCTCAGATTGAACGCTGGCGGCAGGCTTAACACATGCAAGTCGAACGGTAGCAGGAAGTACTTGTACTTTGCTGACGAGTGGCGGACGGGTGAGTAATGCTTGGGAATCTGGCTTATGGAGGGGGATAACTACGGGAAACTGTAGCTAATACCGCGTAGTGTCGAGAGACGAAAGACTGGGAACTTAGGTCCAGTTGCCATAAGATGAGCCCAAGTGGGATTAGGTAGTTGGTGGGGTAAAGGCCTACCAAGCCGACGATCTCTAGCTGGTCTGAGAGGATGACCAGCCACACTGGAACTGAGACACGGTCCAGACTCCTACGGGAGGCAGCAGTGGGGAATATTGCGCAATGGGGGTAACCCTGACGCAGCCATGCCGCGTGAATGAAGAAGGCCTTCGGGTTGTAAAGTTCTTTCGGTGGTGAGGAAGGTAGTTGTTTTAATAGAACAGCTAATTGACGTTAACTACAGAAGAAGCACCGGCTAACTCCGTGCCAGCAGCCGCGGTAATACGGAGGGTGCGAGCGTTAATCGGAATAACTGGGCGTAAAGGGCACGCAGGCGGTTACTTAAGTGAGATGTGAAATCCCAGAGCTTAACTTTGGAATAGCATTTCAGACTGGGTAGCTAGAGTACTTTAGGGAGGGGTAGAATTCCACGTGTAGCGGTGAAATGCGTAGAGATGTGGAGGAATACCGAAGGCGAAGGCAGCCCCTTGGGAAGATACTGACGCTCATGTGCGAAAGCGTGGGGAGCAAACAGGATTAGATACCCTGGTAGTCCACGCTGTAAACGATGTCGATTTGGGGATTGGGCTTTAGGCTTGGTGCCCGTAGCAAACGTGATAAATCGACCGCCTGGGGAGTACGGCCGCAAGGTTAAAACTCAAATGAATTGACGGGGGCCCGCACAAGCGGTGGAGCATGTGGTTTAATTCGATGCAACGCGAAGAACCTTACCTACTCTTGACATCCATAGAAGAACTTAGAGATAAGTTTGTGCCTTCGGGAGCTATGAGACAGGTGCTGCATGGCTGTCGTCAGCTCGTGTTGTGAAATGTTGGGTTAAGTCCCGCAACGAGCGCAACCCTTATCCTTTGTTGCCAGCATGTAGTGATGGGAACTCAAAGGAGACTGCCAGTGATAAACTGGAGGAAGGTGGGGATGACGTCAAGTCATCATGGCCCTTACGAGTAGGGCTACACACGTGCTACAATGGTGCATACAGAGGGCGGCAAACCTGCGAGGGGGAGCGAATCTCAGAAAGTGCATCGTAGTCCGGATTGGAGTCTGCAACTCGACTCCATGAAGTCGGAATCGCTAGTAATCGCAAATCAGAATGTTGCGGTGAATACGTTCCCGGGCCTTGTACACACCGCCCGTCACACCATGGGAGTGGGTTGTACCAGAAGTAGATAGCTTAACCGGAAGGGGGGCGTTTACCACGGTATGATTCATGACTGGGGTGAAGTCGTAACAAGGTAACCGTAGGGGAACCTGCGGTTGGATCACCTCCTTACCAAAAACAGTGGCAATAAGTGTCCACACAGATTGGCTGATAATTGTAAACAAAGAAAGAAAAAGACCGCACTTTTCATTGCTTACTAGGTCGAGCAAGAGAAACGAATGAAACGAAAAAAGAAGTGCGAATAATAAAAGACAACAAATTATCTTTACCTGTTGTCCCCATCGTCTAGAGGCCTAGGACATCGCCCTTTCACGGCGGTAACCGGGGTTCGAATCCCCGTGGGGACGCCAATTAAAGATGATTTGGTAGATAAACGAGAAATGGATTATCTATATTATTTTCTTATTGTTCTTTAAAAAATTGGAAACAAGCTGAAAACAGAGTTCAGATAGCAGTGGTCAGATAGCAGTTAATGCGACTGATGATTGTTAGATGACTCAACGTTTGAGTAAAAATCTTGTGTGAACAAAAGCACACAAGTCTAGTTATTAAAATCAACTGAAAGTGAAGCAGATTAAGGGTGAAAAAGGTATTAGGACTGTTGTCTGAAACCTGTTATCTGACGTCTGTGCGAAAGCACTTGAGGTTGTATAGTTAAGTGACTAAGCGTACACGGTGGATGCCTAGGCAATCAGAGGCGAAGAAGGACGTGCTAATCTGCGAAAAGTTTGGATGAGTCGATAAGAGGCGTTTAATCCAAAATATCCGAATGGGGAAACCCAGTAGATGAAGAATCTACTATTGTTAACTGAATACATAGGTTAACAAGGCAAACCGGGAGAACTGAAACATCTAAGTACCCCGAGGAAAAGAAATCAACCGAGATTCTGTGAGTAGCGGCGAGCGAAAGCGGAGCAGCCGTTAGTGATAATCAGTGAGTTAGAAGAATGGACTGGGAAGTCCAGCGACACAGGGTGATAGCCCCGTATTTAAAAATACACTGATGGTACTAAGCTAACAACAAGTAGGGCGGAACACGAGAAATTCTGTCTGAAAATAGGGGGACCATCCTCTAAGGCTAAATACTCCTGATTGACCGATAGTGAACCAGTACTGTGAAGGAAAGGCGAAAAGAACCCCAGCGAGGGGAGTGAAATAGAACCTGAAACCGTGTACGTACAAGCAGTGGGAGCCGTAAGGTGACTGCGTACCTTTTGTATAATGGGTCAGCGACTTATATTTTGTAGCGAGGTTAACTGAATAAGGGAGCCGAAGGGAAACCGAGTCTTAACTGGGCGACTAGTTGCAAGGTATAGACCCGAAACCCGGTGATCTAGCCATGGGCAGGTTGAAGATTGGGTAACACTAATTGGAGGACCGAACCGACTAATGTTGAAAAATTAGCGGATGACTTGTGGCTGGGGGTGAAAGGCCAATCAAACCGGGAGATAGCTGGTTCTCCCCGAAATCTATTTAGGTAGAGCCTTGAGCGAACACCTTCGGGGGTAGAGCACTGTTTCGGCTAGGGGTCCATCCCGGATTACCAACCCGATGCAAACTGCGAATACCGAAGAGTGATACTCAGGAGACACACGGTGGGTGCTAACGTCCATCGTGAAGAGGGAAACAACCCAGACCGCCAGCTAAGGTCCCAAAGTCTATATTAAGTGGGAAACGAAGTGGGAAGGCTTAGACAGCTAGGATGTTGGCTTAGAAGCAGCCACCATTTAAAGAAAGCGTAATAGCTCACTAGTCGAGTCGGCCTGCGCGGAAGATGTAACGGGGCTAAAATATAGCACCGAAGCTGCGGCATCAGGCGTATCACTAATACGCCTTACGATTAACAACTTGCGAAGCAAGTTGGTAATGCAACCCCAAACGTCGAGTTCGCAACAATTCGGAGAGGGGAAGTTGAGGAATATTAGTGATACGCCTGTTGGGTAGGGGAGCGTTGTGTAAGCGGAAGAAGGTGAGTCGAGAGGCTTGCTGGACGTATCACAAGTGCGAATGCTGACATAAGTAACGATAAAACGAGTGAAAAACTCGTTCGCCGGAAGACCAAGGGTTCCTGTCCAACGTTAATCGGGGCAGGGTGAGTCGGCCCCTAAGGCGAGGCTGAAAAGCGTAGTCGATGGGAAACGGGTTAATATTCCCGTACTTGGATAAATTGCGATGTGGGGACGGAGAAGGTTAGGCAAGCAGCCTATTGGATGGCTGTTTAAGCGTGTAGGTGGGGGATTTAGGCAAATCCGAATCCCCATTCAACACTAAGGCGTGATGACGAGCTCCTAAGGGAGCGAAGTTGTTGATACCACACTTCCAGGAAAAGCCACTAAGCTTCAGGTTTATCTAAACCGTACTGAAAACCGACACAGGTGGTCAGGTAGAGAATACTCAGGCGCTTGAGAGAACTCGGGTGAAGGAACTAGGCAAAATAGCACCGTAACTTCGGGAGAAGGTGCGCCGGCGTAGATTGTAGTCTTTTACAGATGAAGGTTGAACCGGTCGAAGATACCAGCTGGCTGCAACTGTTTATTAAAAACACAGCACTCTGCAAACACGAAAGTGGACGTATAGGGTGTGATGCCTGCCCGGTGCTGGAAGGTTAATTGATGGTGTTATCGAAAGAGAAGCACCTGATCGAAGCCCCAGTAAACGGCGGCCGTAACTATAACGGTCCTAAGGTAGCGAAATTCCTTGTCGGGTAAGTTCCGACCTGCACGAATGGCATAATGATGGCCAGGCTGTCTCCACCCGAGACTCAGTGAAATTGAAATCGCCGTGAAGATGCGGTGTACCCGCGGCTAGACGGAAAGACCCCGTGAACCTTTACTATAGCTTGACACTGAACCTTGAATTTTGATGTGTAGGATAGGTGGGAGTCAGAGAAACTTAAACGCCAGTTTGAGTGGAGACGACCTTGAAATACCACCCTTTAACGTTTGATGTTCTAACGAAATATCTGGAACGGGTATTCGGACAGTGTCTGGTGGGTAGTTTGACTGGGGCGGTCTCCTCCCAAAGAGTAACGGAGGAGCACGAAGGTTTGCTAATGACGGTCGGACATCGTCAGGTTAGTGCAATGGTAAAAGCAAGCTTAACTGCGAGACGGACAAGTCGAGCAGGTACGAAAGTAGGTCATAGTGATCCGGTGGTTCTGAATGGAAGGGCCATCGCTCAACGGATAAAAGGTACTCCGGGGATAACAGGCTGATACCGCCCAAGAGTTCATATCGACGGCGGTGTTTGGCACCTCGATGTCGGCTCATCACATCCTGGGGCTGAAGTAGGTCCCAAGGGTATGGCTGTTCGCCATTTAAAGTGGTACGCGAGCTGGGTTTAGAACGTCGTGAGACAGTTCGGTCCCTATCTGCCGTGGGCGTTGGAGAATTGGTTGGGGCTGCTCCTAGTACGAGAGGACCGGAGTGGACGCATCCCTGGTGTTCCAGTTGTTTCGCCAGAAGCATTGCTGGGTAGCTACATGCGGAAGAGATAAGTGCTGAAAGCATCTAAGCACGAAACTTGCCAAGAGATGAGTTCTCCCACACAGAAGTGTGTAAGGGTTGTTTAAGACGAAAACGTAGATAGGCTGGATGTGTAAGTGATGTGAGTCATTGAGCTAACCAGTACTAATTGCCCGAGAGGCTTAACTATACAACGCTCAAGTGGTTTTGATTCAGAAGACAGATGTCAGAAGACAGAAGACAGTTGAAGAGCGTGAAAGTAACGAACAGACAAAAAAGAAAATCGAACAGACAGCTTGTTTCAAATTTAAAGAACAAAATACAAAAAGGAAAGAATTAAGTAGGATACAGGATAACACACGGTACAGCCGTCTGAAACCTGTTTTATCTGAACCCTGATTTCCTGATGGTCATAATGCAGTAGTGCCACCTGACTCCATGCCGAACTCAGAAGTGAAATGCTGTGATGCCGATGGTAGTGTTGGGAATCCCAATGTGAGAGTAGGTCGCCATCAGGGCTTTATTACAATAACGAACCCCAGTTACGTGAGTAGCTGGGGTTTTAATCATTTGTATTAATATTAATCGTTATTTTACCTAAAATTTGCTACACTAAATCCAACGCTGATTTTACCTAGGATTTTCTATGCAACTTACTGATCAACTTCTTCAATCTGTACTACATATTGCTAATGAAGCAGGTAAAATCTTAGAAAGTTTCTATCTAAAATCTGAATCTATTGAAATTCATACAAAATCAGATAATACCCCCGTGACAGAAGTTGATTTAGCCATTAGTCAATTTTTAATTCAAAAACTCGCCACACTTACTCCTGATATTCCAATACTTTCCGAAGAAAATTGTAATATTCCACTTTCTGAACGGCAATCATGGGAAACTTATTGGCTTATTGATCCCTTAGATGGCACGCAACGATTTATTGAGCGAACAGGGCAGTTTTCCATTTTAATTGCCTTAATTCATCAAAATCGTCCAATTTTAGGGATTATCCATGCTCCGATCTTACAAAAAACCTATTATGCAATGCAGGGATTTGGGGCGTATAAATTGGAAGATAATCATCATCAACGCCTAACCGCTCGTCATATTGATACGACTCAACCGCTTAAAATTGCGGTGGGTTCAGAAAACCATAAGCAAAAAGTGCGGTGTATTTTGCCTGAGAATTTTCCTTGTGAGTTTCTCGTATATGGTTCTAGTGGCTTAAAAGGGGGCTTGGTGGCAGATGGTACAGCGGATTGTTATGTGCGTTTAGGTGATACTGGTGAATGGGATACGGCAGCAGCTGAAATTTTACTCAGTGAGTTAAATGGAAATATTTTCGAACCGCATTTTTTACCTTTAACTTATAATCAACGAGAAACCTTTATTAATCCTCATTTTGTGATGACAGCAGATCGTGAAGTAAATTGGCAAAAAATCTTTTGCTTTAATTAGTAATAGCTATTTGAAAATTCTATGTGAATGGTGCATAGTATAGGGATAGTTTATCGTTTTACTAGGATATAATAATATGAATGCAGAAAATAATTGTATTGTGATTTTTGGTGCGTCAGGTGATTTGACTCATCGTAAATTAATTCCAGCCCTTTATAACCTCTATAAAATCGGGCGTTTAACGGAGAACTTTTCTGTGCTGGGCGTTGCTCGTTCAGATTTAAATGATGAAAGTTTTCGTGATAAAATGCGTAAAGCATTGATTAAACATGAGAAAGCAACAGGTGAGAGTTTAGATAATTTCTGCTCACATTTGTATTACCAATCTGTGAATACGTCTGATGCACAAGATTATGGTAAGTTAGTGCCACGTCTTGATGAATTACACGATAAGTACCAAACCTGTGGTAACACGCTTTATTACCTTTCTACCCCCCCAAGCCTTTATGGCGTGATTCCTGAATGTTTAGCTGCTCACGGCTTGAATACCGAAGAATACGGCTGGAAACGCATTATCGTGGAAAAACCCTTTGGCTATGATTTGAAAACTGCTCACGAATTAGATATTCAGATTCACCGTTTTTTTGAAGAACATCAAATTTACCGTATTGACCATTATTTGGGCAAAGAAACCGTGCAGAACTTACTCGTGCTACGTTTTTCTAACGGCTTATTTGAACCCCTTTGGAGCCGTAATTTTATTGATTATGTGGAAATCACGGGGGCGGAATCTATTGGTGTAGAAGAACGAGGTGGTTATTATGACGGTTCGGGTGCCATGCGTGATATGTTCCAAAACCATTTATTGCAAGTATTGGCAATGGTTGCTATGGAACCGCCAGCAATTATTAATGCTAATTCTATGCGTGATGAAGTGGCGAAAGTATTGCATTGTTTACACCCATTAAATGAAGATGATCTGCAAAATAATTTGGTGTTAGGACAATATACCGAAGCCCAAATTGACGGTGAGCAGGTCAAGGGTTACTTACAAGAAAAGGGCGTACCAGAAGACTCGAATACCGAAACCTTTATGGCGTTACGCTGTAAAATTGATAACTGGCGTTGGGCGGGGGTACCATTTTATGTTCGCACAGGTAAGCGTTTACCAGCACGAGTTACCGAAGTAGTGATTCACTTTAAAACCACGCCACACCCAGTATTTAGTCAAAATGCACCAGAGAATAAATTGATTGTTCGTATTCAGCCTGACGAGGGAATTTCAATGCGTTTTGGTTTGAAAAAACCAGGGGCAGGGTTTGATGCGAAAGAAGTATCAATGGATTTCCGTTATTCCGATTTAAGCGGATCATCCAGCCTGTTAACGGCGTATGAACGCTTATTACTTGATGCGATTAAAGGCGATGCCACCTTGTTTGCCCGTACCGATGCCGTACACGCTTGCTGGAAATTTGTGCAGCCGATTCTTAATTATAAAGAAAATCGTGGTCGTGTATATGAGTATGAAGCTGGCACTTGGGGACCGAAAGAGGCAGATAAACTTATCGCTAAATCGGGACGAGTATGGCGTAAACCGAGCGGTCAGATGAAGAAAAAAATCTAGGGGAATGTGGAATGAAGACAATTATTTTTGATACGGCACAACAAGCGGTGGAAAACATTGCCGAGCAGTTTTTGCAATTAAGTCAACAGGATAAGCCTGTGCATATTTCCTTATCGGGTGGTAGCACGCCAAAATTGCTGTTTAAAACATTAGCTCAAGCTCCATTTAATACCGAAGTGCGGTGGAAAAATTTGCATTTTTGGTGGGGTGACGACCGTATGGTGCCGCCGAGCGATCCCGAAAGCAATTACGGCGAAGTGCAAAAATTGCTATTCGATCATATTCAAATTCCAGCGGAAAACATTCATCGTATTAGGGGCGAAAATGATCCACAAGCGGAACTCGCTCGTTTTGAGCAAGAAATTCAAGCCAACATTCCCAACGGTGAATTTGATTGGATTATTTTAGGCATGGGCAATGACGGACACACGGCATCCTTATTCCCCCATCAAACGAATTTCAATGATCCGAATTTGGCGGTGATTGCCAAACACCCTGAAAGTGGGCAATTACGAATTTCTAAAACGGCGAAATTGTTGAGCCAAGCGAAACGTATTAGCTATTTAGTCACAGGCGAAGCCAAAGCGGACATTCTCAAAGAAATTGCTACGCACTCCGCCGACCAACTGCCTTATCCTGCGGCGAAAATTCAAAGTTCCAATGGAGTAACGGAGTGGATTTTGGATCGTGGAGCAGCAAAATTGCTGTAATCATTAAGGATTAACAGAATGAAAACACTCGGTATTATCGGCGGAATGAGTCCTGAAAGTACAATAACCTACTATCAGCAAATTAATCGTCTAGTGAATCAAAAGCTAGGTGGAAATCATTCTGCTCCGCTGTTAATGGTGAGTGTAGAATTTGAGCGAATTGTACAATGCCAAAAATCAGGTGATTGGCAAAAAGCAGGGGAAATTTTAGCTCAATCAGGACAAAAATTGGAGCAGATGGGAGCAGATGCTGTTTTATTGGCAACCAACACAATGCACAAAGTTGCTCCCCAAATTATTGAGCAAATTAATGTCCCGTTTTTGCATATTTTAGATGCGACTGCCAATGCGATTAAGACAAAAGGCTTATCTAAGATTGCGGTATTAGGTACAGCTTTTACGATGCAAGATGAATTTTATCGTAATGGATTAACCCAGCGTGGCATAGAAATGCTGGTACCTGATGCAAAAAATCAGCAAGAAATTCACCGCATTATTTTTGAAGAATTATGCGTAGGGAAAATTCTGCCAACATCAAAACAATTTTATTTGCAGACCATTGCAGAACTCGCTCAACAAGGAGCAGAAGGGGTAATTTTGGGTTGTACTGAAATTGGCTTATTGGTTCAGCAAAATGATACAGCATTGACGTTATTTGATACTGCACAGTTACATAGTGAAATGGCAGTGGAATTTATTTTAAACTAACTTCGACATAGGAGAAAAAAATGTCAGTTAAAGGCGACATCGGCGTTATTGGTTTAGCGGTAATGGGACAAAATTTGATTTTAAATATGAACGACAACGGCTTTAAAGTAGTGGCGTATAACCGTACCACCAGCAAAGTTGACGAGTTCTTACAAGGTGCAGCGAAAGGTACTAACATTATCGGGGCGTATTCACTTGAAGATTTAGCCGCCAAATTAGAAAAACCACGCAAAGTAATGTTAATGGTGCGTGCGGGCGATGTAGTGGATCAATTTATTGATGCCTTATTACCGCACTTAGAGCAAGGTGATATTATCATTGATGGCGGTAACTCAAATTACCCTGATACCAACCGCCGAGTGAAAGCCTTGAGTGAGAAAGGGATTCGCTTTATTGGTTCCGGTGTATCGGGCGGTGAAGAAGGGGCAAGACACGGACCATCTATTATGCCAGGTGGTAACGCTGAAGCGTGGCAATATGTGAAACCGATTTTCCAAGCGATTTCAGCGAAGACTGACAAAGGCGAGCCTTGCTGTGATTGGGTGGGAAAAGACGGTTCAGGTCATTTCGTGAAAATGGTACATAACGGTATTGAATACGGTGATATGCAGTTGATTTGTGAAGCCTACCAATTCTTAAAAGACGGTTTGGGCTTAAATCACGAAGAAATGCAGGCGATTTTTGCCGAGTGGAAAAAAACCGAATTAGATAGCTATCTCATTGATATTACCACCGATATTCTCGGTTACAAAGATACAGACGGTTCGCCATTAGTGGAGAAAATCTTAGATACCGCAGGACAAAAAGGTACGGGTAAATGGACGGGGATTAATGCCCTTGATTTCGGTATTCCATTAACCTTAATCACCGAATCTGTGTTTGCTCGTTGTGTATCTTCTTTCAAAGATCAACGTGTTGCCACGTCAAAATTATTCAACAAGACCATCACGCAAGTCACAGGCGATAAAAAAGTATGGATTGAAGCGGTTCGCCGTGCCTTACTGGCATCAAAAATCATCTCTTACGCACAAGGCTTTATGCTGATTCGTGAAGCATCCGAGAATTTTGAGTGGAATATTAATTACGGTGCAACAGCGTTATTATGGCGTGAGGGCTGCATTATCCGTAGCCGTTTCTTAGGCAATATCCGTGATGCCTATGAAACCAATCCTGATTTAGTGTTCTTAGGTGCTGACCCGTATTTCAAAGGCATCTTAGAAAATTGTTTGAGCGACTGGCGTAAAGTGGTGGCAAAATCTATTGAAGTGGGGATTCCAATGCCTTGTATGGCAAGTGCAATTACTTTCTTAGATGGTTATACGTCCGCCAACTTACCAGCGAACTTGCTACAAGCCCAACGTGACTATTTCGGCGCACATACTTATGAGCGTACTGACAAACCACGTGGCGAGCATTTCCATACTAACTGGACAGGGCGTGGTGGCAATACAGCATCGACCACTTATGACGTTTAATCTAAATAGGGAACTATTTGTCTATTTTGTATTTAGTTGTTATATAAACAAAAAGTGCGGTATTTTTGATCTGCACCCCAAAAGTTGGACTAACCTCCAACCCAATAAGGTGCAGATTTTTATGACTAAATACAACCAAACATTCAAACAACAAGTCGTGGATTTTTATTTCACAAATCACGAAAGTTTATCTATAACATGCAAACATTTTGACCTGCCCAATGAGACAGCTAGACGTTGGATTGTGCAATTTAAGCACTCAGGCAGTAGTGGATTAGCTGTTCGACATAGCAAACAAAAGTATTCTCCAGAGTTCAAATTTAACGTTGTTCAAAGCGTACTTTTAGGTCAATTTTCGGGTCGTGGTGCAGCGTTACATTTTGGCTTAAGTAGCTCGGGCATGATTAGTCAATGGTTGAAAACCTTTGAAAAACAAGGTATAAAAGGCTTATTACCTAAACCAAAGGGTCGCCAAACGATGAAGCCAAAATATCCTAAAATGCCCCCAAAACCCAAGAATCGGCTAGAAGAACTCGAGCTTGAAAATCTGAGATTGAGAGCGGAGAACGACTTTCTAAAAAAGTTGGACGAGATTATCAAACGAGAAGACAGGAAACGGCAGAAGCCGTCCAAGCCTTAAGATTACGCTATCCGTTAGCTTTGTTGCTCGAAATTGCGGGACTTTCTCGTAGTGTATTTTTCTATCATATCAAGCCTAAAACGGATAAAGATGAAGCACTTAGAGCAGAAATCAGGAAGATAAAAGCAAAGCACCCTGAATATGGCTATCGCCGTGTTGCAGCAGAGTTGAAAGGGGTCAATCACAAGAAAATTCAACGACTTATGCGAGAAATGGGCTTGCAGGTGAAAAGCAAAAAATGTCGAAAATATAATGCCTATCATGGTGAAGTGGGCAGAATTGCCGAAAATAGGCTTAAACGTGATTTTACTGCCAGCAAACCGAATGAAAAATGGCTCACGGATATTACGGAGTTCAAGGCAGAAGATGGTAATAAACTCTATTTTTCGCCGATTTTAGACACATTTAACAACGAGCTAATCGCACATCACACTAGCACCAGTCCAAACTGGGCATTGGTGGAAACGATGTTGCAAAACGCATTGAAAAAGCGTGCTAAGGGAGAAAAAACGGTGTTGCATTCAGACCAAGGTTGGCACTATCAAATGCGAGCTTATCAACATATATTACGAGAAAATGGCATTGAACAGAGTATGTCCCGTAAGGGAAATTGCTTGGATAATGCTGCAATGGAGAGTTTTTTCGGGCGAATGAAAACGGAGCGTTTTTATGGGAAATCCTTTAAAACCGTTGATGAGATTAAAATCATGATTGATGAGTATGTTCGCTATTACAATGAAGAACGTATTCAGTTAAAATTAAAAGGACTGAGTCCGATACAATATCGTCGTCAGTCCTTGATGTAAGCGTCTAACTTTTTGGGGTCAGATCATTTCTACCGCACTTTTCACATTCATTTCAATTATGCTTGAGATGAAATACGTTTCATATCTGTCATATAACCACGTAGCTCTTGACCGATTAATTCAATCGGGTGATTGCGAATCGCATCATTCACATCACGTAATAACACGTTATCAATTTCAACCGTTGGTGCAGGTTCACCTAGGTCGCCTTTTTGTAAGGTTGGAATCACTTTTTCTGCCAGAATTGGTGTGGCTACGTGGGAGAATAGATAGTTACCATATTCTGCGGTATCAGAAATTACCACGTTCATTTCATATAAACGTTTACGAGCAATGGTGTTGGCAATTAATGGTAATTCGTGTAAAGATTCGTAGTAAGCGGATTCTTCATAAATACCACTTGCCACCATGGTGTCAAACGCCAATTCTACACCCGCTTTCACCATCGCTACCATTAACACGCCGTGATCAAAGTATTCTTGTTCAGAAATTTTGATGTTGTCGCCTTTTGGTGAATTTTCAAAAGCCGTTTTGCCTGTGGCTTCACGCCATTTTAATAGGTTCACATCATCGTTCGCCCAGTCTGCCATCATGGTTGATGAGAATTCGCCACTAATAATATCGTCCATGTGTTTTTCGAATAAGAACGCTAATTCCTCCTTGATTTGTTCAGATAATTCAAAAGCACGCAATTTGGCACTGTTAGATAAGCGATCTAACATGAGCGTAATGCCACCTTGTTTTAACGCTTCAGTAATCGTTTCCCAACCGTATTGAATTAATTTACCTGCATAAGCTGGGTCTTTGCCGTCAGCCACTAATTTGTCGTAGCAGACGATAGATCCTGCTTGTAACATACCGCAAAGAATGGTTTGTTCACCCATTAAGTCAGATTTTACTTCAGCCACGAATGAAGATTCTAATACACCTGCACGGTCGCCCCCTGTGGCACTTGCCCATGCTTTAGCGATTGCCATGCCTTCACCTTTCGGATCATTTTCAGGGTGAACAGCGATTAAGGTTGGCACGCCGAAACCACGTTTATATTCTTCACGGACTTCCGTACCAGGGCATTTTGGTGCGACCATCACCACCGTAATGTCTTTGCGAATTTGCTCGCCCACTTCAACGATGTTAAAACCATGAGAATAACCAAATGCCGCCCCATTTTTGATTAACGGCATGACATCTGCCACCACTTTTGAGTGTTGTTTGTCTGGGGTTAAGTTGATGACTAAATCCGCAGTTGGAATGAGTTCTTGGTAAGTGCCAACTTTAAAGCCGTTTTCTGATGCACGTTGGAATGAAGCACGTTTTTCTGCAATCGCTTCTGGACGTAACGCATAGCTCACATCTAAGCCAGAATCACGCATATTTAAACCTTGGTTTAAACCTTGCGCACCACAACCGATAATCACCACTTTTTTGCCTTTTAAGAAGTTGCAACCATCGGCAAATTCATCACGATCCATAAAGCGGCAACGACCGAGTTGATCGAGTTTTTGACGTAAATTTAATGTATTGAAATAGTTAGACATTTTTGTTTTCCTTGTGAATAAATTAAGGTTTTGTTTGGATATGGTTATTATAGGCTTTTTTTATGTTGCGTAAATTGATATTATTGGTATTTGGTATTGCGGTTTTTGCAATGGTTTTCGCCCCATGGGCGACCGTACTTTCTTTTACTTGTGTAAAAGAAAGTAGGCAAAGAAAAGCACACCCCGACTTCACCGCTTTTCTTTGCTCGTTTGGCATTTTCTTTACGCTAAATTTTGAACTCGCTTCGCTCAGACATGCAAAATTTAGCTAAAAATGCCAAGTCGCAAAGGCGGTTCAGACGGGGCTCCAAGTTTTGACCGAGCGTAAATAAAAGTGCGGTGAAAAATTTGAGAATTCCTAGCACTGGCGTACTAGGTTAAATATGGTAACGCTACTCCGTAGCTTGCACAGCATTTTATTACTTCACCAATGGGGTCCCCATGTTTGCCGCCTGAAAATACTTTAATTTGTAGGAAAATGGCGTCTGTCTGAGCGAAGCGAGTTCAGCCATTTTCCGTTAAGCAAATTAAAGTATTTTCAGGAAATAAGGCAAAGTTGGGGCGTGCTTTCTTTTTGCTTACTTTTGCTTTGCACGAGCAAAGAAAAAGTAAGTCGCCATCGGCGAAACCCGATTGTAATAAAATCATAATTTAAGAGAAAAACTATGAACTTCACCGACCTAAAAATCTTCCTCCACCTCACCCAAACGCAAAACTTCAGCAAAACTGCTACCCAAAATCACATGTCCCCCTCGACACTTTCACGTCAAATTCAACGCATGGAAGAAGAAATTGGACAACCCTTATTTTTACGCGATAATCGTCAAGTTATTCTCACCGAAACGGGTACCAAATTTCTTGTATTTGCTCAACAGCATTGGAATAATTGGCAACAGTTCCGTCAGCAACTACAATCAGATTCGCAAGAGTTATATGGCGAGTTGAAATTGTTCTGTTCTGTTACGGCGGCTTATTCTCATTTACCACCAGTGCTGGAAAAATTCCGTTCTCGTTATCCTAAAGTGGAAATTCAATTAACCACAGGCGATCCTGCACTTGCAGTGAAAATGGTGGTGGAGCAACAGGCAGATTTGGCTTTGGCTGGTCGTCCGTTAAATTTGCCTCATTCTATAGAATTCCAACACATTGACAATATTTCGCTTTCTTTAATTGCCCCTAGAGTGGCTTGTTCAGCTACCCAATTATTGCAACAAGATCCTGTTGATTGGCAACAGATTCCTTTTATTCTTCCAGTTGAAGGACCTGCTCGCCAACGTATCGATCAGTGGTTACAGCAAAAGAAAATTAAACATCCCAAAATTTATGCGACAGTAAGTGGTCATGAAGGGATCATGTCAATGGTGGCATTAGGTTGTGGATTGGCATTACTACCTGATGTGGTGATTAAAAATAGCCCTATGAATACACAGGTGTCATCATTAAATTTAGATATTCCGATAGAACCCTTTGAATTAGGCATTTGTGTACAAAAAAGATCGTTGGCATCACCTTTAGTGAAAGCCTTTTGGTCTATTTTATAAAGAAAAAAGTGCGGTGAAAAATATGATCTGACCCCAAAAAGTTAGACGCTTACATCAAGGACTGACGACGATATTGTATCGGACTCAGTCCTTTTAATTTTAACTGAATACGTTCTTCATTGTAATAGCGAACATACTCATCAATCATGATTTTAATCTCATCAACGGTTTTAAAGGATTTCCCATAAAAACGCTCCGTTTTCATTCGCCCGAAAAAACTCTCCATTGCAGCATTATCCAAGCAATTTCCCTTACGGGACATACTCTGTTCAATGCCATTTTCTCGTAATATATGTTGATAAGCTCGCATTTGATAGTGCCAACCTTGGTCTGAATGCAACACCGTTTTTTCTCCCTTAGCACGCTTTTTCAATGCGTTTTGCAACATCGTTTCCACCAATGCCCAGTTTGGACTGGTGCTAGTGTGATGTGCGATTAGCTCGTTGTTAAATGTGTCTAAAATCGGCGAAAAATAGAGTTTATTACCATCTTCTGCCTTGAACTCCGTAATATCCGTGAGCCATTTTTCATTCGGTTTGCTGGCAGTAAAATCACGTTTAAGCCTATTTTCGGCAATTCTGCCCACTTCACCATGATAGGCATTATATTTTCGACATTTTTTGCTTTTCACCTGCAAGCCCATTTCTCGCATAAGTCGTTGAATTTTCTTGTGATTGACCCCTTTCAACTCTGCTGCAACACGGCGATAGCCATATTCAGGGTGCTTTGCTTTTATCTTCCTGATTTCTGCTCTAAGTGCTTCATCTTTATCCGTTTTAGGCTTGATATGATAGAAAAATACACTACGAGAAAGTCCCGCAATTTCGAGCAACAAAGCTAACGGATAGCGTAATCTTAAGGCTTGGACGGCTTCTGCCGTTTCCTGTCTTCTCGTTTGATAATCTCGTCCAACTTTTTTAGAAAGTCGTTCTCCGCTCTCAATCTCAGATTTTCAAGCTCGAGTTCTTCTAGCCGATTCTTGGGTTTTGGGGGCATTTTAGGATATTTTGGCTTCATCGTTTGGCGACCCTTTGGTTTAGGTAATAAGCCTTTTATACCTTGTTTTTCAAAGGTTTTCAACCATTGACTAATCATGCCCGAGCTACTTAAGCCAAAATGTAACGCTGCACCACGACCCGAAAATTGACCTAAAAGTACGCTTTGAACAACGTTAAATTTGAACTCTGGAGAATACTTTTGTTTGCTATGTCGAACAGCTAATCCACTACTGCCTGAGTGCTTAAATTGCACAATCCAACGTCTAGCTGTCTCATTGGGCAGGTCAAAATGTTTGCATGTTATAGATAAACTTTCGTGATTTGTGAAATAAAAATCCACGACTTGTTGTTTGAATGTTTGGTTGTATTTAGTCATAAAAATCTGCACCTTATTGGGTTGGAGGTTAGTCCAACTTTTGGGGTGCAGATCAATATTATATTTTTCACCGCACTTTTTCATTTATCAACCTATTGTTTTGCTTTTTTAGCGGTAGCTTTTTTGGTTTTAGACAATGTCAATTTTACTTTATTGGCTTTTGCCCAGTCTTTTAAGCGAGTTAAAAATTCTTTACCCATTGGGCTAGGATCACCCGTAAATAATTTTTGTAAGCCATTATTTTCAATAATATGACGGCGTAATTCTAAACGTTCTTGATGATTTTCAGCCAGACGAATAGCACGTTCAATATATTCATCAACTGTATTGGCAATTAACCATTCAGGTAAGCCTAAACGTTTAAATAAGCCCTCATCAATATGTTCATGTACTTCAGGACCTGTTTTACAAATACCGACTAGACCTAAAGTGACCATGTCGATAATGCCGTTCGTATTGCCAAATGGGAATGGGTTCACCGTCATATCGCAATTATGCAAAATGCTGAGATATTGATGATATGGTGTGTGTTCGTAGGCAGTTGCAGAATCGCCCAAATAGCTTTTAATAAAACGTGCTACGTAAGGATGAGTAATGCCACTTGACTGTCCTAGTGCAAAGTGAAAATGTAGTTTAACTTTAGCTCGATCACGAATGGCTTTTAATGCTTCAAGGAAATAGGGATTTAATTTCATTGTCGTTGAAGCGATACCAATATTCACCACTTCTGGATTTTCACGTAATTTATATTCAACTCTTTCAGGTGCTAAAGCAGAGGGGACATAAGGTAAGGCATCTTTTGGTAAACGTAACAATTTTTCGCTAAAGCATTGTTCTGAACCTACATAGTCATCTTCCACTACAACATATTCAATAAAAGGCGAGTGAGTGGTCGCTGGGTGTCCCAGAGCGATAGCTTGAATTGGTGCAAGACGAGTACTGCTGACAAAAATAGGTAATAAATCCATACCAATACTTGGCATATATAACACCGCAGCACCATTATCTTGACAGACTTGTTTGAGAAAATTGAGTTTCTCAAAAATATTGTTGCCTTGTACGATATGGAACTCATCAAAGACATCTTGCCCTAGCTGATCCACTGCCTCATTTCCAACCCCAATAAGGTAAAATAATTCACGAGCGGCACGCATTGAGGTAGAGTGTGTGCGGTAAATAGAGTGAGCGGAATGGAAATGTTCAAGTAACACAACCATTACAGGTTTGCCATCTCGATAACCAATGTTACTGACATCACGATCTTGCCAACCGCCTTCTAATAAATGCTTACGTATCACTTTATTTAAGGCATTTTTAACCCAATGCTTGTTAGCCGCAATGTCATAACTACAGTGCATATAAACATCGTGTGAAATGCTACTCGGTAAATTGTTCAAATTGGGTAATTGAGCTAAATGTTCAGGGAACCATTGTAATATGGTGCCACGTTTGCTAAATGCTGCGGGTGTTCCGATAAAACGTGGAGATTGTAAGGCAAAGCAAAGTGATGCACATAAATCACGATCAAGTTGCCATAAAGCATCTAGGTTAACCGTTAAATTTGATTCTGGTAAATACATTATACAGAATTTAATCCAACTGGCTTTTTTGGCTTCTAATTGTATATTGGAAGAAGATTTATCAGGATTTAGGTTATAGCTTTGCAAAATATGATCTGCATTGATATAGGGCGATGAGGCAAAAATTAGATTAATCCAACGTTGATAACAAAAAAACTTTAATGCACCTGAATCAGAAATCAGTAAGGCTTTATCAGTAAATAATTGGGTTATGGCATTTGCCATTCGAGTACAAAAATAGACAATGCGATCTTGTGCTAATTCATTTACTACTAACTGTTTTGGTAAACTAAATTCAATGTCTTGAATACCACCGAAATTACTATCTAATTTATTTAAAATTGCCAATAAGGTATTACAAGCAAGTTCATAATTTTTGGCATTAACCGCCTGTTCAAACTGTTCTACATTCGGTTGAATTTCTACTTTATTGTCTGTCATAAGATCTCCTTAACAAGTTCCCCATAAATCATATTCATCTGCGTGACTAATCGTTACTGAAATAATATCACCAATTTGCACCGCACTTTGGCTGACATTATCCACATAAACCACCCCGTCAATTTCAGGTGCATCAGCCATTGAGCGACCGATAATCCCGTCTTCATCTATTTCATCAACAATGACCGCTAATGTTTTCCCTATTTTTTGCTGTAATCGTTGGGCTGAAATTTGTTGCTGTAATTCCATAAAACGTTGGAATCGTTGTTCTTTTATTTCTTCTGGTACTTGATTTGGCATATCTGTTGCGGTTGCCCCATCTACAGGGCTAAATTTAAAGCAACCGACTCGATCAAGTTGAGCTTCTGTTAGAAAATCCAACAAGAGCTGAAAATCTTCTTCGGTTTCCCCTGGGAAACCCACAATAAAAGTAGAACGTAATGTCAATTCAGGGCAGACTTCACGCCATTTCTTGATACGTTCTAAAATACGCTCCACTGAACCAGGGCGTTTCATTAATTTAAGAATTTTTGGACTGGCATGTTGTAATGGAATATCCAAATACGGCAGAATTTTGCCCGCTGCCATTAAAGGAATTAATTCATCTACGTGCGGATAAGGATACACATAATGTAAACGCACCCACACTTTCAAACTGGCTAACATCTGGCAAAGCGTGATCAGATTATTTTTAATCGGCATGCCATTCCAGAATACGGTTTTATTTTGGTTCTCTTTGCTTTGATCGAGAGAATAAGCCGAAGTATCCTGTGACACTACCAACAATTCTTTTACCCCTGAATCCACTAAGCGTTTTGCTTCATCTAAAATTTGGGTAATTGGGCGGCTATCCAAATCACCTCGCATAGACGGAATAATACAGAAAGTACATTTATGATCGCAACCTTCAGAAATTTTCAAATACGCATAATGTTTCGGGGTGAGTTTCACGCCTTGACTTGGCACAAGGCTGATATAAGGATTATATTCAGGTTTTGGTACATATTTATGCACATTTTCCATCACCGCTTCATAGCTATGTGGTCCAGTAATTTCTAGCACTTTGGGGTGAACTTCACGAATTTTATCTTCTTTCGCCCCTAAGCAACCCGTTACTAACACGCGACCATTAGCTTCTAACGCTTCACCGATAGCTTCCAATGACTCTTGCACGGCACTATCAATAAATCCGCAGGTATTAACAATCACTAAATCAGCATTTTCATAAGTAGGGATAATATTGTAACCGTCAGTACGTAACTCGGTAAGAATTCGCTCGGAATCGACTAAATTTTTCGGACAACCAAGGCTAACAAAGCCAATATTGGGTGTTTTTGATGACATAGATAATCTTAAAATAGTGTAAAAAAATTTGGACGTATTGTACAAAAGTTTTAATTGAAAGGCGACAATATAAGCGTAAATATTTCGTAAAGTTTATGAATTTTTCGAAAAAAATACCGCACTTTGATAGCAAAGTACGGCATTTTTCTCAAATTAATGATGGTGATGACCACATCCACAACCATGACCTTCGTCATCGGAATCATGGTGATGACCACCACAACAACCGCCTTCTGAATGAATATGACCGTGGGCAATTTCTTCTAATGTCGCTTCACGGGTTGCCACCACTTCCACCGTGAAATGCAATTCTTGACCCGCTAACATGTGATTGCCGTCAACCACTACATCAGTTTCGCCCACTTCGGTAATCACGACGGGTAAAGGTCCCATATCCGTATCAGCAATAAAACGCATACCGACAGCTAATTCATCTACGCCTTGGAATACATCTTTTGGTACACGTTGCACCATATTTTCATTGTATTCGCCATAACCTTCTTCAGGTTTTACACGTACTTCAAATTTATCACCAACGTCTTTGCCCTCTAACGCATTTTCTAAACCGATCACTAAATTATTATGACCTTGTAAATAGTCTAATGGTTGATTTGCAGGTGCTTCATCCACTAATACACCGTCTTCGGTGCGTACTTGATAAGCAATGCTTACCACCACATTTTTTGCTACTTTCATTTTTTTCTCCAATCTAAAAAAGGGCTTTATTCTATAGTAAATAATAACAAATAGCTAATTATTCAATTAACTGAATTGCACCTATTGCTTGCACACTGATTTTGGTACGTCCAGTTTCTAGTGGCACAGCTTGATCTGCGGTCATTTTTACCGCATATAGCATTTTATCTTGATTATAACCCGAATCATTTTGAGCCTGTAAATATAACGACACAATACGATAATGCTTAAACGACAAAGATGTTTGAATTAGCTCTGCTTTTTGCTGAAATTTATGGAGAGCTTGTTGAGATAACACATCTTCCAATTTTTCTCTGGCTTCTGGTGATAACGTTGTATTAATGTTTTCAATCGACAACACATCCGATAGTTCATCCACTAATTGTGATAAAACCGCTTGATTCTGACTTTCTAAAACAAAATCCACTCGTTCTATCCAACCATTTTTCTGCCCTTTATCGTTGTAACGTAAATTTGTGCTTCGGTTGTGGTGCTTAATGACTACGGCGGATTGAGTTTTAATTTTGTTGATAGATTGATTTAATTTATCGGAAATCACTTGATGCAAAGTTTGTAAATTTGCATTTTCTTCTTGCAAAAAGAGTTTAACTTGCAACACATCAGCGGGTACTTCTTGCTCCGCCTGCACACTGAAATTCACAATATTACTATCGGATACCGCAGATTCATTCGCTATAGCCATAAAAGGCAAAGCGAATAAGGCAAACCATAAGATTTTATTCTTTATCATCTTCGTCAAATTCCTCATCAAAGAACTCACCGTCATCACCATATTCATCATCTGATCCATTCGGATCTTCAAAATAGGTTCCCCAACCGTCATAAATCCCACCATGTTTAGCAACCAACGGCACAATTTCTTTTTGTTGAGCATCAATAATTTCCGCTTTCAATTCCACTTCGGCAATAATATCAAAACAGAACAATAATTTACCGTTATCATCTTCCCATTCTTCTGCCTCCGACACTTCATAGCCTGCTTTGAACGCATCGACTGCAATTTTTTCTAATTTGTCAAAATTGTAGTGAGCAATGTGGTGTTCAATAATATAAAGTGCGTTCGGATCGCTACCGTCATTGAGTAAATTCGCAATAATTTCACGGGTTTTTGCTTGTGATTCTGCTTGGGGAGGGATGTTTGGTATGGTCATAATGTTTTCCTTATTGGGGATGAATGTTGAATTATTTTAGCATAGCCATAAGAACAAAGCCACGGCGTGGCGTGACTATGCTTAACCCCGTACGTCAGTGCGGGGAAATTAGACGAACCCTGCACTCGCATACAGGGTTCACCATAGTAACGATGCTCCGCATCTGGAATGAATTAAGCCACAGCGTGGCGTAACCATGCTTAACCCCGTACGTTAGTGCGGGGGATCAACCACAACTTTCTAATTCCTCTTGCACACCCAACCAATCCATTTCAATCGTTTCCAACTGTTGTTTCACATTCACCTGCTCCGCCAAAACCGCGGTTAATTTTTCTTTATTTTCTGGCGAATACAGATCGTTGTGGGAAAGTTGCTGTTCAATCTCTGCCAACTGATCTGACAATTTTTCCATTTGGCTTTCCAGTTGGCTAATTTTTTTGCGTAGTGGAGCGGTTTGTTGACGCAGATTCAGGCTGAATCTAGTTACCATATACATTTAAATATGATAATTCAAATAAGCGTCCATTTAGAGTAAAGTTAAAGAAAGGTACTCTGCTTATCAAATTTCATGAGATGTTATTTTAGATGATTTTGTACTCAAATTATAGCTATACTAGTCAATAAGCTGAACTTCCAATGTATCCTACATCTCAATCAATTCTACTTAATACATTATCTGATACTTTTATATTTGATTTTCTAATTGGATGAGTTTTATATTATGGAATTATATCTAGACCGTAGAAATTCATTGGGACTTTAATAAATTTAGCATTTCTTTTAAGAGTGTAATTTCTTCCTGTTGACGTTTAATAGTTTCATCTTTATGAGCGATGATTAAATTTAATTTTTCATTTTCATTGAGTATATCTTTAATGTTATTTGCAGAACTAAAAATATTTGAACCGTAATGATTTACCTGATAAGCAATATTTTTTTCATCACAATTTTGGATTAGCTCCACCACATCTAGATCAAAAATATCGGCTATTTGTTCCAGTTTATTCAATGTTAGCTTTGTTTCACCACGCTCAATTTTTCCGTAGCTATTAGTGGAAAGGTGCATTTTCTCTGCCATTTGCTCTTGAGAATATAGATGTTCTTCACGCAATAATCTGATTTTATCATTGATTTTCATAGATACTCTTTTTTCGATATATGACTAATGGATTTGGTGGATAGAAACCACTTTTAATTGGTTTTATTCCAAATTAAACGAGATAGACTATATCACAATTAGTAGCAACAAGAAAAGGGTTCAATTCCATGAGAAAAAATTTTTATTAATAATTGTAGCTATTAGTTTATTAGCTTGTGGAGATAATGATCCTGAAAAAGATATATTTGTTGAGGCTTGTAACCATGGTAGGTCAAAGTTAGAAGAAATTTGTTCGTGTGCTTATGATCAGTTAAAAAGTAAATATGGTGAAAACTTAGAAGTGAAAGCTAGACAACTAAATTCCGAATTTGTGCAATCAATGCAAGATGCGGTTTATCAATGTAAATAAAGGAATAAAAATGAGTAAATTTATCCAAGGTTTTGTTTCTATATATGCCGTTTTATGGTTTTTAACTGCAGTATATGGTTGGTTATGGGGGTCAAAAAGTGACCATAGTTTTGCTTACAATTTAGGTAGGGCGTTTTTTTGGCCTGATATTTGGTTTAATACCGATATTGTTGGGCAGTTTGTATTGGGCATCATAATTTTATTTATTGTATTTAAAAGCATAGCAAGATGACTAATATTTACTGGGTGTTATTAAAGTTAAGAAATGATTTCAATCAATTTTTAAATCTATAAACTAATATATGAGGATGTATGAAAATTACAAATATAGTCAAATCTTCTATAGTTTTATTTTCTTTTATCATGTCATTTAATGCCGTTGCTGAAAATTACTATGATGTTAGTCAATTTGATCTTTTTGGTATTAAATTAGGTATGCCTCCTGAAGAAGTAAGAACCATATTAAAATCTAAATATGATTTTGATATGCCTGCAATACCTAGTAGTTCTAACGGTTATTGTCAAAGTAGTATGGCTCTTCAACTCCCTAATGTAGGAGAAGTTAATGTAAGTTTTAACGTAGATACCGATCGCCCCTCAGAAAATTGTGAGAAAGGAGTCAAAGTTTCTTCAATAATATACAGTTTTTGGAGTATTATGGCACAACAAGGCAAAGACATATTAACAAATGCAGATAAAGAATCTATATATCAAAGTATTATTGTTAAATATGGAGAGCCATCTATTTCTGGTAGTAGTTATGGTGGGCGGTCATCAGATCTATATTGGCGAGGCGAAAAAGATAAGGGACAAGATGTTAGAAAAAGTGATTATTTATTACAATATTTTATTGGACCTCAACGTCTCATATTATCCTCTAAGTCAATTTCAGAAGAACCCTACAGACGAAGAAAAGAAGTAGAAGCGACCAAACGAAAAGTACAAGAAGAATACGATCGTACTCACGCAATTAAACCACAATTGTAATGTTCACTAGATTTAACCACAAAGCTCGTAATATACGAGCTTTTTTATAGTGTAAATATCAAAAAACATCTTTAAGCCTAAATTTCTAAAAATATTACTCTGATTTTTCCTACTCTCAACTGCCTGAAAGGACTTTTAAGGTGATTGAGATTAAATTCTATTGATTGCATAAAAACTCCTCTATTAATACATTTCATATCTATTACTTTCTTCCTGTAGCAAATTCATTAATTTGGCGTGAATAAATAATTTGTCACGCCCGACATTGATTTCATTAAGTACATGGATTTTACACAAGGCTTGTAAATATTTTGATGCGGTTTGTCGCTTGGCAATACCTGAATTTTCAAGATTGGCAATGCGAGTGTAAGGTTGTTCAAATAATAAATCGACTAACTCTCGGCTATAAATTGCAGGCAAGTTTTGTTGGATATAAGATCGAGTATGTTGTGCAAGGTTTTTGATCGCTTCGATTTTTTTCACTGTCCAAATTGCTGTATCTTCAATGCCTTTTAATAGATAGATAATCCATTCTCGCCAATTATTTTGGCTAGTCACCTCATTTAATAAGCGATAATAATCGGTTTTATTTTTGATAATGTAGCGACTGAGATACAAAATCGGTAGGCTCAATAGTCCTTTTTCAATGAGTAATAAGCTATTTAACACTCGACCTGTACGCCCATTACCGTCCGTAAAAGGGTGAATGGCTTCAAATTGATAATGTGCAACGGCTAAAATAATGAGCGGATCTAAATCGCTATTCTGGTGAATAAAACGTTCCCAATTAGCGAGTTTATCTCGAATAAGTTGTTCGCCTTCAGGTGGCGTATAAATAATCTTATTGGTCGTTGGGTTACCCAATGCCGTCCCCACAGATTGACGAATATCCATTGTTCGCCCCTTAATTTCACTGCAAATTAATACTGCTGTTTGAGTACTTAATGGTAAGCGTTCAAGACTTTGTACTCCAGCGAATAACGCCGTTCGATAGCGTAAGGCTTCTTTGGTAGCACCGTCTTGTGCTTCACCTGTAAATTGCATAGATTGAAAAATTTTATCCGTGGTAGTGACAATATTTTCAATTTCACTACTGGCACAGGCTTCCATTACAGGCAATGTATTGATTAACATGGCTTGATTAGGAATTAGTTCAGCAGCTTGTTTTAATTCCGCCAAAGCAGCACGAGCCAAGATTGTTTGTTTAAGAATATCTTTTGTTTCAAGATCTTGTGCAGGGGGGAGATTAGGTAGCTGATTATAAGGTCGTTTGGGATTCCAATTTATCATCTTTAAATTTTCCATTTTTTTAAATGTATTTTTAGTATATGTTTATGTGATAGACATATCAAGAGAATGTGTTTAAATTTCTTGACTTTTTAAGTTTAACCCTGCACTTGCGTACAGGGTTCACCATGGTAACGATACTCCGCATCTGGAATGAATTAAGCCATAGCGTGGCGTAACCATACTTAACCTCGTACGTTAGTACGGGGGATCAACCACAACTTTCTAATTCCTCTTGCACACCCAACCAATCCATTTCAATCGTTTCCAACTGTTGTTTCACATTCACCTGCTCCGCCAAAAGTGCGGTTAATTTTTCTTTATTTTCTGGCGAATACAGATCATTGTGGGAAAGTTGCTGTTCAATCTCTGCCAACTGATCTGACAATTTTTCCATTTGGCTTTCCAGTTGGCTAATTTTTTTGCGTAGTGGAGCGGTTTGTTGACGTAGTTCGGCTTCTCGGCGTTTTTGATCTTTTCTGTTTTGTTGGGAATTTTCCGAAATTTCCGTATTTTTCACCGCAGTTTGATTTAATTCTCGGCGTTCTTGAGCATTGATGTCATTTAGCCATTTGGCGTAATCGTCTAAATCACCGCTAAATTCTTCCACTTGCTTATCGTGGACTAAATAAAATTCTTCCACCGTGTTACGCAATAAATGGCGGTCGTGCGACACCACAACCAGTGAGCCTTGATAATCCACTAACGCTTCGGTTAAGGCTTGTCGCATGTCTAAATCTAAATGGTTGGTAGGTTCGTCTAATAGCAATAAATTCGGGCGTTGCCACACAATTAATGCTAACACAAGACGGGCTTTTTCGCCGCCTGAAAAGGTGTTGACGGGTTCGCTGACTTTGTCGCAGTGAAAGGCAAAACTGCCTAAATAATTGCGACAGTCTTGCTCGGTGAGTTTATCGTCTAATTTTTGTAAATGCCACAGGGCGGATTCTTCCGCTCGTAAGGTGTCTAATTGATGTTGAGCGAAATAGCCTAATTGCACGCCTTTTGCCAGTTGCACGTTGCCTGAAAGGGCTGGGAGTTCACCTGCCAATAATTTAATCAGGGTAGATTTCCCTGCGCCATTTTTGCCGAGTAAACCAATTCTTGAACCAGGGACAAGGTTGAGTTTAATTTTTTGCAAAATTTCCACCGCACTTTCACCAACCCCATAGCCAGCGGAGGCTTTGTCAATCATCACTAGCGGATTAGGCAATGACAGCGGTTCACGAAAAGCAAAGGTAAAGGGATTATCCACGTGAGCTGGGGCAATTTTCTCCATGCGTTCAAGGGCTTTCATCCGACTTTGGGCTTGTTTGGCTTTAGTCGCTTTGGCTTTGAAACGGTCGATATAGCTTTGTAAATGAGCGATTTTGTCCTGTTGTTGACGGAAAAGTGCGGTTTGTTGTGAGAGTTTTTCCGCTCGTTGTAGTTCAAAACTCGAATAGTCGCCCGTGTATTCGTTGAGTTTCTGTTGTTCAATATGCAAAATTTTATTCACGATAGGATCGAGAAAATCACGGTCGTGGGAAATCAATAATAGTGTGCCTTGATATTGGGTCAACCAGCGTTCGAGCCAAATCACCGCATCTAAATCCAAGTGGTTGGTGGGTTCGTCTAACAACAGTAAATCGGACGGACATAACAAGGCTTGTGCCAAATTCAACCGCATACGCCAACCGCCCGAAAAGGATTTGACGGGGCGTTGCAGTTCTTCTTGAGCAAAACCTAAACCGTGCAACAGGGCGGAAGCTCTTGATTGGATTGTCCACGCATCAATATTATCCAGTTGGGCGTGAATATGGGCAATGGCATTACCGTCATTTTGTTGATTGGCTTGTGCTAATGCTTGTTGTAATTGGCAATAAATGCGATCCCCTTGAATAACATAATCTAAAGCGGAAATATCCAATGCTGGGGTTTCTTGATTGACCCAAGATACCGCCCAGCTGGGAGGATAGCTAACATCACCGCTTTCGGGCGACATTTCTTTTTTTAGTAAAGCGAACAGTGAGGATTTACCGCACCCGTTTTTGCCTACTAAGCCTACTTTTTGTTTTGGATTAATGGTGGCAGAGGCGTTTTCGAGCAGTAAATTTTGCCCACGTTTTAAGGATAAATTTGAGAATGTAATCATTTTTTATGTTATATTTTTAAAAGTTTCCTTATTTTCCTGTTTTTCATTTAATTAGCAAGGGGATTTAACGATGTTGACAACAGATTTTATCGGTTTAGGCGTGGCTGGCAATTTTGCTGGGCATTTGGAACAGGCTGGCGAAGCAGCGGATTTTGTCAAAGTTAAAACCGAAAATGCCGTGCAACCGAAAGCGATTTTCCCTTTTTATGTGCCAAGCCAGCAGCTAAGTAAAGATGAACAATTTTTATCCATCTATCCAATTTCAAATGATCGCTTACAGTTTCCAAACAATGCTGATAATTTGCAAATTGAACCTGAAATTGCGTTGCTTTGTGACATTCAATATGACAAAACTATGCAAGAAACAACGCAAAAAGTCACCGCACTTTTACCGACCCATTTTGCCGCCTATAACGATTGTTCCATTCGCCGCCCGAATGCTCGCAAAATTTGTGAGAAGAAAAATTGGGGAGAAAATTCTAAAGGCTTATCAACGAATTGGATTGTTTTGGATCGCTTTACCACAGGCAGCAATATTGACGATTATCATATTGCGTGTTTCCATAAACGCAATGATGTGTTAAGTGAATATGGCATTGATAGCCCTGCGGTGGGCTACAGTTATTTTCACCAAAAATTATTGGATTGGATTGTCGATAAGAAATAATATTGCTAATTTGCTTAAACAAGCTAACTATCCAACCAAAGCCGTGATTAGCATTGGAGCAACTCGTTACACCGAATTTGGCGAAAAAAACTTTTTGCAAATAGGCGATATTAGTATAGTGGCGGTGTATAACGGTAAGCAGTATCAACATTCGCAAATTGTGGAAATGGCGGAAAACGGCATTTTTGCACAAGATATTTCAGCGTTAGTGCAGAAAGTGATTTAATTTTGACAGATAATTTATCTCGCACAGGCGTGCGAAAGTAAAGGTATGATAGTAAGAAGCAAGAAATTGCTTATTTTGTGATCTTTATCAAAGATTTTTTTAGTATTAAAAAGTAAGATAACAAAATCTCATTTCATTTTAAGGATATGCGTATGACTCCAGCAGAACTTTTCGGTGAAGGCATTAACTTGATGTTTTCGGGAATGGGTTTCGTATTGGTCTTTTTGCTCATTCTCATTTGGGCGATTGGACTAATGTCAAAACTGATTAACCGATATTTTCCAACACCCGTTATTGTGCCTAAAACAGCACCAAATTCCACCGCACTTCAACCTGCCAGTAACGACTTAGATCGTTTGCGTCCAGTGATTGTCGCTGCCATTGCACATCATCGTGCTAAACATTCAAATTAATAGAGAAGGATTTTATTATGAGTAAAAAAATTAAAGTCACTGACGTAGTACTTCGTGATGCCCATCAATCTTTGTTTGCTACCCGTTTACGTTTAGATGATATGTTGCCGATGGCGGCGGAATTAGATGATATTGGTTATTGGTCGTTAGAAGCGTGGGGCGGTGCGACCTTTGATAGCTGTATTCGTTTTTTAGGCGAAGATCCTTGGGTACGTTTGCGTGAGTTGAAAAAAGCCTGCCCGAAAACTCCGTTGCAAATGTTATTACGTGGACAAAATTTATTGGGCTATCGTCATTATGCCGATGATGTGGTGGATCGTTTTGTGGAACGTTGTGTCGCTAATGGCATGAGCGTATTCCGTGTATTTGATGCGTTAAACGACCCACGTAATATGCAAGCCGCTTTGCAAGCGGTGAAAAAACACGGCGGTCACGCACAAGGGACATTGAGTTACACCACCAGCCCCGTGCATACCTTGCAAACTTGGTTAGATGTGACAGAACAATTGCTTGAAATTGGTATTGATAGCCTTGTGATTAAAGATATGTCAGGGATTTTAAACCCAATGGCGGCTGCCGAATTAGTCGGCGAAATCAAAAAACGCTTTGATGTGCAATTACATTTGCATTGTCACTCCACCACAGGTATGGCAGAAATGGCATTATTAAAAGCGATTGAAGCAGGTGTTGATGGGGTGGATACAGCCATTTCTTCAATGTCAGGTACTTATGGACACCCAGCTACCGAATCCATTGTGGCGACCTTACAAGGTACGGAATTTGATACGGGCTTAGATATTCCACGTTTAGAAAAAATTGCCGCGTATTTCCGTGATGTGCGGAAAAAATATGCCAAATTTGAAGGGCAGTTGCGTGGTATTGATAGTCGTATTTTGGTGGCACAAGTGCCAGGTGGTATGTTGACTAATCTTGAGGGGCAATTAAAACAACAAAATGCCAGCGATAAATTAGATTTAGTGTTGGAAGAAATTCCACGCGTGCGTAAAGATTTAGGCTATATTCCGTTAGTCACCCCGACATCACAAATTGTGGGTACGCAATCTGTTATCAACGTGTTAATGGGCGAACGTTATAAAACCATCGCCAAAGAAACCGCAGGGATTTTAAAAGGCGAATATGGTCGCACTCCAGCCCCTGTGAATGCAGAATTACAAGCTCGTGTGCTTGAGGGAGGCAAACCAATTACCGACCGTCCAGCGGATCATATTGCCCCTGAAATGGCGAAAATTGAAGCAGAAGTGAAACAAACCGCACAAGAAAAAGGCATTAAACTGGCTGAAAATGCGGTAGATGATGCGTTAATTGTGGCGTTATTCCCACAAATTGGTTGGAAATTCTTAGAAAATCGTGGTAATCCTGCTGCCTTTGAGCCAGCACCAACGTTAGAAAGTGCGGTACAAAAACCAGCAGAAAAAGCCCCAGCCAAACCAGCAAGCGGTTCAGCAGTTTACACCGTGGAACTTGATGGTAAAGCCTTTGTTGTGAAAGTGTCTGAAGGTGGCGATGTTACTCATATTGCACCGACAGCAGCTCCAGCGACAGCCCCTGTGGCTCAAACTGCTCCAGCACCTGCTGTAAGTGGTACTGGCACCGCAGTCACCGCACCAATGGCAGGCAATATCTGGAAAGTGGTCGCCACCGAGGGGCAAACTGTCGCAGAGGGTGATGTGTTGTTTATTTTAGAAGCAATGAAAATGGAAACCGAAGTACGGGCGAACCTTGCTGGTACGGTGCGTGGTATTTGTGTGAAAGCGGGTGATTCAGTGGCTGTGGGCGACACCGTCATGACCATTGCTTAATTTGGAGGCAGTATGGAAAGTATTATTGCTCTACTGAAAGGCACAGGTATTATGCACCTTGAATGGGGGCAAGCGGTGATGATTTTGGTGAGCCTGTTGTTATTGTGGCTTGCCATTGTGAAAAAATTTGAACCGTTGTTGTTATTGCCGATTGGCTTTGGTGGCTTGTTATCGAATATTCCTGAAGCGGGCATGGCGATGACGGCATTGGATAATTTGTTACATTCAGGCACACCTGAACAACTTGCTGTGATTGCAGGAAAAATCGGTGTAGTGGCAGATCCTGTTGCAATTAAAACCGCTCTTGCGAGCTTGCCAGCCTCTGTGCAAGCACAGCTTGAAGTCACCGCTGGCGATCTTGGCTTTAGTGCAGGCATTTTAGCCCTGTTCTATAAAGTAGCGATTGGTTATGGTGTTGCACCACTGGTGATTTTTATGGGGGTCGGTGCCATGACGGATTTTGGTCCGTTAATTGCCAATCCAAGAACCTTATTACTCGGTGCGGCGGCACAATTCGGGATTTTCACCACCGTATTGGGTGCCTTGGGTTTAAACTGGTTAGGGGTAATTGATTTTACCTTGCCACAAGCTGCCTCTATCGGGATTATTGGGGGGGCAGACGGTCCAACCGCTATTTACTTAACCAGTAAACTGGCACCTGAATTATTGGGTGCGATTGCAGTGGCTGCCTATTCTTATATGGCGTTAGTCCCATTAATTCAGCCGCCAATTATGAAAGCCTTAACCACCGAAACTGAACGCAAAATTCGTATGACGCAACTTCGCAATGTGAGTAATACAGAAAAAGTGTTATTCCCGATTATTTTGTTATTGTTGGTGGCGTTATTATTACCTGATGCCGCACCATTGCTCGGTATGTTCTGTTTTGGTAATTTAATGAAAGTCAGTGGCGTGGTGGATCGTTTAAGTGATACCACACAAAATGCCTTGATTAACATTGTCACCATCGTGTTAGGTTTATCGGTTGGGGCGAAATTGGTGGCAGATAAATTCTTGCAACCACAAACCCTTGGTATTTTACTGTTAGGCGTGATTGCGTTTGGTATCGGAACAGGTAGCGGTGTATTGATGGCGAAATTGATGAACAAATTCAGCAAAAATAAAATCAACCCACTGATTGGTTCTGCTGGCGTGTCAGCCGTGCCAATGGCAGCTCGTGTTTCTAACAAAGTAGGGTTGGAAGCCGATCATCAAAACTTCTTACTGATGCACGCCATGGGACCGAATGTGGCTGGCGTAATTGGTTCAGCCATTGCCGCTGGTGTAATGCTAAAATACGTTGGGGCAATGTAAGGAAAAAAGTAAGAAAAAATGTGTTAAAAATACACCGCACTTTGGGGGGCAGATCAGATGAAGATCAAGCCCGAAGTGCGGTGTAAAATTTTCAAGATTCTTATTTATCCTGCTTTTTCTCAAAATTTTCTATCAATAATCTAAAATCATCATCGAAAAACAAATTTATCCTATTATTTCAATTTGAACTCTTTACAAATTCTGGTTTTTCTGACATAAAAGAACAGAACACAATATAAAATAACAAGGAGTCGATTATATGCAACATAAATTATTACCATCTTTATTGGCTAGTGGTGTCGCTTTAGCATTTTCTTTTTCTGCCAATGCGGTAAAAGTACCTGACGGCGTAGAATTAGCCCCTGTGCAAGAAATCACCATTAACAACGGTGCTGAACCGCAAAGTTTTGATCCGCATTTAACCGAGGGCGTGCCAGAATCCGAAGTAGTATCTCAGCTCTTAGAGGGGCTAGCGACCGTGGATTCTGACGGGAATACCGTTCCAGGGGTAGCTGAATCTTGGGATCATTCTGCTGATTACAAAACTTGGACTTTCCATTTGCGTAAAGATGCAAAATGGTCTAACGGCGATCCTGTGACTGCACAAGACTTTGTTTTCTCTTGGCAACGTTTAGTCACCCCAACCACCGCTTCGCCTTATGCGAGCTTTTTGACTTATATGCAAGTGGCTAATGCTCAAGATATTATTGACGGTAAAAAATCACCCGATAGCTTGGGAGTTAAAGCCATTGATGATTTGACATTTGAAGTGTCTTTAGACAATGCGGTGCCTTATCTCGTTGGCTTCACGACGCACCAATCTTTGTTACCAGTGCCGAAAAAAGTAGTGGAAAAATTTGGTGAAAACTGGGTAAAAAAAGAAAATATTGTGGGTAACGGTGCCTATGTTTTAGCAGATCACGTGATTAATGAAAAAATCGTGTTTGCACGTAATCCGAATTACTGGAATGATAAAGAAACCGTGATCGACAAAGCTACGTTTTTAAGTATTGAAAACCCAACTACGGACGTACAACGTTATCGTGCTGGGGATTTGCAAGTAACCAATTATGCGTTGCCAACCGAGCAATTTGCGAAATTGAAAAAAGAATTGCCAGACGAGTTATTTGTGACCAGAACCTTGTCAACCTATAGCTATGAGTTGAATAACAGTCGAGCTCCGTTTAATGATGTGCGTTTGCGTAAAGCACTTAATCTGGCGTTAGATCGCAATATTATTACCGATAAAGTATTGGCACAAGGGCAAACTCCGACTTATGTGTTTACTCCACCTTATATTAGCGAGGGGGAGAAAATCCAACAGCCAGCTTATTCTACCAAACCAATGGCAGAGCGTAATGCCGAAGCGATTAAATTGCTAGAAGAAGCAGGCTTTAGCAAATCAAATCCATTGAAATTCACTATTCTTTATAACACCAATGAAAACCATAAAAAAGTCGCCATTGCTGCCGCTTCTATTTGGAAAGCTAATACGCAAGGGCTAGTTGATGTGAAATTAGAAAACCAAGAATGGAAAACCTATATTTCAACTCGCCGTAGCAAAAATTATGACGCAGCGAGAGCAGGTTGGAGTGCTGATTATAACCAAGCCTCTACCTTTGTGAATTATTTCTTATCTAATTCAAGTAATAACACCGCATTTTATCGCAGTGAGAAGTATGATGCGGCTGTCATGGAATCTCGTGCGGCATTAGATGAAAATCAGCGTGCAGAAGCCTATGCGAAAGCAGAAGAGATTTTAGCCGAAGAAGCCGCCATTGTGCCGATTTATAACTATGTGAATCCACGTTTGGTGAAAACCTTTGTAAAAGGCTACACAGGTAAAGATCCACAAGATAAGATCTTGTTAAGAAATCTTTATATTATCAAACATTAACAGTCATTTTCCTGAAATCTTTTCAGGGGTGTTTCTCTTTCCCAAATGGGAATGTACTGAATGATGTAGTCTGGGTCGGGAAAGCCCGATCCAGCTATAAAAGTGCGGTATTTTTTTTATTAATTTCATGATTTTTTGTGGGCTGTCCTTATGTTTAAATTTATTATTAGAAGACTGCTTGAAGCGATACCAACGTTGTTTCTTCTGATTACGGTATCTTTTTTCCTGATGCGACTTGCACCAGGTAATCCGTTTACCAGTGAAAAAGCCTATCCGCCTGAAGTAATGGCGAATATCGAAGCAAAATATCATCTGAATGAGCCTTTATATAAACAGTATTTTCTGTATTTGGAAAATCTCTCGCACGGGGATTTCGGTCCCTCGTTTAAATATAAAGATCAAACGGTGAATACCTTAATTGCATCGGCTTTTCCTGTTTCGATTAAACTGGGTTTAACCGCCTTTGTGTTTGCTGTCACCTTGGGGTTATTGGCTGGCATTGTGGCAGCATTAAATCAAAATAGTCGGTGGGATTATTTGGTAATGAGTTTTGCCATGACGGGGGTGATTATTCCGAGCTTTGTGATTGCACCGTTATTGGTACTGGTTTTTGCCATTTATTTAGGTTGGTTGCCTGCTGGTGGTTGGAACGGCGGCACGCTGTATTATATGGCATTACCTGTGGTTGCGTTAACCATTGGCTATGTGGCAGGGATTGCACGGATTATGCGTGGCTCGATGATTGAAGTGCTACATTCTCCGTTTATTCGCACTGCTAAAGCTAAAGGGCTGCCATTGTGGCGGATTATTTTTAAACATGCGTTACGTCCTGCGATTATTCCAGTAGTAACCTATTTAGGACCTGCATTTGTGGGAATTATCACAGGTTCTATGGTGATTGAGCAAGTATTTGGCTTACCAGGTATCGGGCAGTTATTTGTGAATGGTGCGTTAAACCGTGATTATTCCTTAGTCTTGAGTTTAACCATTTTAGTCGGCACCTTGACCATTTTCTTTAATGCGGTGGTGGATATTTTATATGCGGTTATTGATCCGAAATTGCGTAGTTAAGGGGGCGATATGTTAAAAGTGCAACAAAATCAAGAATTAGCCCAAAAACTCCTTGAACAATCGAATATGCTGTCATTGGAAAGTCGTAGTCTATGGCAAGATGCCAAACGCCGTTTTATTGCCAATAAAGCCGCTATGTTCAGCTTATTTATGTTGGTATTGATCGTGCTGTTTATTACCTTTGCACCCATGTTAATGCCGTTTAGTTTTGAAGACACCGATTGGAATATGATGAGTGCTGCCCCTGATTTTGAATCGGGACATTATTTAGGTACGGACGGTTCAGGACGTGATTTGTTAGTACGGATTGCTATGGGTGGACGTATTTCGCTAATGGTAGGTATTTTAGGTGCATTAATTGCGGTGTTGATCGGTACGGTTTACGGGGCTATTTCTGGCTTTTTTGGTAAAACCGTGGATATGTTGATGATGCGTGCCTTAGAGGTACTGAGTTCGTTTCCGTTTATGTTCTTTGTGATTTTATTGGTAACGTTCTTTGGACAAAATATTCTATTAATTTTTGTGGCAATCGGTATGATTTCTTGGCTTAACCTCGCTCGTATTGTGCGTGGTCAAACCCTAAGTTTGAAAAATAAAGAATTTATTGAAGCGGCGATGGTGTGTGGCGTGTCACGGCGAAAAATTATTTTCCGTCATATTATCCCGAATTTATTGGGGATTGTGGTGGTGTATGCCTCTTTAGAAGTGCCGTCATTGATTTTATTCGAATCTTTTTTAAGTTTTTTAGGGTTAGGCACACAAGAGCCGATGAGCAGTTGGGGAGCGTTGTTGAATGACGGTGCGGCACAGATGGAAAGTTCTCCTTGGCTGTTGATTTTCCCTGCTTGTTTTTTATGTTTAACGCTGTTTTGTTTTAACTTTATCGGTGATGGATTGCGTGATGCCTTGGATCCAAAGGAGAGATAAACGATGAATAATTTGCTTGATGTACAAAATTTATCGGTAAAATTTTCCACACCTGACGGTGTTGTTACGGCGGTGAATGAACTGAATTTTACCCTTGAACAAGGCGAAACCTTAGGTATTGTGGGCGAATCGGGTTCGGGTAAATCACAAACTGCCTTTGCCTTAATGGGGCTATTGGCTTCCAATGGTAAAACCACTGGATCGGCTAAATTTAACGGTCAGGAATTGCTTAATTTGACGGAACGCCAATTAAATAAAATTCGTGCCAGAGATATTGCGATGATTTTCCAAGATCCCATGACCTCGCTCAATCCTTATATGAAAGTGGGTGAGCAGTTAATGGAAGTGTTGATGATTCATAAAAATATGGATAAATCCACCGCACTTTCTGAGTCGATCCGTATGTTAGATGCGGTTAAAATGCCTGAAGCAAGAAAACGTATGGCGATGTATCCGCATGAATTTTCAGGCGGTATGCGACAACGGGTGATGATCGCCATGGCGTTGTTATGTCGTCCAAAATTATTGATTGCCGATGAACCGACCACGGCGTTAGATGTGACGGTGCAAGCCCAAATTATGACCTTACTCAACGAATTAAAACGTGAGTTTAACACGGCGATTATTATGATTACCCATGATCTCGGCGTGGTAGCAGGGATTTGTGATAAAGTGTTGGTGATGTATGCTGGCAGAACCATGGAATACGGCAGTGCGGAGCAGATTTTCTATCAACCGACTCACCCGTATTCAATGGGCTTAATGGAAGCGATTCCCCGTTTGGATAGCCAATCTCACGAGTTAAAAACCATTGCTGGCAATCCGCCGAATTTGCTGCGTTTACCGCAAGGGTGTCCGTTTTCACCACGTTGCCAATATGTTAGCGAACAATGTTTGACCGCCCCGAAATTAAGTCAATGGACGGATAACCGCTTACGCAACTGTTGGATTGATGCCAAGGAGTTTGCAGTATGACTGAAAAACAACCTATTCTTGAAGTAAATCACCTTTCGGTGAATTTCAAAATTAAAAATAAAAAATCGCTGTTTTTTGCCAAACCGTTAACCCTGAAAGCAGTAAACAATGTGTCGTTCCAACTTTATCAAGGCGAAACCTTGGGTGTGGTAGGCGAATCAGGTTGTGGCAAATCCACCCTTGCACGTGCGATTATCGGTTTAGTCAAAGCATCGGCAGGGGAAATTTTATGGTTAGGTAAAAACCTTGCTCACCAATCACAAAAAGAGTGGAAAGACACCCGTAAAGATATTCAAATGATCTTCCAAGATCCACTGGCTTCACTCAATCCACGGATGAATATCGGCGAAATTATTGCCGAGCCATTGGAGATTTATCAACCGCATTTATCTAAAGCGGAAGTGAAGCAAAAAGTGCAAGACATGATGATTAAAGTCGGTTTGCTGCCAAACGTGATCAACCGTTATCCGCACGAATTTTCAGGTGGTCAATGTCAACGTATCGGTATTGCTCGAGCATTAATTATCGAACCGAAAATTATTATTTGTGACGAACCCGTTTCGGCGTTAGATGTGTCGATTCAGGCACAAGTGGTCAACTTATTGAAATCATTACAGAAAGAAATGGGGTTAAGCCTGATTTTTATTGCTCATGATTTATCCATTGTGAAACATATTTCCGATCGTGTATTGGTGATGTATTTAGGCAATGCCGTGGAATTAGGCACCGATGAACAGGTGTTTAACCATACTCAACACCCTTATACGCAAGCCTTAATGTCCGCCGTGCCGATTCCTGACCCAAGATTGGAACGCAATAAAACCATTCAATTATTGGAGGGGGATTTACCATCGCCGATTAATCCGCCATCAGGCTGCGTGTTCCGTACCCGTTGCCCGAAAGTCACAGAGAACTGTGCGAAGACTGTGCCGTCATTGGTCGGAAAAGGTAATCATTTAGTAGCTTGTGTGAATATATAAGAGATAGCCAAAGGATATAAACCTTTGGCTATTTTTATTCGTAGAAAGTGCGGTGATTTTTGCGTTATTTTCTTAATTTGACTAATTCCACCGCATGATCCGCCCCTTTTTTCAGGATAAGATTGGCTCGTTCTCTGGTGGGTAATATATTTTCTTTTAAATTTAACCCATTAATATTATCCCAAATGCTACTCGCCGTTTGAATGGCTTCTTGTTCGGACAAGTTGGCATAATGTTTAAAATAGGAATTTGGATTATTAAACGCACTTTGACAGAGTTTTAGGAAACGATGAATATACCATTCTTTTAGGCGTTCTTCTTCCGCATCAACATAAATAGAAAAATCCACGAAATCTGATACGAAAGTTTCGGCTTTGTTACTAATTTGTAGGACATTTAACCCCTCTAAGATAAGAATATCAGGCTGATTGACCAGATCAAATTGGTCGGCAATAATATCGTAAGTTAAATGGGAATAAATTGGTGCTTTGACATTTGCTTTGCCTGATTTAATATCCGCTAAGAATTGCAGTAGTTTTGGGGTGTCGTAGGAAATGGGAAAGCCTTTTTTATGTAATAGGTTTTTTTCTTGTAAAATATCAAGCGGGTATAGAAAGCCATCTGTAGTAATAAGATCTACTTTTCGCTCTTGAGGCCAATGACTTAATAAGGACTGAATAATTCGAGCTGAGGTGCTTTTGCCAACCGCAACACTTCCTGCAATGCTGATAATATAAGGTACTTTAGGATTTTGCCCGCCTAAGAAGCGATTTAATACGGTTTGGCGGCGTAAATTTTCTTCAATATAATAATTAAGTAAACGAACTAAGGGTAAGTAAATGGTGCTGACTTCATCTAAGGATAGTTCTTCATTAAAGCCTAATAAGGGTTTTAGATCTTGTTCCGTTAATTTCAATGGTACAGATTTTCTTAATTCAGACCATTGCTCACGTTGAAAAGTTAAAAAAGGGCTAAGTGTTTCAGCTATAGAATGAGTAACGTTAGTCACAATAATATCTTCGTTTTATAGGTTTAAAGTCAGTATGTAAAATATACCTTAATCTTCAGCAAAGTGGCACAAGTTTTTAGAAGAAAGTTGAGATTTAAAACAAAATGGTGAAATTCTGCTTGTTTATTAGTCGAATAATAGCAAAATTTTCTTTTTTTATTAAAAAATACTTGTCAGGGCGTAAAATTCCCCTATAATACGCCTCACTTGCTTATGAAGCCGACTTAGCTCAGTAGGTAGAGCAACTGACTTGTAATCAGTAGGTCATCAGTTCGATTCCGATAGTCGGCACCATTTTCATAATCAAGCCATTCATTAGTGGAGGGGTTCCCGAGCGGCCAAAGGGGGCAGACTGTAAATCTGTTGGCTCAGCCTTCGAAGGTTCGAATCCTTCTCCCTCCACCACTTATCAATGAATTTGTTTGATGGACAGATGAATTTAGGACTGCGGGCATCGTATAATGGCTATTACCCTAGCCTTCCAAGCTAGAGATGCGGGTTCGATTCCCGCTGCCCGCTCCAAGTAAGCGCTGATATAGCTCAGTTGGTAGAGCGCACCCTTGGTAAGGGTGAGGTCGGCGGTTCAAATCCGCCTATCAGCACCACTTCTTAATTTCAAATCTATCCTTTATAAACCATAGAAATTAGTTACATTAGGTTAATGTGGTGTTATTGTACCATCGATAACCGTGTTTTTTAGAGGGACTTATTAAAATGTCTAAAGAAAAATTTGAACGTACAAAACCGCACGTTAACGTGGGTACAATCGGCCACGTTGACCATGGTAAAACAACTTTAACAGCAGCCATCACAACCGTATTAGCAAAACACTACGGTGGTGCAGCACGTGCATTTGACCAAATCGACAATGCACCAGAAGAAAAAGCACGTGGTATTACTATCAACACCTCACACGTTGAATACGATACCCCAACTCGTCACTACGCACACGTTGACTGTCCGGGACACGCCGACTATGTAAAAAACATGATTACAGGTGCGGCACAAATGGACGGAGCTATCTTAGTCGTAGCAGCAACAGATGGTCCAATGCCACAAACTCGTGAACACATCTTATTAGGTCGCCAAGTAGGTGTACCATACATCATCGTATTCTTAAACAAATGCGATATGGTAGATGACGAAGAGTTATTAGAATTAGTGGAAATGGAAGTTCGTGAATTACTTTCACAATACGATTTCCCAGGTGACGATACCCCAATCGTACGCGGTTCAGCATTAAAAGCGTTAGAAGGTGATGCAGCATGGGAAGAAAAAATTCTTGAGTTAGCCAACCACTTAGATACTTACATTCCAGAACCTGAGCGTGCGATTGACCAACCGTTCTTATTACCAATCGAAGACGTATTCTCAATCTCTGGTCGTGGTACAGTAGTAACAGGTCGTGTAGAACGTGGAATTATCCGTACAGGTGATGAAGTAGAAATCGTAGGTATCAAAGATACAGCGAAAACAACCGTAACAGGTGTAGAAATGTTCCGTAAATTACTTGACGAAGGTCGTGCAGGTGAAAACATCGGTGCATTATTACGTGGTACAAAACGTGAAGAAATCGAACGTGGTCAAGTATTAGCGAAACCAGGTTCAATCACGCCACACACAGATTTCGAATCAGAAGTTTACGTATTATCAAAAGAAGAAGGTGGACGTCATACTCCATTCTTCAAAGGCTACCGTCCACAGTTCTACTTCCGTACAACGGACGTAACAGGTACGATTGAGTTACCAGAAGGCGTAGAAATGGTAATGCCAGGCGATAACATCAAAATGTCAGTAAGCTTAATCCACCCAATCGCGATGGACCAAGGTTTACGCTTTGCGATTCGTGAAGGCGGACGTACAGTCGGTGCTGGCGTTGTGGCTAAAATTGTTAAATAATTAACGATTTAGCTAACATAGTTTAGGGGCGTATTGAATACGCCCCTTTTTATTATAGCTAGGGTTTACTAGCTATAATAAAAAAGTGCGGTAAAAAATACCGCACTTCCCACAGAATATCAATAGGTTAACTATTTCGGTTGCCCCACTGGTAAAATCTCACGACCAAAACTATCATTAATAATATCTGCCGCAGCTAAATAGAACGCACAAAGTGCGGTGATTAAACCTAAATAACCGCCTACATTGACAATACTGTGATTACCTGTTGCATCGCCGATAGCTAACGCATAGAACGTTAAGGTTAAAAAGAAGAAAATTGCTCTCAGGGCTTTAGCTTTCGCCAGTGTGCCTAAAAACATCATTAAGGTAAATGTTCCCCAAGCCCCTAAATACCATGCCACGAATGTTGCAGGTGTTTCACCTTTGAAGAATGTTACGAATAACGCCCATGACCACCAGAATGCACCATAACTAATAAAAGCAGTGAAACCAAAGGTGTTACCTTTTTTGTATTCAAACATACCCGCGATCATCTGTGCTGTACCGCCAAAAGCAAACGCCATAGCCACCACTAAACCGATACTTTTGGTATCAAACACGCCTGCATTAATTAAACATAATAACCAAGTAGTTAAAGCAAAACCACATAAACCAAGTGGTGCTGGGTTTGCTAAACCGTCTTTTACTGTTGACATAAATTTTCCTTTAAAGAGTGAATAAATAAGGACTAAAAAAGGGCGTTAGTATGTCTGATTTTTATGTATAAATAAAGGGGCTATGGTTAAATATTTATTATTTTTTAATCAATATGGAGAATTATGTTAAGATTTAGATTGTTTTTTATTTTTATGTGATTTAGGCAAATAATTAATGAGAAAATTATTCCAATGTTTTAAAAAAATAGTTGCTTTACTTGTTGGCTTATTATTAAGTGCAGTAGCTTGCACTAACTTGCATCCTACTTTTGGTGGCTCTCCCGATGAACAGAGTAAGGCAAAAATTAATAAATCGCCAAACTTTAACGGCAAGACTTTTGTTAATTTAGAACCTACTCCAATCGGTTTTCAGAAAACGGCTGATGGTGAAGATACTTCATGGTTAAAACGTATTTTTGAAATTGCCTTTCCCCCTGCTGGAAAGCAGCCTAGTGAACCTTTACCGAGCCTAAAGTTAGATATTTCTCAGATAGAAAATGGTAGTTTTACGTGGCTTGGACATTCCACGGTATTATTTAAGCTTAATGACAAGATCTTAATCACCGATCCTGTATTTCATCGTGCTTCTCCAATCTTTTTTGGCGGTAAACCTTTTGCCATGACTCATACTCCAAGTGTGGCAGATTTACCAGCCATTGATGCAGTAATAATTTCTCACGATCACTATGATCATCTTGATTATCAAGCTATTCAAGAAATTAACCAAAAAACAACGCACTTTTATGTGCCACTAGGTGTGAAAGGACATTTACAACGCTGGGGCGTACCAGATGAAAAAATTACTGAGTTAGATTGGTATGAACAGGCTCAACTGGGTCAACTCCATTTTACTTTAGCACCATCTCGCCATTTTAGTGGGCGTGGGCTAACCAACCGAAATACTACATTGTGGGGAAGTTGGGTGATTAAGTCACCGTTATTAACAGTCTTTTTTAATGGTGATGGAGGATATGGTCAACATTATAAATTGCTGGGTGAAAAATATGGTCCGTTTGACATCGCTTTAATGGAAAACGGAGCTTATGATGCTCATTGGTCTTTAATTCACATGACACCAGAACAATCAGTACAAGCCACTGTGGATTTAAAAGCAAAAGCTGTTTTGCCGATTCATTGGGCAAAATTCGATTTAGCTAACCATAATTGGCGTGATCCTATTCAACGTTTTTTAAAAGCTGCTGAGAAACAGGATTTCCAAACGGTTACGCCCAAAATAGGGCAAACTTTTACATTGAATAAATTGCCACAGGAAGATTGGTGGTCAGGGGTGAAATAATTTGGTTAAGCGGTAAATGTTAAAAAATAGTTAAAAATTAATTGGCTATCTGTTATTTTTTTGCGTGAATATTTGATCTATGTCAGATTTTATAACTGTTTTTAGGTAAATTGATGCCCAGATTACTCCAAAATGTTATAATTCACTCCAGTGATAATATTTTACAACTTTTAGGAGAAATCATTATGAGTAATGCTGTTGAAAATGCAGTTAGCCCAGCCCAAGCAGAAGTAAATGCACTGGTTGAAAAAGGTTTAGTGGCGTTGGAAGAATTCCGCAAGCTGGACCAAGAACAAGTGGATTATATTGTTGCCAAAGCATCAGTGGCGGCATTAGATAAGCACGGCATATTAGCCATGCACGCTTATGAAGAAACAGGGCGTGGTGTGTTTGAAGATAAAGCCACCAAAAACCTGTTTGCCTGTGAGTATGTCGTGAATAATATGCGTCATCTGAAAACCGCTGGCATAATTAGTGAAGATGACGTGACGGGCATTACCGAAATTGCTGATCCTGTCGGTGTGATCTGTGGTATCACGCCAACCACCAACCCAACATCAACGACTATTTTTAAAGCCTTAATTGCGTTAAAAACCCGTAATCCAATTGTATTTGCATTCCACCCATCTGCTCAACAATCTTCCGCTCATGCGGCTCAAGTCGTGTATGATGCTGCCGTAGCAGCAGGGGCACCAAAAGACTGTGTGCAATGGATTAGCAAACCATCAATGGAAGGCACTTCAGCCTTAATGAAACACCCTGGTATTGCGACGATTCTTGCTACAGGTGGTAATGCCATGGTGGAAGCCGCTTATTCTTGTGGTAAACCAGCATTGGGCGTAGGGGCAGGTAATGTGCCAGCTTATGTAGAAAAATCAGCCAATCTTGAACAAGCAGTGCATGACATTGTGATGTCAAAATCCTTTGATAACGGTATGATTTGTGCATCAGAGCAGGCAGCTATTGTGGATGCAGAAATTTATGATGCCTTTGTCAAAGAAATGAAATCCTACGGTGTTTATTTGGTCAATAAAAAAGAAAAAGCCTTATTAGAAGAATTTATTTTCGGTGTAAAAGCCAACGGTGCGAACTGTGCAGGTGCAAAATTAAATCCAAACGTGGTAGGAAAACCTGCTGCTTGGATTGCGGAACAAGCTGGTTTTGCCGTTCCACCAAAAACCAATATTTTATTAGCCGAATGTAAATTAGTGGGCGAAAAAGAACCATTAACCCGTGAAAAATTATCACCTGTGTTAGCGTTATTAAAAGCAAATTCTACTGAAGAAGGTTTAGCCCTTTCAGAAGCTATGGTGAATTTCCACGGTTTAGGTCACTCAGCAGCGATTCACACTAAAAACGCTGATTTAGCCAAAACATTCGGTGAACGAGTGAAAACCATTCGTGTCATTTGGAACTCACCATCAACCTTTGGTGGTATCGGTGATGTGTATAACTCTTTCTTACCATCTTTAACACTCGGCTGTGGTTCGTACGGTAAAAACTCCGTCGGTAACAACGTAAGTGCGGTGAATTTAATTAATATTAAACGTGTGGGCAGACGGAGAAATAATATGCAATGGTTTAAAGTTCCATCAAAAATTTACTTTGAACGTGATTCAATTCAATACTTAAAATCAATGAAAGATGCGGAAAAAGTGATGATTATCACTGACCGTTCAATGGTGGATTTAGGCTTTGTCGATCGCATTACCGATCAACTCCGTCAACGCCGTAATAAAGTGACTTATCAATTATTCTGTGATGTCGAGCCAAACCCAAGCATTGAAACCGTCCGCCGTGGTACAGACTTAATGCGGAGTTTCCAACCAGATACTATCATCGCCTTGGGTGGTGGTTCTCCGATGGACGCAGCGAAAGTAATGTGGTTATTCTATGAACAACCAGAAGTGGATTTCCGTGATCTCGTGCAAAAATTCATGGATATTCGTAAACGTGCGTTCAAATTCCCACAATTAGGGCGTAAAGCGAAATTTGTCGGTATTCCAACCACATCAGGCACAGGCTCTGAAGTTACCCCATTTGCGGTGATCACCGATGGTGATATTAAATACCCATTAGCGGATTACTCATTAACCCCAACCATTGCCATTGTTGACCCAGCGTTAGTCATGTCAGTGCCTTCTCACGTTGCCGCAGATACAGGTTTAGATGTATTAACCCACGCCACGGAAGCCTATGTTTCTATCTTAGCCAATGATTTTACTGACGGTTTAGCCTTGCAAGCCATCAAATTGGTATTTGAAAACCTTGAAAAATCCGTGAAAGAATTTGACGAAGTGGCTCGCGAAAAAATGCACAACGCTTCAACCATGGCGGGTATGGCATTCGCTAACGCATTCTTAGGTATCAGTCACTCCATGGCACACAAAATCGGCGGTAAATTCCATACCATCCATGGTCGTACAAATGCAATCTTGTTACCACATGTTATTCGCTATAATGGTACTCGCCCAACCAAAGTGGCAACTTGGCCAAAATACACCAGCTACATTGCGGATAAACGCTATCAAGACATCGCAAAAATCTTAGGTTTACCAGCCTCTACCCCAGAGCAAGGTGTTGAATCTTATGCGAAAGCAGTTCATGATTTAGCGATTCGTTGCGGAATAAAAATGTCCTTGCGTGATCAGGGCGTAGATGAACAAGCGTTCTTAGCCGCTCGCCGTGAATTGGCATTACACGCTTATGAAGATCAATGCACCCCAGCTAACCCACGTTTAGCCATGGTGGAAGATATGGAAGAAATTATGACCAAAGCCTATTATGGTGATGAGAAGTAATTTCTAAAAATTTATAAAAAATACACCGCACTTTGTCGGATTAGATAAACAATCCAAAAGTGCGGTGTTTTTTATTCACCATTTCTAAAATCCCCCAACTCCGCTTCCAATTGCCCCACAGTGGGTAAACTGCTTTGCAGATCTTCCGGTAAATTCCGCACTAAGGCATATTCCGCCACTAAGCGATTTTGGGTACGACACAGCAATAAACCAATTGTCGGATTATCATCGTCCGCCTTAATTTGAGCATCTACTGCAGCCAAATAAAAATTTAATTGCCCTGCGTGTTCGGGTTTAAATGCAGTGGCTTTGAGTTCTACCACCACATAGCTTTTTAGGCGAGTATGATAAAACAACAAATCTATAAAAAACTCATCACCATTAACTTCCAAGCGGTATTGTCGCCCGATATAGGCAAATCCGCTGCTAAGTTCAAGCAAAAAGCGAGTAACATGACGCACTAAGGCATCTTCAATATCTCGCTCTTGGGCATCTTCTCCCAAGCCTAAAAAGTCAAATAAATAAGGATCTTTTAAGCTTTCTTGGGCTAAATTCGCATAAGTGTCTGGTAATCGCTGATTGAAATTCGTTACTGCCTTGCCTTGGCGTGCATACAATTTATTGATAATTAAGACATTATGCCCCCAAGGTAATCGTGCAACAGCCTGTTGCACAAATTCAAAATCCGTCCATGTCTCGGCAAACGTTCGCATATATTTAAGATTACGCAGAGAAAACCCTTTCATATCAGGAAAGGCTTCTCGCAAATCACGCCCCAAGCGGTCAATGACTTTGCTACCCCAACCTTGCTGTGCCTGACGTTGCAAAATTTCTTGCCCAATCTGCCAATACAGGCAAACCAACTCGGTATTCACCGCTAACACTGCTCGTTGCCGTGCTTGGCTTACTTGTTGTTTAATTTGGGAAAGCCATTGAGTGTAATCACTTGGTAGGGGGTGGTCTTGTGTATTCATATTATCTTGGTGGTATGACTAAAAAGGATTATATTGTGAACATTATAGAGGTAATAATTTAACAAAGTCAATTTGTTACCGCTCGTATATACGGTGAACGGAGGATATTTTCGTGTATGATTATATGCAGTTGGGCAGCGAAACAGTTGTATTTTTCAGGCTGCCTGAAAAAACAGGCTGAAAAATCACCGCACTTTGCGGGATTAAGCAAAAGTGCGGTATTTTCTAACTTATTTTTATCCTAACTATACCCCATCAATCTCAACAGTTCCTTAGTATAATCAATGGCTTCGGTGCGATTTGCTACGCCGATTTTTTGGTATAGATTGCGGATATGGGTTTTGGTAGTGGTAATCGCAACTTGCAATTCTTCTGCAATATGTTCATTGTTATAACCTGAATAAATTAGTCCTAACACTTGCCATTCTCGTTGGGTCAGTGGGCTGATTTTAAGCAATTCAGGGACTTCAGGATTTTTCAATAAACGTTCTACAAATTGCTCGTCAAAATGGGCAAATTTATGCCGATAGTGCTGATTGATACTGCGTAAAATAAATTGGGCTTTATGTTGGGTAAATTCGTCTAATACATTGCTTAATTGCAAGAGTTGACGAATTTGTTGTGCCATAATATCGCCTTCAAGCACAAATGCACTGATAAAATTCGTTTGTTTGGTTAAGCGAAGTGCTTCAAGCAAATCTGTTTGAGCCAGATTTTTCTCATTCTGTAAGAAATACAGACGGTTACGCAATATTAATGCTCGATTTAAATCACTGGTTAAATTGAGTTGCTGGGCGGTTGCAATGATGCGATCTAAAATCTGTTTCGCTTGGCTAAATTCACCTAGTGCAATGTACGCTCGGGCAATACTTCGCCATTGTTCTTGGCTAAAATGATTGCGATCAGTGTGGGGTTGTTTACTTTGAATTAACCAGTTTTGCATGGCTTCAAGATTATTATTCATTTGATATAACAATACTTTGGCAGAATCAGCATTGGCTAACCAGTCATCATGATAATCGTGCATACCTTGTAAAATATCTAAGCCTTTAATCAACCGATCAGCGTTATCTAAATCACCACGCACCAGCGAAATTTTGCTTAATAGCGTCACACATTGTAATTTATCAGAGGCTTTATTTAGAATTTGAATGCCCGCATTTGCCATGGCTTCAGCTTTATCAAGATTGTACCATTCCCACAAGATACGCCCTTTTAAGCGGAGCAAAAACTCATACATGGGAATCTTTTGTAGATGATTTTCTTTCACAAACAGGGTGGCTTTATCCAACATATCATAAGCGGCTTGCAAAAAGCCCTGTGCCATTAAAATTTCTGATTGTTGTAACAGCGACCATAAAATATGATGATAAGTGTGGTGATGACGTGCCATTTTCTCAGTGTGTTGTTGGATTTTTAAGGCTTGCTCCAGATTACCATAACAATGATGTGCTTCACCGATAATAGAATTGGCTACAATTTGTGCGTAATAGGCGTTTTCAGGTAAATCGGCTTGTGCTTTTGATGCAAGGGATAACGCCGTATCTTCATTGCCGTCATTAATGGCGACCTGTGCCAATAATACATCAAATTCTGCCTGATTTTCTTTGCTTAATTGTATGTTATTTTGCTGTAATGCTTGTTTAAATTGGCTAAAAATACCGATTACTTCATTATGTCGATGTTGACTTTGTGCCAGCCATGCCTTGAGTAAGACTAAATTTGGCTGTTGCATAAATTCGTCTTCATTTAGGCATTGTAAACTTTCTTCCAATAATTGCAGTTCGCCATGATGAAATAAATCCCAAGCATGTTGATTTAGAATGGATAATAAAATTGAACGATTTTCTAATTGCATCGCATGATATAAGGCTTCGGTGATATAACCCAATTTTAACCATGCTTCTGCTGCCCGTTGATGAAGATCTTGCAATTCTTCGCCTAATTCGGTTTGGCAACATTGCCATAAAAACGTGGCAAATAAAGGGTGAAAACGCCACCAGTTATCTTCGGAATCCATTTGATGTAAGAATAAACCTTGTTTTTCTAACTCTTCTAAGGATTTGCGGCTATTGGTTACACCCGTTAAATGTTGTACTAATGCTTCATTCATGGAACGTAGCACGGAACATTGGAGCAAAAATTTGCGAGCTGTCTGATCGAGCTTATTTAGCACTTCATCATTTAAATATTCATTGATATGGGAATTATTTAACTTGGCTAACCGTTTGGCAGCGTCCTGTAATGAGGTGTTTTGTTGCTTAACGGATAGGCTAATTAATTGTAAGGCGGTCGGCCAACCTTCTACTTCATCGCAAAGTGCGGTGATTTCTGGTTCAATTAATTCCGCATCAAGACGAGATTGGAAAAAAGCAATACTTTCTTGATGATTAAAAGGTAACTGACCCGCATCAATTTCTAATAATTGTTCTTGCACTCTCAAATTGGCAATGCCTAACGGTGGCACGGAGCGAGAAAGCAAAATCAATGTCATATTATCGGACTGATGACGAATCCAATATTTTAATGCTTCGTGAATATCTTCATTTTCAATTAAATGATAGTCATCTATAATCAAATAGAAATGCCCTTTTAAGCCAGCAATCTTAATTAACAGCTGATCGAATAAGGTAAATAAGCTGGCTTGATGATTAAATTGCCCATCTTCTATTATGGGCTGTTCTGCATTAATCGCTTGGCTAAGAGCTGCACAAAAATAGGTGGCAAAACGTTCGGGATTATTGTCACTTTCATCTAGCGAATACCAACCCACATTTTTGGGTTGTTGTGAATTAATCCACTGAGAAATTAACGTGGTTTTACCATAACCCGCAGGTGCATTAATCAGCACCAACGGATATTCACAGGCTTTATCTAATAATTGTATTAAACGCTCTCGAATCACGCTATTTTGTAAGCGGTAAGAACAAATCAGTTTTGATGGAATGAGCATATATTTAAGGTATCCAGTTGGTGTAGGAGAATACGGTTTCTCTACTTCTTTATAGTCATACTACGAAGATTATAGCAAGGATGATTTATTTTTACATTGATCCAAGATAATGAAACATAGAGATTTAATAAAAATTTATGGAGTTGCTATGTTACAAAACCAATTTACTCAGGCATCATTTGATACTGTCGTGCAAAAATACTGCCGTTATTTTGATGTGGACAGTGCTGAACAGTTTTCTTTGAGCCAATGGTATCAAGTGTTAGCCGAAGGGAGCCTTGCTTTAGCTTATGCCAAACCAGCACAAAAAAAGGCGGATACTCGCCACGTCAATTATCTTTCTATGGAGTTTCTTATCGGGCGATTAACGGGCAATAACCTGATGAATTTAGGTTATTACCAGCAAGCCAAAGCCTATTTAGCCAACTATGGAGTAGAAATCGTTGATGTGTTAGAACAAGAACGTGATCCTGCATTGGGGAATGGTGGTTTAGGTCGATTAGCTGCCTGTTTCTTAGATTCTATGGCAAGCCTTGGACAACCTGCCACAGGCTATGGTTTGCATTACCAATACGGTTTATTCAAACAAGCCTTTGAAAACGGCGTACAAAAGGAAAGTGCAGATTTTTGGGGACGCAATGATTACCCGTGGCAAAGCCACAATCCAGCCAAAACCCAATTAGTGGGATTTGGGGGTAAAATTCAGTGCATTAAAGATGATAAATACGAATGGCAACCTGCATTGACCATTCAAGGTAAAGCCTATGATCTGCCTGTGGTGGGTTATCAAAATGATGTCGTGCAGCCTTTACGTTTATGGCAAGCGGATAACGATCAAACCTTTAGCTTTGAGAAATTTAATGACGGTAAATTCTTGCTTGCAGACAAAGAAATCGTTAATGCAGCAGCTTTAACCCAAGTGTTATACCCGAATGACAACCATAAAGCTGGGCAAAAACTCCGCTTAATGCAACAATATTTCCACTGTGCTTGTTCAGTGGCGGATATTTTAGCTCGTCATTTGGCACAGGGTCATCGCCTACAAGACTTTGCTAAATATCAAGTGATTCAATTAAATGATACCCACCCAACTCTGGCTATTCCAGAATTAATGCGAGTGTTATTAGATGACTATAATTTAAGCTGGGATCAGGCTTGGGAAATTTGTTCAAACACCTTTGCTTACACCAATCACACCTTATTACCCGAAGCCTTGGAACAATGGGATCAACGCCTATTTAAACAATTATTACCACGTCATTTCCAAATTGTGGATAAAATCAATCGGTTATTTCAGCAAAAAGTGCGGTCAGAATTTGGTGAAAATCCGCAAGTTTGGGAAAAATTGGCGATTTTATTTGATTATCGGGTTCGCATGGCAAATCTTTGTGTGGTCACTTGCTTTAAAGTCAATGGAGTGGCTCAAATTCATTCAGATTTATTGGTGACGGATTTATTCCCTGAATATCACAAAATCTTCCCAACCAAATTCTGTAATGTGACCAATGGTATCACGCCACGCCGTTGGATTCGTCAAGCTAATCCAAAATTAAGTGATTTATTAGATCGCACTTTACAAACCGATTGGACTAAAAATCTTGAACAATTACAGGGTGTTGAGAAATATGTGGCAGATAGCGGTTTCCGTACCGAATATCGCCAAATTAAACAACATAACAAAGCGATATTGAGTGCGGAAATTAAACAGACCCTTGGTTTAAGCGTAAATGAAGATGCCATTTTTGATGTGCAAATTAAACGTTTCCACGAATACAAACGCCAACATTTGAATTTACTCAATATTATTGCGACTTATCAACAGCTGAAAGACAATCCAAATATGCCGTTCACGCCACGTTTATTTGTCTTCTCAGGCAAAGCGGCACCAGGCTATTATTTGGCGAAGAATATTATTCATGCCATTAATAACGTGGCACAAGTGATTAATCATGATAAGCAAATGAAAGATAAATTACAGGTCGCATTTTTGCCAGATTATCGCGTCAGTCTGGCGGAAAAAATTATTCCCGCCGCTGATGTGTCGGAACAAATTTCCATGGCAGGTAAAGAAGCCTCAGGGACGGGCAACATGAAACTCGCCTTAAATGGGGCATTAACCCTTGGTACATTGGACGGTGCCAATGTGGAAATCGCCCAAATGGTCGGTGCAGAAAATATTTTCCTGTTCGGTCATACGGTAGAAAGTGTCCGCGAACTGTTGGCACAAGGTTATGACCCAAAAGCCTATTATCAACAAAATCCCGTGTTAAAAAGTGCGGTGGATTTTTTAACCAAAGGGGCAGTGTGCCAAGGCAATAAGGCGATGTTCAAATTGATGATCGACAGCTTAATAGAACGTGATCCGTTCTTAGTGTTGGCGGATTTTGATAGCTATATGGTAGCTCAACAACGCATTGGACAGGCTTATTTAGACAGGGAAGCATGGTTACACAGTTGTATTTTGAATACGGCTCGGCTTGGTATGTTCAGTTCTGACCGTTCCATTCGAGATTATCAACAACGTATTTGGTTGAAATAACAACGTTTTCCCCTGTTACAGCAGGGGAAAATAAGGGGAATATGATGACAACAATATTGAATAAACAATGCCAACAAGCAGGTATTTTGCCGTATTTTTTTGATGAAAGGGGATTAAAAATTTCCCCTAAAACGGAAGTGAAAAAGCGGTTACTCAAAGCGTTTGAAAATAATTTCTCGCAACATTCATTGTTGCCAACAGTGAAAATATTTCGCCAAAAAACACCGCACTTTTTCCCATTAAATACCACCAATCAACGTGAACACATACAGGGAAAATGGCAGCTTTGGTTAGAAAACCAGACTGAACCTTTGCAAGGGAAAATCAAACGCAATGCGATTCCGTTACCACAAAATTTACCACTGGGCTATCATCAATTACAATTAACCGTAGGCAAACAACAATGGCAATGCGTGCTGATTATCGCCCCTGAACGTTGTTATCAGCCGATTGAACTGCTGGAACACAAAAAATTATGGGGAACCTTTTTACAGCTTTATACCTTAAAATCAGCAACCAACTGGGGGATCGGCGATTTTGGTGATCTAAAACAATTTATCCAACAGCTCGAGCCTTATCAAGCAGATTTTTTAGGCTTGAATCCGATTCATGCACTCTTCCCTGCCAATCCTGAATCCGCCAGTCCTTATAGTCCGTCTTCACGCCGTTGGTTAAATATTGCTTATATTGACATCGGAAGCCTAGTGGAATTTCAACAAAGCCAAGCAGCACAAGCGTGGTTTAATTCTGCCGAAATTCAACAAAAATTAACCGCACTTCGAGCCACAGATTGGATTAATTATGCTGAAGTTATTCCGTTAAAATTAACAGGATTGTGTTTTGCCTTTCAGCAAGCGGATAAAGAAAATCCTGCTTTCATCGAGTTTTTACAACAAGGGGGCGAAAGCCTACAAGAACAAGCAACCTTTGATGCGTTACACGCCCATTTGAGCCAGCACTTTTCTGAACAATGGGGTTGGGATTTTTGGGCGAAAGAGTATCAAGATTTTAACTCGCCAGCCGTGCAACAATTCCGCCAGCAACATCAACAGGATATTTTGTTTTACAGTTGGTTACAATTTATTGCTGATCAACAACTGGCAGAATGTGATGCTTTGTGTAAAGCACAAGCGATGCCAATCGGTTTATACCGTGATTTAGCGGTCGGCGTAACGGGTAATGGGGCAGAAACTTGGAATAATAAAACCTTATTTTGCCTAAATGCTTCTGTCGGCGCACCACCCGATGTACTTGGACCGCAAGGGCAAAATTGGGGATTAACGCCATTCAATCCACACATTTTGCAACAACAAGCCTATCGTCCGTTTATTGAATTAGTCAGATCTAATATGCAACACTGCGGTGCGTTACGCCTTGATCATATTATGTCTTTATTGCGTTTATGGTGGATTCCGAAAGGGGATAGTGCGGTCAACGGGGCTTATATCCGTTATCCAGTGGACGACTTAATTGCGATTCTGGCACTTGAAAGCCAGCGTCATCAATGCACTATCATTGGAGAAGATTTAGGTACTGTGCCAAAAGAAATTGTCAGTAAATTACGCAATGCTGGCATTCTCTCTTACAAAATCTTTTATTTTGAATTTGACCAACAAGGACAAAGCCGAGATTTACAACAGTATCCTTATCAAGCCATGACAACCCTCAGTACCCACGATTTACCCACTATTAACGGTTATTGGCGTGGTTATGATTTTGAGTTGGGGAAACAGTTTGGCGTTTATCCAAACCCTAAAATCTTGAGCATTTTGCAACAAGACAGAGTGCGAGCAAAACATAAAATCTTAGATCGTTTGCAACAAGCTGGGATAGACATTGAACAAGGGATTGATGAAACCCTTGATTCTCAAGTAAGCAAAACATTCAATCATCAATTACAACGCTATGTGGCTAAGGTAAGTAGTGCATTATTTGGTTTACAACCCGAAGATTGGTTAGATATGACCGAACCTGTCAATATCCCTGGCACCAGCACGCAGTATCCTAATTGGCGGCGGAAATTAACTAAAAATATTGATGCGATTTTTGCCGATCGGGAAATTCAGGCGTTGTTGATTGGGGTGAAACAGCAGCGGTTGGGTTAATATAGGGGTAAACCGTACTTTGAGAGGCTCTCAAAGTGCGGTTAAAATTAGTCTAAATATTTGATTAAAAAAGGCAGTGCTGCCCCGATAGCACTGGGATATTTTTGTTGGGTAGCTATGCGAATGAAATCACTGTCAAGGGGGAAAGTCGAAAGCTCACGAATGCGTTTTTGTAAAATTTTTAGATCATCTTCAATAAGATAGAATGAAATTTCGCCACCTAAAATAATATCTCGTTCTAGCAGTAAGTACACCGTATTTAATCCTTTGGCTAAATGCTCTAAAAAAGCATCCCAACGCATAACGGAGAGATCATCATTATTTCTAAGAGATGCAAAAAATGTTTCAGTAGTTTCATCGGGGGCGAGTAATGCTGAAAGTGAGCAATAGGTTTCTAAACAGCCACGTTGTCCACAGTAACAAAGGTTCCCTTCGGTATGAATTTGTAAATGTTCTAATGCTCCCGAATAGCCTTTTTTGCCCAAATCAATTTGATTATTGATGATAATTGCTCCACCTAAATGTTCACTAATAGAAACATAAATGGCATTATCAATATGTTCAGAAAACCATAGTTCGGTCAAAGCTGCACATTTCACATCGTGAAATAACATGGTGGGAATATCAAAATAAGGTTGTAATTGTTTAAAATCAAAATATTCGCTAGATAATACTCGGCTATACAACATAGATTGTCCATCTTTGCTTACAATACCTTGGATTGAGAAACCAATACCCAAAATCTGCTTGTGGGAATAAGCTAATTTTTGGATAAACATATAAATCACTTGACTGATATTTTCTATATAAGGTGGTTCGTTCTCGAAATATAATGACACAGTATCGACATCTATGACTTTTCCTTTTAAATTTAATGCAATGCAACATACTTTGGTTTGTTGAATTTCCACCCCAATGGAAATAAAAGCATCATCAACTAATTGGTAGGCAATGGCAGGTCTGCCACCTTGTGGTTGAAAGAAACCTTCTTCTTTGATTTTTCCTTCGGTTTCTAGTTCAGTGATATTATTGACAACAGTCGGTAAACTCAAATTGAGCATTTTCACTATCTGAGGTTTAGATAAATGCTTATTTTGGAAAAATAGCTGATAAATATTGCGGTAATTGGTTTGTTTTATATCTAAATATTCTTCATTCTTCATTATATTTTGCCCTTGAACCATCAAATTTTGTGACTGAGATCACAAAATCATAAAAAATTCCACTTTTTGGAAGGCATTTTAACAAAGTCCCTTGCAAAATGAAATTGATCAGATTAAATTGACTTATATAAAGCAGCTTTAATAAAGCTGATTTCTATAAATATCAACATTTATAAGGAGTTTAGTATGAGTATCTTAGAGAAAATGAAACTAACTGGCAAAACCGCTTTTGTAACAGGTGGAGCAAGGGGAATTGGTAAAAGTGTGGCGATTGCTTTTGCACAAGCTGGAGCGAATGTGGTCATTGCTGATTTTGATATTGCAGAAGCAGAAAAAACAGCGGCTGAAATTAGCCAACAGGAGAATGTGAGAGCGATTGCCGTTAAAACGGATGTGACCGATTTAGCCAGTGTGAATAATCTCATTGATGTGATTAAAAAAGAATTTGGAAAACTGGATATTGCCTTTTGTAATGCGGGAATTTGTATGAATATTCCTGCGGAAGAAATGAGTTTAGAGCAATGGTCAAAGGTGATTAATGTCAATTTAACAGGGGTATTTTTAACCGCACAAGCCGCAGGAAAATTAATGATTGAACAGGGTACAGGTGGTTCAATTATTAATACGGCATCAATGTCTGCTCATATTGTCAATGTTCCACAGCCACAATGTGCCTATAACGCATCCAAAGCAGGGGTTATTCAGCTAACGAAATCTCTCGCTATTGAGTGGGCAAAACATAATGTACGAGTCAATAGTCTAAGTCCTGGTTATATCGGTACAGAATTAACCTTAAATTCAGAAGATCTTAAACCGTTGATTAAAACTTGGAATGAAATGGCACCGTTACATCGTTTAGGCAAACCTGAAGAGTTACAATCCATTTGTGTTTATTTAGCTGGTGATACCAGTAGCTTTACTACAGGTTCAGATTTTATTGTAGATGGTGCATTTACCTGTTTCTAAACGATCCTTTAACAATGTAAGGAGATTTTATGTGTAGCAATGCAAAAACGTTGATTGAAAATGGTCAAACTTATTTAGGTATTGAGCTAGGTTCAACACGGATTAAATCGGTATTAATTGATGTAAATGGGAATATTTTAGCCAAAGGGAGCTTTGAGTGGGAAAATCATTTTGTCAATGGCATTTGGACGTATCCTCTTGATGAAGTTTGGACAGGTATTGCTCAAAGCTATCAAGATTTGAGTTCTGTGGTGCGAGATAAATATAACACGGTTATTCGCCACATTTCGGCAATGGGCGTGAGTGCAATGATGCACGGTTATCTTGCCTTTGATGAGCAAGATAACCAACTCGCAGAATTTCGGACTTGGCGTAATAACACCACAGCGGTGGCGGCTGACCAATTAACCGACTTATTGCAATATAATATTCCACAGCGTTGGAGCATTGCTCACCTTTATCAAGCTATTTTAAATCAGGAAAGCCATACTAAAGACATTGCTTACATTACTACCTTAAGTGGCTATGTACATTGGCAATTAACAGGACAAAAAGTATTGGGCATTGGCGATGCGTCAGGGATGTTCCCAATAGATTCTACGACAAAAGATTATGATCGCCGAATGATCAATACATTCAATGAATTAATCTCTCAACAACACTTTAATTGGAAATTAGAAAATATTCTTCCGAAAGTATTGGTTGCAGGTGAATCAGCAGGATTATTAACCGAAAAAGGTTGCCGCTTGCTCGATCCTACGGGGAATTTGCAAGCAGGTTGCGTGCTGTGTCCACCTGAAGGTGATGCTGGCACAGGAATGATGGCGACCAATAGTATTAAGGTTAAAACAGGTAATGTTTCCGCTGGTACATCGGCTTTTGCGATGGTGGTATTGGAAAAACCGTTATCACAGGTTTATCGGGATCTTGATATGGTCACGACACCAGCAGGTGATCTTGTGGCAATGGCTCATTCGCAAAATTGTAGTTCAGATCTTAATGCTTGGTTTCAAGTATTTGATGAAGTGCTAAACGTCTTTAATATTAAGGTTACGCCTGATGAATTGTATGCTGGTCTATTTAATAAAGCATTAGAAGCCACACCTGACGGTGGTGGATTATTGTCATATTGTTTCTATTCTGGCGAACATGGTGTCAATCTTACCACGGGTTGCCCGTTGTTCTTACATCCTGCCAAAGCCGATTTTTCGTTGGCTAACTTCTTGCTTGTGCAACTTTACACTGCATTTGGTGCAATGAAATTAGGCATGGATACCTTGACTAAAAAAGAAAGTGTCAACATTGAAAAAATCTTTGCACACGGCGGATTATTTAAAAGCAAAGAAACCGCACAAAAAGCCTTGAGTGCTGCATTGAATGTGCCTGTTGCGGTACTAGAAACAGCAAGTGAAGGCGGTGCTTGGGGGATTGCTTTGTTAGCGGCTTATATGCAACAAACTTCAATTTCTTTAACCGACTATTTAGACAAAATCGTCTTTGTGAATAGTTCGGATAATGTGGTGAATCCAGAACCTAACTGGGTTCAAGGCTATGAAACCTTTATTCAACGTTATAAAAATGGATTAGCGATTGAACAAGTCGCCGCAAATTTTGCAACGAATCAGAATTAATGGGATTTCCCATTCTTAAGCCGAAATGACTACCCTAAAGTGCGGTAGAAATTTCAACATTTTTAACTAACCCAAACTAAGGTGGTTTATATGAAAAAATTACTCACAGCTCTTGCTCTTTCTTTATCACTTATTGGTACAACAGCCGTTGCCAATGACAACGTTAAAATTGGGTTTGCTAATCGAACTTTAAATGGTGCGTTCTTTAATGGCTTAACTGAATATATGAAAATTCACGCTAAAGAGGCAGGCTATGAATTAATTACCACGGATGCTCGAGGTGATTTGAATAAACAAGTTGCTGATGTGGAAGATATGCTTTCACAAGGAATTAACTACTTAGTGTTAAATCCACAAGATCCTGTGGCAGGTATTAAAATATCAGAAATGGCAACGAAAGCAAAAGTCCCAGTCATTGCTTTAGATAGTGATATTTCTTTAGAAGCCCCCGTTGTTACTCGTATTCAAGCGAATAATGCGGCAAACAATATTATGATTGGTGAATTTGCCGTAAAACAATTTGGCGATAAACCTATCAATCTTGTGCTTATCAGTGGTAATCAAGGTAATTTAGTGGGTGAAGCTCGCCGTACTAACTTTATCCGTGGTGTAATGGAAGCTCAATTACGTCAATATGGACACACTCAACTCAATGTTTTAACGCAAGTTTGGGGTAACTGGGATCAACAAGGTGGTTTAAAAGCAATGGAAGATGCCATTGTTGCAAATGGTGATAAAGTGAATGCCGTTTACGCTGAAATGGACGATATGGCATTAGGTGGTCTACGTGCATTGAAAGCGGCTGGCAAATTAGAAAATGTGAAAGTGTATGCTCACGATGGTTATAAATTTGGTTTAGAAGCGGTGAAAAAAGGCGAATTACAAGCCACAGCATCAAATAATCCAGATGCGTTAACTAAACTTACGATTGACACTATTACTCAATATCAACAAGGTAAACGTGATTTTCCTGACTATCTTTATATTAAACCATTGTTAATTAACAAGGATAATGTAGAAAAAGTATATAACCCAGACTCTTTGTACTAATAATCCAATGAATAGTGGAAGTTTTAACTTCCACTATCTTGAAAAAAGGAGATGATATGAGTGATTGTGCTATTGAGATCCGTAATGTAAGCAAACATTTTGGTGGCGTAAAAGCATTACAGAATATTGATCTGAATGTTAAAAAAGGGTCAATTCACGCTTTAATTGGTGAAAATGGTGCTGGAAAATCCACTTTAATGAAAATTCTATCTGGAATCTATATTAAAGATAGTGGAACAATAAAAATAAATGGCGAGGAAGTTCATTTTACTAATCCTAAAAGTAGCCAACGCAAAGGGATTGGGATTATTCATCAGGAATTAGCCTTATCCCCCGATCTTTCCGTTGCTGAAAATATCTTTCTTGATGATTTGGGGCAAGGTAAAAAAACCATTAACTGGGATTCAATTAATCAACAAGCGAAACAAGCATTAGATTCTTTAGGTTTTAATATTCCCCCAACAATGCGATTGGGTGATTTAAGTGTTGCCTATCAACAAATGGTGGAAATTGCTAAGGCTTTAACCAAGAACGTGAATATTTTAATTTTAGATGAACCCACAGCAGTACTTGCTGATCCTGAAATTGATATTCTATTTGACAACCTAAATAAACTTAAACAAAAAGGCGTTACCATTATTTATATTTCCCATCGTTTAGAAGAATTATTCCGTATATCTGATTCAATTACAGTGATTAAAGATGGACAGACGATTATTGAATTAGATCCAAAAACATCTAATGAAGATGAAATTATTAAATATATGGTAGGACGAGAATTAGATTCCCTATATCCTGATAAGATTGTTCCACAAGATGATGACTTATTATTAGTCAAAGATCTTAATCGAACAGGATTATTACGGAATATTTCTTTTAATGTGAAAAAAGGCGAAATTGTGGGTTTAGCTGGCTTAGTCGGAGCGGGTCGAACAGAAGTCGCAAGATGTATTTTTGGTATTGATCCAATCACATCAGGGGAAATTTATAAAAATGGTCAACTATTAAAATTCTCCAATGTAACCGATGCAATAAAACAAGGGATTGGCTTAGTCCCTGAAAGTCGGAAAGAACAAGGTGCGATTTTGAATATGTCAATTTTAGAAAATATGACAATGTCAACCTTAAACAAGATTTCTAAATTCGGCATTATTAATCATCATTCTGAATTATCTATGGGTGAAAAACTCAAAAAGTTATTACAAATAAAATTAGGTTCGTTATTTGACCCTATTTCCAGTTTGAGTGGTGGTAATCAACAAAAAGTCGTGTTAGCCAAATGGTTAAATACAGATTGTGATTTCATCATTTTTGATGAACCCACTCGTGGTGTTGATGTTGGGGCAAAGGCAGAAATTTATCGCATTATCTCTGATTTAGCGAAATTAGGTTATGGATTATTAGTTATTTCATCAGAATTAATTGAGCTTATCGGTTTGTGTAACAGAATTTATGTAATGAGCGAAGGCACAATTACGGGTGAATTACAAGGTGAACAAATAACCGAAGAAAATATTATGAAATTAGCCATTCCTAAACGTGAGAATTTAAATTAAGGAGTTTTTATGAAAAAAGCATACTCATTTTTCTTACAACACTCAACCATTATGTTTTTTCTCATAATGCTTGTTGTGTCAGCATTATTATCTGACCGATTTTATGCCCTTGAGAATATCACTAATGTACTAAGACAAAGTGTTCCGTTAGGTATTGTTTCATTGGGATTATTGTTTGTGATTTTAACGGGGGGAATTGATTTATCCGTTGGTTCAATAATGGCATTGGTGTCCGTGATTATTGCGATCTATATGCCTGATTACGGCATATTCGGTAGTACTATCATTGGTATTTTATGCGGTGCAATTATTGGCGGTATTGCAGGCGGATTAATTGCATATTTTAAAGTTGCTCCCTTTGTTGCGACCTTAGCAATGATGACGGTAGCTCGTGGATTAGGTTTAATTGTATCAAAAGGACAACCAATTTTTATCAACGATGATAGTTTTACGGATTTTGGTACGGGTTATTTATTGGGGATTCCATTACCTTTTTATATATTATTTATTACTTTCCTTGCCACCTTATTTGTTTATAAGAAAACGGTCTTTGGCAGAATTGTGATTTCCATTGGGAGTAATGAAACAGCGACTCGTTTTGCAGGTATTCGAGTAGAAAGACACAAATTCTTTGTTTATGTTATTAGTGGCATAGCTTGTGCAGTGGCAGGTATTTTGGCAACCACCAGAACAGGTGTGGGTTCACCTGTGTTTGGTATTGGATTTGAATTAGATGCCATTGCTGCAGTTGTTGTCGGTGGAGCAAGTTTATCAGGTGGTAAAGGGACGGTATTAAATACGTTAATTGGGGTATTTATTCTCAGTATTATCTCTAATCTAATGAATTTATTGAATATTCCTGGCTATCATCAACAAGTGGTGAAAGGCGGAATTATTATCCTTGCCGTATTATTAGAAAGTTTAAAAACCAAGCAACAACTGAGTAAATAATTGAGATAGGCAGGTAAATAATGGCAAATTTTTTAGAACGAATTAAACATCTTCTAAGTGGTCAACCGAGCCAAACAGAAGTTGACCTGTTAGATAAAATCTCGAAAGAGATTGCGGAACAATTCATTATGGCATTAGGCGGTAAAGAAAATCTCACAGGGGTTGATTATTGCATTACAAGATTAAGGTTAAATTTAGCTAATCTCAATCTTGTAGATTTCAGCAAACTTGAACAATTAGGTTCAAAAGGGAATGTTGCTGTTAATGATAATGAATTACACGTTATATTAGGTAAACAATCAGGGGCAATTGCTGAATCTATTAAGGCTGTTTTAGAGAAAGCATAGAGAATTATATATAATTAAAAGCGTTGCTCAATTATTAGCAACGCTTATTTTTTAAGCCATCAACAACCTAACAATCCTGCCCACCATATTTCTCATCACGCAACATGGCACGCACGGCGTTATCAAAGTCTTTTAACACCTGATCGGCATTTTCTGCATTTACGCCTTTGGCATCTAAATAGAATTTGATTTTTGGTTCGGTACCAGATGGACGGACAATTAAGCGGCTGCCGTTATCTTGGATAAAGACCAAAATATCATTTTGGCGTTCGGTTTTTAAGTGATCGATTACCTGTACAACGGTATGCTCACCAATTTGAGTTGGTGGATTTTGGCGAAGTGCGGTCATTAATTCGCCGATTTTGCTTAAATCGCTGACACGAATAGAAATTTGACCACTGACATAGGCACCAAATTCTTGGGTGAATTCTGCGATATAATCAGCAAGGGTTTTGCCTTGTTGTTTTAAATAGCAAATGAGATCAAGGAACACAATAGCCGCAGAAATACCGTCTTTATCACGCACTTTATCGGGGTCAACTAAATAGCCTATGGCTTCTTCAAAACCGAATAATAAGCCTTGTACTTTGCCAATATATTTGAACCCTGTTAAGGTTTCTTCCGATTGGAAACCGTATTTTTTCGCAATTTCTGCTAACGCTGGCGATGATACTAAAGAACAAGCTAGAACGCCTTGTTTTCCTTGATTTTGCTGGGCTAAATACCAACCCAATAAACAACCGATCACATTACCATGCAAGGCTTTCCAGTTACCTTGAGCATCAGGCATTGCCACAGCTAAACGGTCTGCGTCTGGGTCGTTAGCTAAAATAAATTCTGCATTTTTCGCTTTGGCTAATTTAAAGGCTAAATCTAATGCCCCTTTTTCTTCAGGGTTAGGGAAATTCACCGTTGGGAATGAGCCATCGGGTTGAATTTGTTCAGTGACTAAATGGGGTTGTGGTAAACATGCTTTAGTCAAGGTTTTGCTTAACACTTCATAACCGACACCGTGCATAGCTGTATAAACATAGTTAATCTCGGCTTTTGGCTGTTTAGCTAGGCTTGCCGTTTTTTCAATATAGGCGTTGACGACTTCATCATCTAACACAATGTAATCCTGACTGCGTGGCAAATCTTGAATATTGCCCTGTGCCACATCATCAATTAAGGCGGCAATTTGTTTATCGGCAGGTGAAACAATTTGACCACCACCATTGGCTTTGCCCAAATACACTTTATAGCCATTATCTTCTGGTGGGTTATGGCTTGCGGTCACCATTACCCCAGCCGTGGTGTCAAAATGCTGAATGGCATACGCTAACACAGGCGTTGGCAATTTGCGTGGCAATAAATAGGTTTTAATGCCAGCCCCTGCCATAATTTCGGCGGTATCTTTAGCGAAAACATCGGAATTTTTCCGACCGTCATAACCTAAAACGATGGAGGGCTTTTCATCATAACCTTGAATAAATTTGGCTAAACCGCCAGCAGCTTGAGCCACGAGAACACGGTTCATACCCATTGAGCCAGCTTGTAAACGCCCACGTAAGCCAGCTGTGCCAAATTGCAAACGTCCGTCAAAACGGGCTTTGAGTTCATCTGTGGCAGCCTTATCACCTGCTTGTGCTTGTTCAATTAATTGATTTAATTCTGCTTTGGTTTCTGCATCGGGATCTTGTGCTAACCAGTTTTGTGCAAGATTAAAAATTGTTGTCATACTATCTCCTTATTTTTATTAAAATAATCATTAACATGGTTGTTAATTATTTAGCCTATCTTTTTCAAGGCTAAAATACAACCTAAAATCACGATTATTCCGCCCATTCCTTGATATAGATTAATCTTTTCACCCAAAGTGAAATAGCCAATAACTGCGGTGGAAAGGGGAATGATTAATTGAATAATATTAAACACCACCACCCCTTGTTTTTGTACAATATAAAATGCCATTAACATGCCTGTCAGCATGCCATAAATCCCAGCTAACCCCAAACCGATTAATAGCCCTTGATTGACCTGTTGCAGTTGTTCAATGCTATTGGTATGAATGGCAAGCATAAGATAAAGTAATCCTGAAAGGGTGGCGGTGGAGGCACTAATCACAATAGCGTGCAATTTTCTTGCCACCTGTTTTACCAACAAATTTTGAATAGATTGAATAAAAATAGCGGTGGCTAAAAACAGTGAACCGAGTAGAAAATCGCTGTTTTGTGCATTTTTATTACTATAAAAAACAAAGATTAGCGAACCTATAATCGCTATCAGACTGCCGACATAAAAGCGTTTTTGTTTAGCTCGTTGGCGTTCATCTTGAAAGAAAATGGCTGCCATAATAATGGCTAATGGCATCGCTAAAATACCAAAAATGCTGCCAGCTAAAGCGGAGGTGTATTTTAGTCCATTAATAAAAAAATACATATTACCCGTCATAAATACCGCTAATAGCAATAGGCTAACAATAATCTTCGGCTCTACCCATATTTTTTTCAGTTCTTGTCTAAATTTTACCAAACAAATCAATACGAAAAATAATCCACCTGATAAGAATCTGACGGCATTATTATTTAAGGTTTCAAAATGAATGCTCATAAACCGCATAATGGGGAAACCAAAGCCCATTAGAATGATATAAGAAAGGCGAGTCAGCTGTTCGTTGTGCATGGCTTGTTATATGATAAAAAATATGTGCAATACTGTCGCAAAATACCTAAAAAATAAAGCAATAAACCTTGAAAATGAGAGATGGTTCACAGTTTTTTTGTCTATATGCGTAACAATAGACCAGTTCTAGCACTGAATTTATGCTAATATAATTCCCTATGAAAGACATCTCTTATGTATATTGATCGCTATGAATATTCGTTACCTGTTACATAAAAAATTACGCCAAACGCACCGCATTTCTCGAAAAACCATTGAATTTTCTTGCCTGTTGATTGGGGCGAGTTTAGTTGCTTTATTTTCTCTTGGTTTTGCGAAATTAGCAGAATTAGGGCTGGAATGGAACGCACTTTGGACGGCTAAATATCCCCTTGCAGTTTGGCTGGTATTACCTTTGGGTATGGCGTTGTTAGCTTGGTTTACACCGAGATATACGCCTTATGTGGGCGGTAGTGGTATTCCGCAAGTCATTGCTGCATTGAGCTTACCACATGGCGTGAGAAAGTCCTATTTAGTACAATTTGTGCAAACTTTGTGGAAAATCCCGTTAACTTTTTTAGCCATGTTATTTGGTGCATCGGTGGGGCGTGAAGGTCCTTCGGTGCAAGTGGGGGCAGCGGTGATGTTGGCTTGGGGAAATTGGTGTCATCATCATAATATTGCTTTTCGTGGTTTGAATGCCAATGAATTAATGGCAGCTGGTGCAGGTGGTGGTTTAGCGGCTGCCTTTAATGCACCGTTAGCTGGGGTTATTTTTGCCCTTGAAGAATTGGGGCGTGGGGTAATTTTGCGTTGGGAACGTCGTGTGTTATTAGGCGTTCTTGCAGCGGGTTTTATTTTAGTGGCGATTGACGGTAACAACCCTTATTTTCCATTATACAAAGGTGCTACAAATACAAAAGATATTTTGCTTTGGGTGCTAATGTGCGGTGTTATTTGTGGAATTTTAGGGGGGATTTTTGCTCGTTTATTGGCGAAAGGTGTAGCTGGTGTGGTACCTGCCCTGATTCGTGGTTGGGTTCGCCATCACCCCGTTACTATGGCATTAATTTTAGGGCTAATTCTTGCGGGATTAGGCACTTATACTAACGGACAAACCTATGGCACGGGTTATGAAGTGGTCACGCAAGCCTTAGATGGGCAACTGATTCAACCAGAAACTACAGGTATTGCCAAATTATTTGCCACGGTTGCGACCTATTGGACTGGGATTGCTGGTGGTATTTTTACACCTGCATTGACAGTGGGAGCTGGAATCGGCTCACAGATTTCTGGTTTCACTGGTGAACTCGTAGATGGTCGTTTATTGGTGTTATTGTGTATGGCAGCCTTTTTAGCAGGTGCCACGCAATCACCCGTGACAGCAGCTGTCGTGGTAATGGAAATGACGGGTAGTCAACCCGTGTTAATCTGGTTATTAATTGGCGGTATTATTTCCACCATTGTGTCACGTCAGATTATGCCAAAACCGTTTTATCATTTTGCCGCAGGACGTTTTCGTCAGCGTATTCAAGAAGAAAGCCATTAGGATTATTAAAAACTTATGCAAAATCAACTGCACTTTCCTACGCCTTATTACCGTGGACGTTTTTCTGTTGCACCAATGTTAGATTGGACGACACGTCATTGCCGTTATTTTCATCGTCAATTTACTAAGCAGGCTTTGCTTTATACGGAAATGGTGACGGCTCAAGCAATTATTCACGCCAAATATGATCATTTAGCGTTTGATTTAGCGGAAAATCCAGTTGCCTTGCAATTAGGTGGTAGCGACCCTGAACAGCTCACACAGTGTGCGATTTTAGCGGAACAACGGGGCTATCAGGAAATTAACTTAAATGTCGGTTGTCCGTCCGACCGAGTGCAAAACGGCATGTTTGGTGCGTGCTTAATGGCAAAAGCCGATTTAGTGGCAGACTGTGTGCAAGCTATGCAAAGTGCGGTGCAAATTCCCGTCACGGTGAAAACCAGAATTGGCATTGATGAGTTAGATAGCTATGATTTTCTGTGTGATTTTGTGCAAAAAGTGCAAGCCGTGGGCTGTCAGGATTTTATCGTCCATGCTCGCAAAGCCTGGCTTTCTGGCTTAAGCCCAAAACAAAATCGTGAAATTCCACCTTTAGATTACGAGCGAGTGTATCAGCTCAAACGAGATTTCCCGCACCTTTGGATTAGCATTAACGGTGGCATTAAAACCATTGCAGAAATACAAACCCATTTGCAACAGGTTGATGGCGTGATGGTAGGACGTGAAGCCTATCAAAATCCGTCTTTATTAGGCGAAATTGATCGAGCCTTATTTGACCCTAACGCACCGATAATCACTGCTCATCAAGCGGTACGGAATATGTTCCCTTATATTGAAAGTCAACTCAGTCAGGGCGTGTATTTAAATCATATTGTTCGCCACATGCTCGGTGCATTCCAAAACTGCAAAGGGGCAAGACAATGGCGACGACATTTAAGTGAAAATGCCTGCAAGCCGAATGCTGGGGTGGACGTAGTGGAAACGGCATTGGGGTTTGTGGAAGCGGATTAAATCGTGGTGGCTTAAAATCCCTGTTCATTAAGTTTACGATAAGCCTGACAACCCCCTTTTAAACCACGATCACAAGATCGCCCATACCATTCTTTGGCCACGGTTCTATTTTGGCGAGTGCCAATGCCGTTTTCATATAAATACCCCACCGCATATTGCGCAAAAAGATCCTGCTTTTCGGCGGAACGTTTCATTAACTGAAAGCCCTTTTTATCGTCTTGCGCCACCACTTTGCCTGAAAGATAAAGATCGGCTAACCCAAATAAGCCTTTAGGATGATTTTGATTAGCGGATTTTTGAAACCACACCAACGCTTGCTGTTCATTTTTCGCCACACCATCACCATTGAGCAACATTTCAGCAATTTCCGCCTGTGATGGGGCATCGCCCTGCTCGGCAGCTTGCTTAAACCAAAAGAACGCCTGCGAATGATCTTCTTTCACGCCTAAGCCTAATTGATAAATCACCCCCACAATATTCTGTGAATCCACATCCCCTTTTTCCGCCGCACTTTTATGCCATTTCAACGCCAAGCGATAATCTTTTTCCACCCCATCGCCAATAAAATATCTCGATCCTAACATCGTTTGAGCATTGGTATCGCCTAGCTCGGCTTGATGTTTGAGTTGATCGATTTGGTTAGCGTGGGCAGGAATAACGAAAAATAATACAAGTATCAAAAATTTGTACATTATAATTTTCTTTATTAATATCTTCGTTCATTCAATTTACGGTAATTATCACATCCGCCTTGATAACCATTATCACAGGATTGACCAAATAACTCTTTAGCGAGTTGTTTATCCTGTCTTACACCTTGCCCCTTATAATATTTTAAAGCAAGATTAAATTGTGCTTCCGCACCCCCTTGTTCAGCGGCTTTTTGATACCAATAGACCGCTTGTCGGTCATCTTGTTTTACGCCTTGCCCATTATTATACATATTACCAAGATTAAATTGTGCGTTTGCATCCCCTTGTTCAGCAGCTTTTTGATACCAATAAACTGCTTTAACAGGATCTTTTTCAACCTCTTCTCCTATTTCATATTTAAGACCCAGTGAAATTTGAGAAAAAAATCTCCTGCTTCGGCTTTGGTTGTGAGATCATTAATTTCATTTGCATAAGATGATGTGGGAAAAGACATTCCGATTAGTGTTGCTAAAAGTAATTTTTTAAACATTTTAATTTCCTTATGTTGGATTTAGATTGGTGCATTTCTTAATTTTTTGGAATTCTGATAGAGTTATTCTTCATTAACTGTTCTAAACGCTCAAGTTTTTTTTGGCAAGAAATGTCCTTTCTGATGTGGTCTGAGTTATAATTCGAGATGTAAATAAATGGTTTTAATTCTATAGGTAATTTATTTATTACATTTTCTATGATTTTATTTGAAATGCTACATTGATTATTCCAGAAGATAACATCGCTTTCTTGATTCCATCTTTCTTTAGAAGTTCTGTTTGCAAAAGCCCCAGCACTCAAATTACTACTACCAATAATAGCTAACTTGGGAGTATTATTTTCTTTTGCCATAAATATTTTTGCGTGAGAGTTTGGCTTAAATTGGTAACAATTTACAGAAAGTTTTGTTTTATTTTGATTAGCATAATTGACGATATTATTACAACTGGTATTAAATTGCTTACTCCAATTACCACGATATAATCCATAAATATCTAGGTGTTTATTTATATTTAATTTCAATTTATTAATAATTTCAGCACTTGTACTAAAACTATTTTCTTGAAAAAATGCACTACATAAAATATAAGTATTGTATTTTTCACTTAGACAATCTAAAACGATATTTCTAAAAAAATTGGGATTTGCTTGGGTTCTGAGAAATAAGGCTATTTTATACATTCTATTCTACCTCTCTATTTTAACGTCTGAATTTCGTACAGGAACGATATTGCCTTGCTACCGAAGTCTGGGATACAAGATTATTTAAATAAAATTATGCCATTCTCATCACCGATGCTACAATCAACCCCAAGTAGTGATTTATACCGAAATAGTGGGGGTTATATGAAAGTCAATGAAAAGATCCGTTTTCTGCGTGAGAACAAAAATTGGTCGCAAGAAGAAATGGCAGATAAGCTGGGTATGTCCACTAATGGTTATTCAAAGATTGAACGTGGCGAAACACGTTTATCACTGCCTAAATTAGAGCAAATCGTGCAAGTGTTAGATATGGATATTATTGAATTGATGTCTTTAGGCGAAAAAAATGTAGTCTTGTTTTCGGAAAGAGGAAACAATCATAGTTTAAATATTTTCGGTTCAAATCAAACAGAATTAGCCATAGAAATCTCCTATTTGAAAAAAGAACTTGCCTTAAAAGACGAATTACTTGTTGCCAAAAAAAATGAAATTGATGTGTTAAAACAATTAGTTAAAAGTTTGAGAAAAGAACCATTATCTCATTAAACACAAAACCTGCCCGCTTAAATATCTAAATATAACCATGAAAAAGCTGTATTTTTACATGTTATTTATGGTTGTAACCACAAAAATATAAATGTATAATGCGATTATTATGGTTATAACCAAAAGGATTCTACATGATTAGTCGCCCCAATTATCTTGCTCAACTTAAACCTTTTATTAATAAACCTTTTATCAAGGTGATTACAGGTATTCGCCGTTCAGGTAAATCAACAGTATTAAAAATGCTGCAAGATGAATTAATACAAAATGGCGTAACGAAAGAGCAAATTATTTATCTTAACTTTGAAAGTTTCGTGACCGCAGAGTTAAAAACCGCACAAACCCTTTACGCCTTTATTAAGGATAGTATTCAAACTAATCAACAATATTATGTCTTATTTGATGAAATTCAAGAAGTGATTGACTGGGAAAAGGCGGTCAATGCGTTAATGGTTGATTTTAATCTTGATTTATATATTACGGGTTCAAACTCTCACTTATTATCATCAGAACTTTCTACTTATTTAGCTGGGCGTTATATTGAGATCCCTATTTTTACGCTCTCTTTTCAAGAGTTTCTCGCATTTAAGCAGTATTATTCTGATCAACCTTATTTGCCTTTGCCCTATTTTAATGAATATTTACGAAAAGGGGGCTTTCCAGTCGTGCATACTGCTGATTTTAATGAAGAAACTATTTATAAGATTGTACAAGATATTTATACTTCGGTCATTTTACGCGATACCGTGCAACGTCACAAAATCCGTGATGTGGAATTATTAGAACGGATTATTCGTTATGCTTTTGATAATGTGGGGAATACCTTTTCAGGCAAAAATGTGGCGGATTATTTTAAAAGCCAGCAAAGCAAAATAGATTTAAATACGGTTTATAATTATTTGAATGCGTTAGAGAGTGCCTTTATTTTGCATCGAGTTGGACGATTTGACATTAAGGGAAAAGAGATTTTAAAAACACAAGAGAAATTTTATTTAGGTGATATATCCTTGCTGTATGCAACGATGGGGTTTCGTTCTAGCTTAATCGCAGGACTATTGGAGAATATTATTTATTTAGAATTAAAACGCCGAGGTTATCAGGTTTATATTGGTAAATTAGGTGATAAAGAGATTGATTTTATTGCACAAAAATCGCAACAAAAAATTTATTTGCAAGTAGCCTATAAATTGGAGAATCAAGACACAGTACAACGTGAATTTTCACCGTTACAAGCCATTCAAGATAACCATCCTAAATATGTGATCACCATGGATGAATGGTGGAATGAACATCTTGACGGCATAAAGCATTATCATATTGCAGAGTTTTTGCAAATGGCATGGTAAACTAGAAAAGCAGCAAGATAATTCAAAAGGAGGCAGTATGAAACAACATCAATATCAAGTCAATGTCAAATACCTCAGTGATCATGAGGGTAACGAAGTGAATCAAGAAATCACCTTTTCCGCTCCCAATCATGATAATATTTTTGTAATTATTGAAAGAACACAACAGCGTGACGGTTTTACTTTAGAAATGGCACAACGTTTTGCGGTGGGATTGAAGTTAATGACCGAGGTGGTCATGGAACATCGTGATAATCCATTGTTCAAGGAACTGAAGCCCCAAATTGCAGAAATGATGAAGATTATTAAGGGAAAATCGAGAAAGATTGAAGATTAAGAAACCAAGATGAATGGTGAAGTGCGGTGAAAAAAAATTTATTTTTTCACCGCACTTTTTATTCCTGCTTTTTACGATTTCCTTGACAAGTCCCTCAATCCCATTTATTTATAGAAAATACAGTTTTAACGAGGATTTAACAAAATGTTAAATATTGCGGTAATAAGTGAAAATGCGTTAGTTTGTGCCTTACCTCCACCCGCTGAACTAGATAAGCAGCGTAAGTTGTGGGCATTTGCGGGTTTATTGAATCAACAAGAGGGCATTTGTGAAGTCATTGTTGGCATGAATAATCTCACTGTTTTCACCGCACTTGGTGCGGATCTTATGGTTTTTAGTGAACGACTAAAAAAATATTGGAGTCAGGTAGAAAACCAACAATATCAAGGGAAACATTTTCAAATTCCAGTGCAATATGGCGGAGAATTTGGACAAGATTTGATGGACGTTGCTACTTTCCATAAGGTGTTACCGCAGGATATTATTACACGGCATACCGCACCGATTTATACCGTGTTTATGATTGGCTTTCAGGCAGGGTTTCCTTATCTTGGTGGTTTGCCTGAACATTTGCATACACCACGGCGAGAAGTACCGAGAACGCTTGTGCCTGCTGGGTCTGTGGGTATTGGTGGCAGTCAAACGGGTATTTATCCTTTTAGTTCACTAGGTGGCTGGCAAATTTTAGGGCGAACGGATTTACCTTTATTTGATAAGTCCAATTATCCGCCGACCTTATTGAAAGCAGGGGATACGGTGCAATTTGTGGTAGAGAGCGTGCAGTTATGATGAAAATTCTAAAAATTCAGACCTTTGCTACTTTACAGGATTTGGGGCGTTTTGGTTTTCGCTCTTTAGGTATTGGACAATGCGGTGCTATGGATACCCTTGCTTTAAAGGCGGGTAATCTATTACTTGCCAATCAGCAAAATGCTTGTGCGATTGAAATTGCTTTAGGCAGTATGACTGTGCAATTTGAACAATACAGCAGTTTTTGTATCACGGGTGCATTTTATGAGGCTTATTTAGATAATGAGCCAGTGTATTCCTATTGGCGTTACCCTGTGCGAGCAGGGCAAATTTTACAATTTGTCAAAGCGAATTATGGTATGTATGGTTATTTGTGTGTACAAGGTGGTTTTGATGTGCCTCTTGAATTAGGCTCTCGCAGTACTGACTTGAAAACCCAGCTTGGTGGTTGGCAAGGGAGAGCCTTGCAAGAGGGGGATCAACTGCCATTGCCCCCCCCCAAAGCCAAGTGCTTTCGAACATTGGCATTGCACCGATTTTACTCACGGATACACTGCATGCGTTGCCATCTTCTGAATATGAAGCCTTTACTAAAACCTCTCAATATCATTGGTGGCAAAAATCTTGGTGTTTACAAAGTAATAGTAATCGACAAGGCTATCGTTTTGAGGGTGAGGCGTTGAGCTTGAAAAAACCATTGGAAATGCTTTCCCATGCGGTGCAATTTGGCACGGTTCAAGTGCCACCAAGTGGTCAGCCTATTGTGTTAATGGCAGATACCCAAACGACAGGTGGCTATCCTAAAATCGCTTGTGTTATTCAGGCAGATTTAGGGCGACTCGCTCAAGTGTTGGTGCTTGTCGGCACATTAAACGGACTTATTTTACCCATTTCTCTTGGTTTAATTTTGTTAGCTGCTTATAAAACCAAAATTGTTGGGGATTATAAACACCCATTATGGATGACGATTGTTGGCGGATTAGTGGTGGTATCAATGGCAGTGTTAAGTGGACAAACCTTGGTATCTTACATCACTAAACTGGTTGGTTAGTAAGCAAACCATTGTAATTAAATATAAAACCGCTGTTGGGCGGTTTTGTGTCAGCTAAACGAATAAAAAATTCACCATTCCGCATATTTTTGGAGTAAAATGATTTTGTTAATTTCTATCAAAAGGAGATTTCTATGTTCAAAACACTTCAACAAGTAGGCAAAGCCTTTATGTTGCCTATCGCTATTTTACCTGCCGCTGGTTTATTGCTTGGTATTGGTGGGGCGTTATCTAATCAAGCCACTGTTCAAGCCTATCCTGTGTTGAATAATGCCACTTTACAGGGCATTTTCACCATTATGGCAGCCGCAGGAAATGTGGTTTTTGCGAATTTATCCCTATTGCTTTGTATTGGGTTGGGGATTGGTTTAGCCAAACGTGATAAAGGTGTCGCTGCGTTAGCCGCTGTGGTGGGTTATTTAATCATGACTGGCACGATTTCAGCATTAATCCCTATTTTTGCACCTGAAGTTAAAAGCATTGATACAGGGGTTATTGGGGCATTAGTCATGGGCTTGATCTCCGTGGCGTTACATAATCGCTACCATAATATTCAACTACCACAGGTATTAGGTTTCTTTGGCGGTTCTCGTTTTGTACCCATTGTTACCGCATTTAGTGCGATTTTTGTAGGGGCTGTGTTCTTCTTAATTTGGCCTACTTTCCAAAATTGGCTGACGATTGCTGGTCAAAACATTGCCGACATGGGCGAAATTGGTACATTCTTCTATGGCTTCTTAATGCGATTATGTGGTGCGGTAGGGTTACATCACATGATTTATCCACTATTTTGGTACACCGAATTAGGCGGTACGGAAATAGTGAATGGCGAAACTATTGTTGGGGCGCAAAAAATCTTTTTTGCTCAACTTGCTGATCCAAATCATCTAGGCTTATTTACCGAAGGAACAAGATTCTTCGCAGGGCGTTTTGCCACCATGATGTTTGGTTTACCTGGAGCCTGTTTAGCTATGTATCATGCCGTGCCAAAAGCTCGCCGTGGGGCATTCGCAGGCTTATTTTTGAGTACCGCATTAACTTCATTTATTACAGGTATCACTGAACCGATTGAGTTTATGTTCCTATTTATTGCCCCATTGTTATACGTGTTCCATGCCTTTTTAGATGGCGTTTCTTTCTTCGTAGCGGATTATCTCAATATTAGCATCGGGAATACGTTCTCAGGTGGTTTTATTGATTTCTTATTATTTGGTATCTTGCAAGGCAATGAACATACCAACTGGATTTTAGTGTTATTCCAAGGGGCTGTATGGTCTGCATTGTATTATTTCTCTTTCCGTTTCTTTATTAGTAAATTTAATATTTTAACCCCAGGGCGTGGTGAAGAAAGTGAAACCAATAATACAGAGAGCAGCGTAACAGATTTAACCGAGAATGCTAAAATTATTATCCAAGCCCTTGGTGGAGCAGATAATATTGAAAATGTCGATGCTTGTATCACTCGTTTACGTGTTTCCGTTACGGATGTGAAGAAAGTCGATAAAGCCACCATCAAATCTGTCGGAGCGATTGAAGTGCTTGAAGTCGGTGGCGGTATTCAAGCTATTTTCGGTGCAAAAGCGGTGTTATATAAAGCCGAAATTAATCAGCTTTTGGGGCGTGATGATTAACGTTATTGCTGGTTAATAGCATTGTGCGGTGGAAAAATAAACGTTTTTCACCGCATTTTTATAGCTAAAAGAAATATAACTTAACAAAAAATTATTGGCTCGTTATAAGTAGCTTTTGCATAATTCTTTCATTATTTTTACTAGGAGGAAATGTTATGCTTTGGACAATGTTTGCAGGCGGTGTATTAGGAATCGTCTTTGGTTTTGTATTACAACGAACCCGTTTTTGTATGACTGGTGGATTTCGTGATATGTATGTGACAGGCAATTATAAAATGTTTTATGCCTTTTTGATTGCTATCTTGGTGCAAAGTGTAGGTGTATTAACGCTGATTCAGTTAGGTTATGTATCTTTGCCTTATAAAGATTATTCCGTAGTGGCAACTATTATTGGTTCATTTGTCTTTGGTATTGGCATTATTCTTGCGAGCGGTTGTGCTACAGGGACATGGTATCGTGCAGGTGAGGGATTGATCGGGAGCTGGTTGGCGTTAGCAATGTACATGCTCAGTTCTGCTATGATGAAATATGGTGCGTTAGCTGATTTCAAAAAAGCCTTTTCGCAATACGGACGAGTCAATGATAACACCGCTCAAACCTTAGGGATTTCTGTCTGGTGGTTGGTGGCATTGTTAGCGGTGGCGGTTTTTTATGGCGTGCGTGAAACCCTTATCAATCGTCCAAAAAACAAAGTGGCAACCTTGCCAGCCAAATTTACAGGACTACGTCATTGGTTATTCGAAAAACGTTATCATCCGTTTGTAGCGGCTGTGATTATCGGCGTGATTGCTTTGATTGCGTGGCCAGCCAGTGAAAGTACAGGGCGTGTGGGCGGTTTGGGGATCACTACGCCATCCGCAGACATCGTGCATTTCTTGGTGACAGGCAATACCAAAAGTTTAAATTGGGGCTTATTCCTTGTGTTGGGGATTTTTATCGGCTCTTACATTGCCGCCAAAGGCAGCCGTGAATTTAGATGGCGTTTACCCGACATAAAAACCTTATACCATAGCACATTAGGCGGCTTAGCAATGGGGATTGGGGCATCACTTGCAGGCGGTTGTACTATCGGTAATGGCTTAACCGCAACCGCGATAATGAGTTCCAAAGGATGGATTGCGTTATTCTTTACCATTTTAGGGGCGTGGACAATGTCGCATTTCTTATTCGTTCGCCCACGTCAAAAAGCCCTTGCATTGGCTCAAGCCAGTGCGTAAGAGATGATTTAGATTAACAGAAAGGAAACATTATGATCGTAAAATTAGAAACTGCTGGGCTAGTTTGCCCATTCCCTCTCGTGGAAGCCAAAGAAGCAATGGCAAAATTAAACAAAGGCGATGGTATTGAAATCGAATTTGACTGTACCCAAGCTACCGAAGCTATCCCAAACTGGGCTGCCGAAGAAGGCTATGAGGTCACTAATTTTGAGCAAGTTGGTAATGCGAAGTGGACGATTACGGTGGTGAAATAATCATTAAAAAAAGCGGATTTATTTATCCGCTTTTTTATGCTTACCAAGAAATTTTAGGATCTTTTTTCGCATCAATAATATCAACTATCGCTGATGTTGCCCCCTCAGGAATGACAATATCTACTTTAGAACCTAAAGTTAAACGCATTACACCATCGGTGATTTTTCCCGCTCCTAATGACCAAGGTTCAAAATGACTTCTTACTACCTGAATTTGTTCTGGCTGTTGTACAACTTGCTCGCCATTAGCTAACTGAAATGTAATATTTTTGACGAAAGCAGGACTTGATGAACTACCAGCATTGACGTATAGGGTGATTTGATCATTATGTTCTGGTATGGATTGAGCAACAATACGGAATTGCCCTGTTGGAGTTTCTTTTTTGAAATGTCCCAAACCATTGAAGTAATATTGATAGAACCCAACTGTCACTAAAATGGACAAAATTACTAGCAATTTTTGTATTGCTGGTGGATTGAACCAGCTGGCTAAGAAATCTTTTTTGAGCCAATGGTCAACAGAATAAGTGCCACTTCCTGTTAGCATAATAGTTACGGCGATGGCAAATCCTAACGCTGCCATAGTCCATTCATCTAAACATTCGTGTCCTAGCCAACCCAAAATAAGCATTAGAGAAAAATGCAAAATCGCAGCTCCCACAGCACTTAATCGAGTGAGTAAACCAATCATTAAGAATAAGCCAAGCACTAATTCAATAGTTGAAATAGCATAAACTGAAAATTCAGAAACAGCAGGATGATATAAAACCCAATGAATAGTACTTTCAATCGGTGAACCTGGAGCCGCAGCCACTAATTTATTAGAAAGATGTCCTGCATTGGTTATATCGTGGCGTATTGGATTATTAATAAATCTTCGCCAGCCTGCAGAAAAGATCACAAATCCCATTGTGATGGATATAGCTCGTATAGCAAGCATTTGTAAGTTAGTCGTTATTTTATTCATAGTAGATTTCCTTTCTGTAAATTTTGAATGGTCATTATTCCTAATTTTGGGTATTAATGCTTTGATCCCTGTCACATAAATGTAAGAAAAATTAATTTTTCTTTATGAAATGTGTATTACTCCGCCAAAAATCCCCCGCTCTGATGTTGCCATAATTTGGCATACAAGCCATTTTGAGCCAACAATTCAGCGTGGGTGCCTTGTTCTACAATTTGTCCTTGATCTAACACAATCAAACGATCCATTGCGGCAATGGTGGATAAACGGTGGGCAATGGCGATCACGGTTTTATTTTCCATCATTTTATCAAGACTTTGTTGAATCGCCGCTTCAACTTCGCTGTCTAAGGCACTGGTGGCTTCATCAAGCAATAAAATTGGGGCATCTTTTAACATTACGCGAGCAATGGCAATACGTTGGCGTTGTCCGCCTGAAAGTTTTACGCCCCGTTCGCCAACGTGAGCATCATAGCCTCGGCGACCATTTGCATCACTCAATAACGGAATGAAATCTGCTGCTTCGGCACGCTGGGCGGCATTAAGCATATCTTGTTCGGTAGCGTTGGGGCGGCCATAGATAATATTTTCACGTACAGAACGGTGTAACAATGAAGTGTCTTGCGTCACCAATCCAATTTGGCTACGTAGGCTTTCTTGTTGTACGTCTAATATGTTTTGCCCGTCAATCGTAATGGTGCCTTGTTGAGGTTCGTAAAAACGTAAGAGTAAATTGACGATGGTGGATTTTCCCGCACCCGAACGTCCAATTAAACCGACTTTTTCCCCTGCCTTAATGGTTAAATTAAATTGTTGGAGTAATTGTTTTTCAGGGGAATAGGCGAAGTTTACGTTGTCAAAACGAATTTCACCTTGTGTTACCTGTAGTGCGATGGCATTGGGTTTATCCAGAATAGTATGCGGTTTTGATAGAGTTTCCATGCCGTCATTCACTGTACCGATATTTTCAAATAAGCGGGCGGATTCCCACATAATCCAATGCGCCAAACCGTTTACGCGTAATGCCATGGCAGTGGAGGTCGCAATGGCTCCGACACCAACTGCACCCTGTTGCCAAAGTACCACACCTAAAACGGCGGTGCTTAAAGTCAAGAAGATATTGCTCGCATAAGTTAATACATCTAGGCTTGTGCCTAACCGCATTTGAGCATGAACAGTCCGCATAAATTCTTCCATCGATCTTTTAGCATAGGCAGCTTCACGTTCGCCGTGTGAAAAGAGTTTTACTGTGGCAATGTTGGAATAAGCATCGGTTACTCGTCCTGTCATAAGCGAACGAGCATCGGCTTGGTGTTCTGCGGTTTTGGCTAACTTAGGAATAAGGAAGTATAAAATACAGCCAAAGATAATCGCCCACAAAATAAAGGGGACTAAGAACCAACTATCGAAAGCGACTAATACCGCCCCTGAGGAAATAAAATAGACTCCGACATAAATTACCATATTTGCCACTGTGAGAACGGTATCTCGCACCGCAAGAGCGGTTTGCATGACTTTAGCCGAAACACGCCCTGCAAATTCGTCTTGATAAAAACTTAAACTTTGCCCTAGCATTAAACGGTGAAAATTCCAGCGTAAACGCATTGGGAATACGCCCTGTAGGGTTTGTAAACGAACCATTGAGGTGAGCAATGTCCAACCGATGCTTAAGACTAAAACAACAAACATTCCAATTAAATAGGGTCCTTTTTCCGCCCATAATGTTGTAGGTGTATAAGCACCAAGCCAATCTACTAATTTCCCCATAAATTGAAACATTAACGCTTCAATAACACCAATACCAATGGTTAAAAAAGCAAACAATGCGATCCACGTTTTAGTGCCTTCTAAATTTGACCATAAGAAACGCCATAAACCTTTTTCAGGTGTCTTGGGAGGCGTATCAGGATAGGCATCAATCCGATTTTCAAACCAAGAAAAAATTTTATTTAACATTTTTGTTATACCTATAAGAAAACAAAAGGCAACGGGAAGGTTGCCTTAATCTGTACCTATTATAACGCAAAATCTATCAAAAAAGCACCGCACTTTTTGCTTTTATCTGCTGAATTTGGCTTAATCCGTCGTTTTGTCTTTTTCTTTTACAGCGAAAAATTGCGCCCCCTTGGCAATCATTCGGAGTTGTAAAATAACACGTCTTTTTAATTCTGCACGATCTTTTTCATCCATATCTAAGGCTTTTGACATGGCACTAAAGGTCAGTGTTACACTGGCTTCAGCTTGCATATAACCGATATACCTTGAATAATTAAAACGATAGGTAATAAATTCGCCTAATTCTTCGATAAAGTGTTTAATTTCACGGGAAACTGCGGTGCGAAAAAGCAAAGAAATTCCAGCACTTTCTCTCAATAATAAACGAAAAACGTTAGGATCATTTTCAATAAATTCAAAAAAAGTATCAATCGAAATTTCAATAACGCTACCACCATTACGCAAGCGTTTCTGGGCTTGTCGCATTAATTGTCGTAAGGTTAAACCCGCTTCATCAACCATGGTTAAACCTAATTCTTCCATATCTTTAAAATGACGATAAAAGGAAGTAGGAGCAATACCCGCTTCTCTTGATACTTCACGTAAGCTCAAATTAGCAAAACTTTTTTCAGCCGTTAGCTGGTTAAAAGCAGCATTAATTAAGGCTTGCCGTGTTTTTTCTTTTTGTAAAGCACGAATTCCTGCCATATTAATTTTCTTCTAAAATTGGTTGAATTGTATTTTTAATCATTTGAGCAATACGTTCATAACGTTGACGTAATGGCGAGCCAGGACGGTAAATTAGTATAATAGAACGTTTCGGTTCAGGATCGATACAAGGGATATATTTTACACCTTGACGTTCCTTTTCATTATGCACAGCAAGCTGTGGCATTAGGGTAATCCCGACATTGGCTGCGACCATATTGCGTAGGGTTTCAAGACTTGTGGCTTGAAAATGGGAATTTTCTTTGGCACCCGCAGAAAAACAATATCCAAGCGCTTGTTCTCTTAAACAATGACCATCATCTAGCATAAGAATTTCTTTATTATTCAATGCAGCAAGTGAGATTTGTTGTTCATTTGCCCAACTATGTTGGTCGGGTACGGCAATCAACATTTTTTCCGTAAAAACGGGGACTTCAATAAATGGTTGAGTTTCTTCTACTGAAGCAACAATGGCACAATCTAAATTGCCCGTTTCTAATTGATCGATCAAACGAGAGGTTTGTTGCTCGTATAAGAATAATTCTAACTCTGGAAATTCTCGTGTTAATACTGGCATAATATGCGGTAATAAATACGGACCAACCGTTGGGATAACCCCAATATGTAGTGGACCAGTCATATCCCTGCATTGATTACTCGCCATTTCTTTGAGTAATTTAACGTCACGTAATACCGTTTTGGCTTGATCTACTAACAGCAATCCCGATTGCGTAAATAGCACCTTACGGCTCGTGCGTTCTAATAGAATAATACCGAGTTCGTCTTCTAATTTGCGAATTTGCCCGCTTAATGTAGGCTGACTAACATGGCATGCGTCCGCTGCACGCCGAAAATGTTTATATTCGGCAAGTGCCACCAGATATTCTAAATCACGAATATTCATAAAAAAACTTCCTTATAGATATGAACAATTAAAAGAATAGAATTAATTGATTGTAACTATACCATAAAATTACCTATAATCCACCCAGTAAAAACAACTAACTACTTAAATCGGAGAAAAAATTATGTCAAATATGGAAGGAAAAAAAGTTCCTCAAGTTACATTCCACACTCGCCAAGGCGACGCATGGGTTGATGTAACATCAGCAGAATTATTCGACAACAAAACTGTTGTGTTATTCTCATTACCAGGTGCATTCACCCCAACTTGTTCATCAACACACTTACCACGTTACAACGAATTAGCATGTGAATTCAAAGCGTTAGGTGTTGACGATATTATTTGTATGTCTGTTAATGACACATTCGTTATGAACGCATGGAAAGCAGACCAAGAATCAGAAAATATTACCGTTATTCCAGATGGTAATGGTGAATTTACCGAAGGTATGGGTATGCTTGTTGGTAAAGAAGATTTAGGCTTTGGCAAACGTTCATGGCGTTATTCGGCGTTAGTACGCAATGGTGTAGTAGAAAAAATGTTCATTGAACCACAAGAGCCAGGCGACCCGTTCAAAGTATCTGATGCCGATACTATGATCAAATATTTAAATCCAAAATGGGAAGCCAAACCATCAGTTTCTATCTTCACTAAACCAGGTTGCCCATTCTGTGCGAAAGCAAAAGGTTTATTAAAAGTGAAAGGCTATACCTTTGAAGAAATCGTATTAGGTCGTGATGCTTCAACTATCTCTGTACGTGCTATTACAGGCAAAACATCTGTTCCACAAGTCTTTATTGGTGGTCAGTACATCGGTGGTAGCGAAGATTTAGAGAAATATTTAGCTTAATTTAAGCTAAATATTCGGTATTTTCTCACCGCACTTTGGGTAAATTGCTCAAAGTGCGGTTTTTTTGACTAATTTTTATCTAATTTGTTGTATATTATGCTTTATTGAGAATTGCCTTATGCTCTTGAATAATCGCCATAAACGGTTGTGCAAATCGTTCCCATTTAATTGCCCCTACTCCATTAATTTGTAGCATTTCCACTTTGTTGGTTGGTAAGTAGAGGGACATTTCTTGTAAGGTTGCATCACTAAATACAATATATGGCGGAATATTTTCTCGGTCGGCAATTTGTTTGCGTAAGAAACGTAGGCGAGCAAATAAATCTTTATCGTAATTGGTCACTGCACTGCGTTGTGGTGCAGAAACCGTTGCAATAGCGGATAAGCGTGGCGTTGCCAGCTCTAAGGGGATTTCACCACGTAAAATCGGTCTGGCACTTTCGGTGAGTTGTAATTGTACGCCAACGTCATTCATGACTTGATGAATAAAACCGAGATGAATTAATTGGCGAATCACTGATTGCCAATATTCTTTGCTTTTGTCTTTGCCAATGCCATAGACGCTTAGTTTATCATGTTGGTAATCACGAATACGTTGATTATTCATGCCACGCATAACGCCTATCACGTATTGCATACCAAAGCGTTGACCCGTGCGATAAATAGTAGAAAGGATTTTTTGTGCATCCATTAAGCCATCATACTTTTTCGGTGGATCCAAGCAAATATCACAGTTATTGCAAGGTGTTTGACGATTTTCGCCGAAATAATTGAGTAATACTAAACGGCGACAAGTTTGGCTTTCAGCAAATTCACCTATGGCTTCTAGTTTGTGTTGTTTAATATCTCGTTGTGGCGATTCAGGTTCTTCCAGTAGCATTTTGTGTAACCAGCCGTAATCGGCGGGTTCATAAAATAATACCGCTTCGGCAGGTAAATCATCTCGTCCTGCTCGCCCCGTTTCTTGATAATAGGCTTCGATACTGCGAGATAAATCAAAGTGAGCAACAAATCGCACGTTAGATTTATTAATTCCCATACCAAAAGCAATGGTGGCAACCACCACTTGAATATTATCTCGCTGAAAGGCTCGTTGCACACGTTCACGTTCGGCAAAATCCATGCCTGCATGATAGAAATCTGCGGATACCCCACGTTTTTTTAAGGCTTCAGCGACTTTTTCCGATTTATTGCGACTGTTGCAATATACAATGCCACTTTTGCCTTTTTGTGCCGCCACGAAATTACAGAGCTGTTCCATTGGCTTGAATTTTTCCACTAAGGTGTAACGAATATTCGGGCGATCAAAGCTGCCTACATATAAGTGCGGTTGATTTAAACGAAGATTTTGCCAAATATCCTGTCTGGTGGTGTTATCAGCAGTGGCGGTTAATGCCATAATTGGCACATTGGGAAAAGTAGCCTTTAATCCGCCGAGTTGAGCATATTCAGGACGGAAATCATGCCCCCATTGGGAGATGCAATGGGCTTCGTCAATAGCAATAAAGCTGACTAAACAATGGGAAATAAAAGAAAAAAAGTGATTTGTCATCACCTTCTCAGGGGAAAGATAAAGTAATTTGAGTTGACCAGAAATGGCTTTATTTTGCACCTGTTGTTGCTGTTCAAAGGTTTGTGTGGAATTGAGATAATCCGCAGTGATGCCGTTGGCTAACAGTTGATCGACTTGATCTTTCATCAAGGAAATTAATGGTGAAATAACTAAGGTTAGACCTGAAAAACACAAGGCTGGAATTTGATAACACAAGGATTTCCCGTTCCCTGTCGCCATCACGACAAGGCTATCTTGTCCATGTAATGCGGATTGAATGACTTCTTGTTGCCCTTTGCGGAAAGATTGATAGCCGAATACATCCTTTAATACTTGTAAAGGATCGGCAAGTGCGGTGGAAAAATCGTGTTTTTTTGGCACCGTACTATTGTCGTTCAAATCAAAGGAAGACAGCGATTCCATTAGCCAAATGTCGCTTCTTCACCGTGAGCTGCACAGGCTTCACTTAAACAATCATAAAAGCGTTTACCATCGTGGTTAATCCAGTCGTTATCTTTCCAAGCAAAATGTAAACCACCTAAACGGCTAGCCAGCCAGAGTTCTAACATGGATTCTTGTTTATTAATGACAATTTGTGTACGGTTGCCAAAAGTCATGGTGAAGACGGACCCTTGCCGTTCAAAATCTACGTCCACATCTTGTTCATCACATTGTTCTTCAATGTGATCCCACACTTGTTCAATATTTTGATGAAATTCAGCTAGGTTCATTTTTGTTCTCTTAATAGATCTATTATTTTAAAGATGAATTATAGATATTTTCTGTGATTAAGGATAGGGGGAATTTCTACCAAATTCACGATTAAATAAGAATAATCATCAAATTTTGGAGTGCAGATCACAAATTTAGTTTTGAATTAGGGGTTATTTTAAGGCATACTTATCTCTTGAAATAGGAAAAATGGTGAGCCATTTTTTACTTTTACGAACATCAGATAGGAGGGGGTATGAAATTAACCAAAACTCAAGAACAATATCTTACTGAGCTATGGCAAAATGGGATAGATAATGATTTATTTGAAGAAATTAGTCTAGATAAAATTAAAGCAAAACGAGCAGAGAGATTAGAATATCTAGAGAATAAAAAAGCCATTGATGAGGTATTTTATAGTGAAGTGGCTTACTCTTAAGGATTCAAAAATTGATGAATTTATGGCTTTATTATCAGATGAAGCATTACTTTATGTGGAGACCATTTTAGATAGTTATGACATTGTACGATCACCGTTTTCGATAGAAATCAATAGTTTCACATCATTGCAATGTATTGTTAAAGGCAATATAGCTTATATTCTTTCTTTCAATTATGGTCGTTTTTCTAATATCAATACTGGAATAAGCGTTCGAGAAATCAATTTTGTCCAATTACTAAAAGAGAAATATTTTTCTAGTAATCAGTTTATTCACCTTTCTGTCAAGCAAAAAAGACGATTAAATAAATTGCTTAAAAAATAATAGATACTACCATTTATTCAAACAAAATAGTGTAAAATAACTAAAATACTTAACACGGAAAATAATGATGAAAAAACTCACTTTTTTAACCGCACTTTTAGTGCTAGCAACCTTTATAACAGGCTGTGGCGTGAAAGGACCTTTATATTACCCACAAGAGAATACCCAACAAACCCAACAAAAATAGGATTTCTAAATGGATTTCTTTCAATATCAGAACAATAAACTTTTTGCTGAAGCATTGCCTGTAAGTCAGTTAGCACAGCAGTTTGGTACACCGCTTTATATCTATTCTAAAGCCACTTTGGAGCGTCATTGGTATGCTTTTGATAAGGCTTTTGGAGATCATCCGCATCTGATTTGCTTTGCGGTAAAAGCAAATTCAAACATTGCTGTGTTGCAAACGATGGCAAGATTGGGGTCGGGGTTTGATATTGTGTCGCAAGGGGAATTGGAGCGTGTGCTGAAAGCGGGCGGTGATCCTGCGAAAGTGGTATTCTCTGGTGTAGCGAAAACAGAAATAGAAATTGCTCGTGCGTTGGAAGTCGGGATTCGTTGTTTTAATGTAGAAAGCCTGCCTGAACTCTATCGGATTAATGAAGTTGCTGGTAAAATGGCGAAAATTGCACCGATTTCGTTACGTGTTAATCCTGATGTAGATGCACATACGCACCCTTATATTTCTACTGGATTGAAAGAAAATAAATTTGGTGTGAGCGTGGAACAGGCTCGAGATGTATATCGCCAAGCTAGTCAATTAGCCCATATTCAAGTTGTTGGAATGGATTGTCATATTGGTTCGCAACTCACTGAATTACAACCATTTTTAGATGCTGCCGATCGTTTAATTCATTTAATGCAACAATTAAATGCAGACGGTATTCAGCTGAAACACCTAGATTTAGGTGGTGGTCTAGGTGTGCCTTATACCAACGAAACACCGCCACATCCGACTGAATATGCCAAAGCATTACTTGAAAAATTGCAACAATTTGATTTGGAAATTATCCTTGAACCAGGGCGTGCAATCACGGCGAATGCGGGGATTTTAGTGACTAAAGTGGAATATATAAAAACCAACGAAAGCCGAAACTTTGCTATTGTTGATGCAGGTATGAACGATATGATTCGCCCTGCTTTGTATCAGGCTTATATGAATATTATTGAAGCGGATCGCAGTTTGGCACGTGAAAAAGCCGTTTATGATGTTGTTGGTCCTGTGTGTGAAACGTCAGATTTTCTTGGAAAACAACGTGAATTGGCGATAGCGCAAGGGGATTTTTTGGTGCAACGTTCCGCTGGTGCTTATGGGGCGAGCATGAGTTCAAATTATAATTCTCGCCCACGTACCGCAGAAATCATAGTAGATGGTGATCAGGCTCATTTGATTCGGCAGCGTGAGAGCTATGAGAATTTATGGCAATTAGAACGTTTATTGCCGTAAATAATGATAAAAAAGTAGAGATAAAAAGGAGAGTTAATATGAAATTATATTATCTTAAAGGTGCTTGTTCTTTAGTTCCACATATTGCATTAGAGTGGATTGGTCAGCCTTATGAAGCCATTGAGGCAACAAGAGAATTTATTAAAACGCCAGAATATTTAGCATTAAATCCACAAGGTGCAGTACCGTTATTATTAGATGGTGATTTTGCGTTATCACAAAATGTGGCGATTTTAAGTTATTTAGATGATTTATATCCAGATGCTCAAATTTTCGGTAGTAAAACAGTACAAGACAAAGCAAAAGCAATGAAATGGTTAGCATTTTGTAATGCAGATTTACATAAAACTTTTGGTGCCTTTTTCCATCAACCTGCTTATGCAGAAGGTAATGAAACGTTAATACAACAAATTCGTCAAGCAACTGCAGAGAAAATTCTGACTTTATTATCTATTGCAGATGATCATTTGGCTCGCCATTTATTTTTAGGTGAACGTATTTCGGTGGCGGATGCTTACCTTTATACTATTTTACGTTGGTGTCATTTAATTGGAGTGGATTACAGTGATTTGCGAAATTTAGTGGCATTCTATCAACGAGTAGGACAAAATGCTGGTGTGCAATCTGTGCTAAAACAACAAGGATTACCTGTCTAATGCAAAGTTTACGTCATTATCATACCTTTGCCATTGATGTTCAGGCAAAAAATATTGTAGAAATCACCGCAGTTGAGCAATTTACGCAAGTTTGGTCAACAGCAAAAGCGGATAATCAGCCTGTATTGTTGTTAGGTGAGGGGAGTAACGTCTTATTTGTGCAAGATTTTAACGGTACCGTATTAATCAATCGGTTAAAAGGCATTGAACATAGACAGGATAATGACTTTCACTATTTGCACGTTGCAGGGGGCGAAAATTGGCATCATTTAGTGCAATGGTCGCTGTCACAAGGCATTCAGGGCTTAGAGAATTTAGCCTTAATTCCAGGCTGTGCTGGCTCTGCACCGATCCAAAATATCGGTGCCTATGGTGTTGAATTTAAAGATGTTTGTGATTATGTTGAGGTATTAGATTTAAACCAAGGCGAAGTATTTCGTTTAAGTCATGAAGACTGTGGTTTTGCTTATCGCCATTCAGTATTTAAACTTCAATATGCAGATGGTTTTGTGGTGGTTGCGGTCGGGCTAAAATTAGCTAAAAACTGGCAACCTGTGTTGAAATATGGATCACTTGCCAATCTTGATGCGAATACGGTGACAGCTCAACAAATTTTTGCTGAAGTCTGTGCGATTCGCCAAGCGAAGTTACCTGATCCAAAGCAAATCGGGAATGCGGGGAGTTTCTTTAAAAATCCTGTGGTGACTGCTCGTCAATTCCACGATTTACAAGCAGAATATCCAACTATTCCAAATTATCCACAAGCAGATGGCTTTGTTAAGCTGGCTGCAGGCTGGTTAATTGATCAATGCGGTTTAAAAGGCTATCAAATTGGTGGCGCCATGGTGCATCAACAACAGGCATTAGTGTTAGTGAATACGGGTAATGCTACCAGTTCTGATGTCATAGAATTAGCTCATCATGTTCGTCAAGCGGTAGCAGCGAAGTTTGATGTTTATCTTTCACCAGAGGTGCGTTTTATTGGTGAACATGGCGAGATAAATGCGGAAAATGTGATTAGTTAGTTGATATTAATTATTTTCTAATAAAAAAACCCTGTCAAGTTGGCAGGGTTTTTAGACAATATATATAATAAAAATTATGCGTTTACTTGATCTTTTAATGCTTTACCAGCAACGAAAGCAGGAACTTTAGATGCTTTGATTTTGATTTCAGCACCAGTTTGTGGGTTACGACCTGTACGTGCTTTACGAGCGTTTACTTTGAATGTACCAAAACCAATTAACTGTACTGGATCACCAGCTTTTAAACTGCCAGAGATTGCGTTTAAAGTAGCTTCTAATGCTGCTTTTGCATCTTTTTTAGTTAATTTCGCTTCTGCTGCAATTGCATCGATTAAATCTGTTTTATTCATAATTAAAAACCTTATAATGTTTTATTAAATGTTGCGGTAAAGCCTTTGTTTACCAGATTTCAGTAACTGTAAGTGTAAGTACAGTGCTGTATAGATTAAACAAAGTTTGTGCGAAAGCAAGCACTATTTTGTAAATTTGTGGTAAAGATCGCGTTATTGGTTAATTTCTATACCAATATTTGATATTCTAGCACTACGAATCTCATTTTTTAGGTCTAAAATTAGATCCACATCACGCTTTTCAAATTCATTTAAGGTGCGGTAAATTTGCCATTGCACATCTAATTCTTGTTGAATTTCCACCGCACTTTTAAGATCATTTTCCGAGAATTCACGTTCTTGTTCGGTTTCTAACAAGGTTGCGATTGTTTGTAAGGAAAGCTGACTAATTTTAATCGCTTGTTCTAAAGTTGAACCCGCAATGATAGCGTGCAATAATTCACCTAAACTTTCCGCCGCATCCAACGCTGGTACGACACCGAAAAAGTCGTAATCATTGACATCGGGAATAATGTCTTCTAATTTTTCCAACTGATTATCAAAATTAATTTTGGCATCTTTCACGGTTAAATATTCCCATACCAGATTTAAGATATTTTGGTAGGTTTTGGCTTGTTCTGGTTGTTCCGTCATTTGGCAGAACAGCTGAAAGTTCGGATACATCCGTTCACATAGACAAGCCATAAAAGTTAAATGTTGCCAACTTTCGAAATGTTCAAGGCGTTTATGAATAGGGTTTCGCATAGCCGTTCCTTTTATTGATGATAAGGTTTGGAATAATGGTGAATGGCATCCACCAACACTTTTGGGCTTTCCACAGGCACATCTTGATGAATGCCATGCCCGAGATTAAACACATGCCCAGAGCCTGTGCCAAAGTCTGCCAAAATTGACCGCACTTCTTGTATGATGCGTTCAGGTGGGGCATATAACACTGATGGATCAATATTGCCTTGTAAGGCAACTTTATGTCCTACTTGAGCTTTTGCTTTCGCAATATCTACGGTCCAATCTAAACCAATCGCATCACAGCCAGTGTTTGCGATCTGTTCTAACCATAAGCCACCGCCTTTAGTGAACAAAGTAACAGGTACCTTGCGATCTTCATTTTCACGGATTAAACCCGCTACAATTTTGTGCATATATTGCAATGAAAAATCGACATAATCCCGATGTGCCAACACGCCACCCCAAGTATCAAATACCATAACAGATTGAGCCCCTGCTTTGATTTGAGCATTGAGATATAAAATCACCGAATCAGCTACTTTATCTAATAGTTGACGTAATAACTGCGGTTCGGAATACAGCATTTTTTTGATTTTAGTGAAGGTTTTGCTTGAGCCACCTTCCACCATATAGGTCGCCAACGTCCACGGACTGCCTGAAAAACCAATTAATGGCACCTCGCCGTTGAGTTCACGGCGAATGGTACGCACTGCATTCATGACATATTGTAATTCGACTTCGGGATCAGGAATTGGCAAATTTTGCACCGCACTTTTGCTTTCTACTGGACGAGCAAATTTTGGTCCTTCACCCACACCAAAACTTAACCCCAAGCCCATAGCATCAGGAATGGTTAAAATATCAGAAAATAAAATAGCGGCATCTAACGCATAACGGCGAAGCGGTTGTAATGTTACTTCACAAGCTAAATCCGCATTACGACAAAGCGACATAAAATCTCCCGCTTTCGCTCGAGTCGCTTTATATTCTGGTAAATACCGTCCAGCTTGTCGCATTAGCCAAACAGGGGTGTAATCGACAGGTTCACGCAATAAGGCTTTTAAATAGCGATCGTTTTTTAATGGTGGCATAAAATTTGATAAATAAAAATAAAGTGGGGGAAGTGTATATGAGATAGATAGTGATTGCAATATTCAAAGGAGATATACCTATTTGCTATTAGCTATCCCTGTGGTAATATTTGGACAAGGAGAAGCAGCATTTAAGGCTTGGAGTACAGTGGCTTTAATTGTTGTTACTTATTTTTTCTTACTAGGTGGACGTTTTTTTCGTCAATATAAATCTAGTTTACCGAAAATACGGGAGAATTAAATTATGTGGTTAAGTATTGGTCTTACTGTACTTGCATTTATAGCGGTTGGTGTCTGTGCATTTGCTTATAGTTTGCTAAAAAGTGTTGAAGCTCCCAAAAAATAATACTTTCTCCATTTTTTAAGAAAAGTAATTTGTGGGAAGTATTATCTCACTTGCGTTCTCACCCATAAATCCGCATACTTCACAAAAGTAGAATGAGCGGATAACACCGCCAATAAAAATCCCTGTTTACCATCTAAAAATCCAGCTTTCAGTAAATACATTTTCACAAAGCAACCTACCGCATGCGTAACACCATCAAAAAGACTGGCTGTTTTGCCCTGTGCCTGACGTTGTTCCGCCCAAGCGTTGGCATAACCAGCGGATTTCACTAAATAATGATGAATATTTTTATAGGTAAAATGAGCTAAATTGCCTGTTAGTTTTTCAACCTTTGTACTATTTGGATAATGTACTCGTTCGTGAACCAGTTCATCGCCGTATTTGGCATAATCGGTTTTATACAAACGTACTACATAATCAGGATACCAACCAGAATGACGGATTTCACGTCCGAAAACTGTACTTAAACGGTTAAGTTGATACACCGTATTTTCGGCATTCTTTTGTACCGCAGTTTGAATAGATTGTGCTAATTCGGTGGTAACACGTTCATCGGCATCAAGCCATAAGACATAATCACTGGTGACATATTGTTGAGCGAGCTGACGTTGTTTGCCAAAACCTTGCCAATCAGTATTTTGATAAAATTTTGCCCCGTAAGATTGAGCGATTTGTTCGGTATTATCGGTGCTACCGCTGTCTAAAATTACGATTTCATTTGCCCAATCTTTTACGGTGTCTAAGCATTCCGCCAAATCTTGGCTTTCATTTTTCACAATCATTGCAACGCTGATGGTTGGCATAATATTCTCATTTTGTAGGATAAAAATTTTTCATTATTCTAACCGCACTTTGTAGCAAAACCAACTAAATATCGCTATAATCAAATTGTTTATTCACATTAATTGACAAAAGGAAGATTAACATGGGCTTAGAAAGTGTACCAGCAGGCAAAGAATTACCAGATGATATTTATGTCGTGATTGAAATCCCTGCTAATTCAGATCCAATTAAATACGAAGTTGATAAAGAAACTGGCACATTATTTGTTGACCGTTTTATGGCAACCGCAATGTTCTATCCAGCTAACTATGGTTATGTAAACCATACTTTATCTTCAGATGGCGATCCTGTTGATGTGTTAGTGCCAACGCCATACCCATTACAACCAGGTTCCGTGATTCGTTGCCGTCCAGTGGGCGTGTTAAAAATGACAGATGAAGCGGGTGGTGATGCGAAAGTGGTCGCAGTTCCGCATACTAAATTAAGCAAAGAATACGATCACATTAAAGATGTGGGCGATTTACCTGCGTTATTAAAAGCTCAAATTCAGCATTTCTTTGAAAGCTATAAAGCACTAGAAGCTGGTAAATGGGTAAAAGTGGAAGGCTGGGGCGATGTAAACGAAGCTCGTCAAGAAATTTTAGACTCATTTGAGCGTGCGAAAAAATAATTAACTCAGTGATGCCGTCTTATTTTGGTAAGGCGGTATTTTTTTGTGACATTAGGGGAAATCAGATGTTAAAACGCCAAAAGAAAATATTTGCGACCTGTTTTGCGGTTGCAGTTTTAGTGAGCTGTGCAACCAGTACGGAAATAAACCAACAAGCTGAGAGCCAATATGCTCAAGTTTTAGCACAAGCAAGACAAAAAGGCATATTAGATACCAGTTCTACCACATCAAAACGGGTACAAAAAGTCTTCCACGTGATGCAACCCTATGCCGAACAAGAAAATAATACTGGTACAAAATTTAACTGGCAAATTGCTGTAGTAAAAAGTGATGATCTTAATGCTTGGGCAATGCCAGGTGGTAAGATGATGTTTTACACGGGACTAGTGGATAAATTATCCTTAACCGATGATGAAATTGCGACAGTGATGGGACATGAAATGGCTCATGCACTAAAAGAACATGGCAAATCATCACGTAATTTAGGTGTATTTACTACAGTACTTGGGGCAGCCGTTGAAGTCGGGGCAGGAGCAGCACTTGGTGTTGATCTACAAGGGTTAGGTAGCGGAACAGTCGATTTAATCACTAATAAGCCCTATTCTCGTAGCAATGAAACAGAAGCAGACGAAATCGGCTTAATGTTAATGGCAAAATCTGGCTATAATCCACAAGCTGCCCCAAAACTCTGGCAAAAAATGCAGGCACAAGGTGGTTCAAGTAAAGTAGCAAGTTTATTCTCTACTCACCCAAGTGATGAAGCTCGCCAAGAAAATTTACAACGTTTATTGCCTGAAGCAATGAAAGTTTATAATGCGAGAAAATAACCAAATGCCACCAAGTGCGGTAAAAATGATCTGACCCCAAAAAGTTAGACGCTTACATCAAGGACTGACGACGATATTGTATCGGACTCAGTCCTTTTAATTTTAACTGAATACGTTCTTCATTGTAATAGCGAACATACTCATCAATCATGATTTTAATCTCATCAACGGTTTTAAAGGATTTCCCATAAAAACGCTCCGTTTTCATTCGCCCGAAAAAACTCTCCATTGCAGCATTATCCAAGCAATTTCCCTTACGGGACATACTCTGTTCAATGCCATTTTCTCGTAATATATGTTGATAAGCTCGCATTTGATAGTGCCAACCTTGGTCTGAATGCAACACCGTTTTTTCTCCCTTAGCACGCTTTTTCAATGCGTTTTGCAACATCGTTTCCACCAATGCCCAGTTTGGACTGGTGCTAGTGTGATGTGCGATTAGCTCGTTGTTAAATGTGTCTAAAATCGGCGAAAAATAGAGTTTATTACCATCTTCTGCCTTGAACTCCGTAATATCCGTGAGCCATTTTTCATTCGGTTTGCTGGCAGTAAAATCACGTTTAAGCCTATTTTCGGCAATTCTGCCCACTTCACCATGATAGGCATTATATTTTCGACATTTTTTGCTTTTCACCTGCAAGCCCATTTCTCGCATAAGTCGTTGAATTTTCTTGTGATTGACCCCTTTCAACTCTGCTGCAACACGGCGATAGCCATATTCAGGGTGCTTTGCTTTTATCTTCCTGATTTCTGCTCTAAGTGCTTCATCTTTATCCGTTTTAGGCTTGATATGATAGAAAAATACACTACGAGAAAGTCCCGCAATTTCGAGCAACAAAGCTAACGGATAGCGTAATCTTAAGGCTTGGACGGCTTCTGCCGTTTCCTGTCTTCTCGTTTGATAATCTCGTCCAACTTTTTTAGAAAGTCGTTCTCCGCTCTCAATCTCAGATTTTCAAGCTCGAGTTCTTCTAGCCGATTCTTGGGTTTTGGGGGCATTTTAGGATATTTTGGCTTCATCGTTTGGCGACCCTTTGGTTTAGGTAATAAGCCTTTTATACCTTGTTTTTCAAAGGTTTTCAACCATTGACTAATCATGCCCGAGCTACTTAAGCCAAAATGTAACGCTGCACCACGACCCGAAAATTGACCTAAAAGTACGCTTTGAACAACGTTAAATTTGAACTCTGGAGAATACTTTTGTTTGCTATGTCGAACAGCTAATCCACTACTGCCTGAGTGCTTAAATTGCACAATCCAACGTCTAGCTGTCTCATTGGGCAGGTCAAAATGTTTGCATGTTATAGATAAACTTTCGTGATTTGTGAAATAAAAATCCACGACTTGTTGTTTGAATGTTTGGTTGTATTTAGTCATAAAAATCTGCACCTTATTGGGTTGGAGGTTAGTCCAACTTTTGGGGTGCAGATCAAAATTACCGCACTTTTTGCTTAAAATAATAAATATTTTTATCTGGAAAAATCCAATCAATGAATTTCTTGAGTTTAGCGTTAGTATTGCGTTGTTTCTTGCTTAAAGGTAATTCATTCCAGTCTTTTTCTGCTAATAATGCAATACAATCTTGTAGTGATAAGTTTTTTAATTGAGCATTCACAAAAAAATCTGCAATCATATTATTCCATTCGGTTTTATTGCCCCAATAATGTCCGATAATTGTATTGCAGGGCTGTAAAGGTTGATGCTGATTTAACGCCACAGAAAAAGAAAATTGTTCCACTAATTTACGTTCACAATCTGTACCACAAATTTCATCACAGAGTTGTAATGCGAGTGCAAGGATTGCTTGAGCCTTTTCTGCGGGTAAAGCAACCACACCCGCATTCCACATCACACTATCAGGTCTAATTTCAATATTGGCAAAGGTTTTTCCTACTAAAGTGCGGTGCATTTTTTGCCAAGTTCGATTGGATTGTTCGCTTAATACACCTTCTTTTAAGTGCATAAATGTTTGCCCCTGATTAAGCTGGTGTTGCATTTCCGTTAATGGCGTGGCTAAAAAAGTATCGCTATCCACATAGAGCAAATGTTGAGCGGGATATTGGGCTTGAACAGTCTGCAACGCCTTAATTTTCACTCGCCAAAAGAAGTGATATTTTCCTTGCCATTGCTGTAAGGTGGTTTGGTTAATTTCAATAAATTCAATACGATCACCAAAAACACGGTAAAAATCTGGGCGATCGGTGATGACAATCACTTTTTCAATTTGCGGATCTCGCAAAAAAGTTAAAATGGCAAAACAGGCTTGATAATGGTTTTCAAGCCGTTCGCCGAAAGTGAGTAAGGTTAAATTCATGTTTATATTATCCATTCTGGACTAATCTGTTCTGGTGAAATTTCATTGATATTATGTTGGTAGTGTACAATTTCAGTTCGATTTTGATTATTAGGGTGCCAATTTAGCCAATTTTGTTGACCTTGACTGTAAAAACCAATAATCGGTTTATTTAGACCTGCTGCAATATGAATGGTGGCAGTATCAGGTGAAATTAACAAATCAGAATAGCGAATAAGTTCAATGGTATGAAATATACTTTTCGTGTTTTCATTAATAAAAATTTTTGCAAAAAAGGTATTATTCTCCATTGACCATTGACCATTGACCATTGCTATCAATTTTTTTAATTTTTCTGTTACTGGGGGATAGGTGAGTACGACTATTGGCAAGCTACTTTCTTTTGCCAAATATTCAAGTATTGCAACGATATGTTTGTCATCAAATTGGCGAGCCGACCCATTACCAAAGAAATTCAAGGTAATAAATCTTTCTAATTTATTTTTCTGGATAAAATCAATGGTTTCAGTATTAGCTGACGGACTAAAGGGAATATCATATTGCGTATTAATATCAGTAAATCCTATTTTTTCTAATGCTGTTTTATAAACGTCAGCAAAATGTAAATTGGGATCATCAATATTGATATTAAAAAGTTGATAATTTTGTTTTAAATAACCGACATTGATTGAAGCGTTAATTAGGCGAATAAACAGTAAATCTCGGTTACGTAATAGTACCGTAGGATCAATTAACACGTCATAGTGAAATTTCCGCAAATTTAGACCGCACTTGATCCGATCCCAGATACTACGTTTTTGCACAAAATGTAGTTGATCAATATAAGGATTATCCGAAAATAAATAGGCATTATTTTTAGTACAAGTTACTCCAATATATAGCTCAGGATCCTGTTTTTTTAGTTCACGAAACACAAAAGAGCTGACAATATAATCACCAATTTTTCCGTCTTGGCGGAGAAAGAGGATTTTTTTGATAGGCAAATTTACTGGATTGTGATGTATTTTGTCTAGTAATAGTTTACCGATAGTCAGGCGGATTTTTTGTAAAAGAGTTTTGAGTTTCATTTAATTGTATCGATCTTCAAGTTTATTAATTTCTGATTCACTAGTTCCTCGGAAAATACAAGGTGGTTCAACACCATAGGCATTGAGCCTATTTAATTGTAATAATCCCGTTAAATAATCTGCAGGTATTCTAATGGGGTAGGCATTATCTAATAATTTTCTTGCTCCATTGAGAGTGAGCAAATAGGCATTTGCCATAATAATACAACGCTTAGATGTTTTTGACGGACTACGGTAACGTACTAATTTATAATTTTCAAATAGTTTACGCTTGAACAACCAAGATTTAGCTTTACCATGATCTAAAAAAACAATCTCTCGCCTAGATGGGACTCTTTTCAACACATCTGAAATGATCTTTGTAAAGTCGTGGTGAATGATAATATCATCTTCAAAAATAATAGCTTGTTCAATATGTTGCTCAACCATATACTGATAAACTTTAATATGGCTCATTGCACAGCCTATTTCACCAATAGTAAGGGGTTTCTTGGCTAGGTATTTTTTAGGGTAAAATTCATAATCAACTTGTGATAACTCTTCTTTACCCAGTGTTTTACCATAAACAGCATCGAAAAATTGAAAAGAAATATTTAAGGCAGTAAAACGCTGTGCAATTGCTTCTCGGCGAGGAGAGTTTTTAAGGCTGATAATGAAAATTGGCGGGATGTTTTTTTGTAGCATGGTTACCTGACTTCATTAAATTAGAGAAGTATATAGTCGTCTTGATTTGGAATGAATTTTAGTTTAGTCTATCAAAAATTTCAATATTAATTTATAGTTATAGTAGTGTCATTATACTTGAGCAGATTAGAGAAAAAAGAATGAAAATTTTAATTTTGCATAAATGGTTGATTATGGGCGGTGTTGAACGTATTTTAATAAATTATTTAGCACTGTTACAGGGTGAACCTAACTTAGATATAGATATTTTGATTGATTTTGATACAGAAGATAATGCTTTTCACAACAAAATTCCTAAAAAATTCCCAATAAGTTATATTTTTGATAGAAATCACAAAAAACAACGTGATTCAATTTATTCTGCAAGAAAAGAAAGTGTCTTAAATTGTATAAAATATAAGCTGTTTAATAGAAAAGAAAAAATACTTAGAAAACAGAAATTAACAGATAAAATTGTTCGGAATGACTATGATGTTGTTATAAATTTTAGTCAACATTTTGATCCTTATATTGAATTTGATCGTATTTCTGTACCAATTATTCGATGGCAACATTTAGCTTATGAACCTAAAAATAATCATTATTTGAAAAAAGACATTTCTATTTTAGTTAGATATAGTAAGATTATTGTCATTTCTAATGCGATGAGAGAACAAATGATTTCTCTTACCAATATTTCTTCCAATAAATTTGAACTTATATTTAATCCGTTGAATATAAGTCATATAGTAGAACAAGCTGATATTCTACCCTATGCTGGTTTAAGAAAAGAACATTTCTTTACCCAAGTAGCTAGGTTAGATAAAATAAAACAACATGATAAATTAATTGAAATTTACGCAGAACTAGTTAAGTATGGAAGAACAGAAAAACTTTATATTTTGGGAAACGGTGAAGAATGTAATTATTTAAAGCATCTTATAGAAAAGTTAAATTTAAAGAATAGATGTATTTTACTTGGTGAAGTTGAAAATCCTTATCCTTATATCAAATATGCAACACTTTTTCTACATACTTCAGCAAAAGAAGGATTGCCAACAGTATTACTGGAAAGTTTATTGTTAAATACTCCCGTAGTTGCAATGGATTGTCCGACAGGTCCAAGTGAAATACTTGATAATGGGCGTTGTGGTGCTTTAGTGACATTAAACAACAAAGATGAGTTTGTTCAAAAGACGATTGAGTTATTGCATAATCCTGAAATGATAGAAAAGATGCAGATAAATATGAAAACACATTTGGAAAAATTTTCTGAACAAGAAATTCGAAGAAAATTCATTGGTGTATTAGATAAACTCGTTGGAAAATAGGGCTAAAATGGAAAACAAACAAACAAAAATAAAGGTTGCTTTATTAATTAATGAATATTTCGGTGCAGTTAAAACGGGATATGGTGGATATGGATTCCTAGCGAAAAGACTTGTCGCGAAATATTTACCTTCAGATGATTTACAAGTTGATGTTTTATTGAAAACAACATCACGTAATTTTGGTATTTTAGCTAAAAAACATATTGTAGATGGTATTAATGTATATGAAATACCAAAGAAGCAGTGGGCTACGAAACAATTCCTAAAAAAACAAAATTATGATGTTTATTTAAGTATTGAAGTTACTTTTATACTCCCTTTAAAATTAGAACCAGACCAACGAAAGAAATTATTATTTTGGATTCAAGATCCGAGACCCCAAACTGATTGGGAAGAAATTCATACTGTACAGCTTTATCCTGAACCAAGCTATTACGATCAAGCATTATATGATTATATTCATCAATTATATAAACAAGATAGGGTAAAGTTTATTTCACAAGGTTATTTCCTAAATGAAAAGGCAAAAGAACTCTATCGTTTGAATGAAGATGTCAATATTCAATATTTGCCTAATCCAATTGAGATTAACAAAGACTTTAATCTCAATACATACGAAAAGAAAGATATGATTATTTTTTTAGGACGTATTGAATCCGTGAAACGAGGTTGGTTATTTGCTGAAATTGCTAAACAATGTCCTGAATATGAGTTTTATATGTTAGGTCAATCTTTCCATGATACAGCAAAGAATGCAGAGATTATGGCAAAATATAAAGATATTCCAAATTTATATTTTGCTGGACATGTTGATGGCGAAGAAAAAGAACAATTTTTGAAAGATGCCAAAATACTTGTCAATACTTCAATTCATGAAGCCTTACCAGTTTCATTCTTAGAAGCATTGTCTTATGGAACATTATTAGTCAGTAACCAAAATCCTGAAAATTTAACGGAAAAATTTGGTGTTTATACTGGGCAAGTCTTGGGCGATGGTTTTGATGCCATAGAACGTTATGTAGAAGGAATCCATTTCTTGATGAAAAATGATGAAATAAGAAAAACATTGGCAAGACAAGGTATAAATTATATTAAAGAAATACATAATATCCCTAAATTTGTTAAGGATATGAGAGAAATATTATTTGATCTAGCTGGGTGTAAGTGATAAACACTTTAGCCTATAACAAAATTTGTTATAGGCTCCTCTCATAGGCTCCTCCTAGAGCCTATACCAAAATTTGTGTAAATACTTGTTTCTGAGATAATAACCAAAAACAGGTATTTTCATTATGAATGAACAACAAATTAAATTATTGGCTAACGAACTCGCCAAAAACCTCAAAACGCCAGAAGATCTCAATCAGCTTTCTCGCGTGCTGAAAAAAATCACCGTGGAAGCCGCTCTCAATACTGAGTTGACCTCACATCTTGGTTATAAGAAAAATCAGCCAAGAAAGGCTAAAAATAGCCGAAATGGTTATAGTCAAAAAACCTTGCTCACCGATGAGGGAGATATTGAACTCAACATTCCCCGAGATCGTGAAAGCACCTTTGAACCCCAAATTATTAAGAAAAATCAAACTCGCATCACGGGTATGGATGAGCAAATCATTGCCTTATATGCCAAAGGGTTAAGTAATCAAGAGATTGTTGATTCGTTTAAGGAATTTTATGATGCCGATGTTTCACCGAGCCTGATTTCTCGGGTGACGGATTCGGTCAAAGAACGCATTATTGAGTGGCAAAATGAACCCCTTAATGCGGTGTATGCCATTGTTTATTTGGATTGTATCGTGGTGAAAGTTCGCCAAGACGGACGCATTATCAATAAAGCCGTGTTTGTCGCTCTTGGTGTGAATCTGGACGGACGCAAAGAGCTGTTAGGGCTGTGGATTGCAGAAAATGAAGGGTCAAAATTTTGGTTAAACGTGCTAACCGAGCTTAAAAATCGTGGCGTACAGGATATTCTAATTGCCTGTATTGATGGCTTAAAAGGCTTTCCTGAAGCGATTAATACTGTTTTTCCTGAAACGAAAATTCAGCTTTGTATCGTGCATATGGTTCGTAATAGTTTGAAATATGTCACTTGGAAAGATTTCAAAGCCGTGACAGTGGATTTAAAGCTGATTTATCAAGCACCTACGGAACAGGTAGCCCTACAGGCACTGGCTAATTTTGAGCAAAAATGGCAAGCAAAATACCCCTTAATCGCCAAAAGCTGGCAGACTCATTGGGCGAATTTAGCCACGATTTTCAGCTATCCTGACGATATTCGCAAGGCAATTTACACGACAAATGCGATAGAATCGTTAAATAGCGTGATTCGACGAGTGATTAAAAAACGAAATGTCTTCCCGACAGATGAATCCGTGATTAAAATCATCTGGCTTGCGATTAAAAATGCGTCTAAAAAATGGTCAATGCCAATCCGAAATTGGCGAGCAGCATTGAACCATTTTGTGCTAGAATTTGGTGATCGCTTAAATGATCACCTTTAAGTGAAATTGGTGTTTACACAAAATATGGGATAGGCTCGGCTAACCAGCCCTATTTCTTTTTTTACCTAATTATTTAGTTGGATAGTCCCACCAAATATCAAACAAATCACTGATTTCGACTTGTTGTAATCCATTGCTTTCTAACCAGTTTTTCACTAAAGTGCGGTGCTTTTCATCACATTTTCCGATTTTTTCTAAACAAACTAAACCCTCCCAGTGTAAATAGCCACTACCTTCATAAGCTAACCCATTTGGTTGAATGACTTCACGGATAAAGCGATCAACGATTTCATCTACTTGCTCGATAGCCGTACCTTCAGCAAATTGCCAATTGACTAAAAAGCCTAATTCTTGGAATTCTGCTAAGTGCATTTTTTTACGCTGACGAGCGTTACGTTGAATAGCCATATTTTTCTCCTATGCTATTAGAGCCTTGTTAGCTCTTATTCTTTAATAAAATATAAGTCCCAAACACTGTGACCTAATTTGTGACCACGTTGTTCGAATTTGGTTAAGGGACGGAAATCGGGGCGTTCAATATAATCACCCGTTGAGGAAACATTACGAATTCCCACCGCACTTTGCATAGATTGTAACACATCTAGCATCTGTTCGGCATAATTTTGCCAGTCGGTAGCAAAATGAATAAAACCACCAGATTGTAATTTTTGGCTAACATTTTCGACAAACTGCGGTTGTACAATACGGCGTTTGTGATGTTTCGCTTTTTGCCATGGATCAGGAAAAAATAACTGCAAACCGCCCACCGAATTTTCCGCAATGCAATCACGCAAAATTTCCGTGGCATCATGGCACATTACTCGCAAATTTTTCACCCCTTTTTCTAAAGCATAAGCTAAACAAGCTCCCACACCAGGGGTATGCACCTCAATCCCCAGATAATTTTTATCGGGATTTTGGGCAGCCATTTCCACTAAGGATTTTCCCATACCAAAACCTATTTCTAATACCACAGGCTGACTATTGCCATAAATCTTAGTGAAATCAAAGGGTTCATTTTGATAATCCAAACCATAATTTGCCCAATTATCATTCATTATTTGGCGTTGATATTCACTCAACCGCCCTGTACGTAACACAAAGCTCCGCACTTTACGTTTATAACGTCCATCTTCAGTAAATTCGGCAGTTTCCACGGTTTTACGTTTTTGATCGGCAAGGGTATTTTTTTGTTGTTCCATTCTTTTTTCATTGCTCGTAAAATTTGGCGGTCATTATACGGATTTCAAAGTGCGGTGTAAATTTAAGAAAAATCAAATCAGAGTCTATTTTAGATAGACACTTAAGAACAAGTCCCATGGGCGATTTATGCAACCAATGTATCCAAAAAGTGCCTAATTTAGCAAAGAAAAGTGCAGTCATTTTTTAGCGTGTTTTTCAGGTAACCTGAAAGGTTTTTCAAATTTTTCTAAACTCTATCGCCACGCCGTTTAATTGTGCTTTCGCCCAGTCAACCGCATTGCGGGCGGCTTGTCTGGCTTGGGGGGAGTTTTTCCAACAGCTTGAGCCTGTCAAATAAGCACCTTGGTGCACAATCTCTTCTTCATCAGTCGTTGCCAACTCCTGTACGCTGTCCAAGCCCATTTGTTCCAGACGGCTGATAAACGTTTTGCCTATGCCTTTGACGGCAAGCAGGGATTGATATTCTTCTGCGGTAAATGCCATGATTGCTCCGTTTTTTTGTGCTGGGTCGGATTGTTAAATCCGACCTTAATTAAGACGTTAAGGCTTGTCGGACTGCTTGCGTGCCACAGGCTTACAAGTATCCTACCCACATTGCCTTATGCCATTTCTTTCACTGCCTGCTCTGCCCAAGCCATGGTTTCGGCAAAGGCGGGGCGTGCCAAATGGGCGGCGGCGTAGTGTTGCAGTATGCTGTCATCGGCGGACAGCACGGGCATATTGCGGGTAAAGTGGGCAATCAAGGCACTGAAATATAAATCCAATACGCTAAACTGATTGCCAAGGATAAATGTGCGTCCGTTTAAATGGTTACGCAAGGTATCCAACAATACATCGGGATTGCCATAGCCGATTGCTTTTTGTGTTTCGGCATCAATGCTTACCTGCATAAATTTATCCATCAGTGCGTATTCCAAATGAATGGACAAACACAGCCAGCGGTAAAATTCGCCGCGTTCAATGCTGCCTGCGGGCGGTATCAGCCCTTTGTCGGGGAACTGTTCGGCTAAAAAGGTCAAAATGGCAAGCGTTTCGGTTAAAACCGTATCGCCAACCTTTAAGGCAGGCACCTGCCCTTGCGGATTAACCGCCAGATACTCGGCAGATTTCATCTGTCCGCCAAACTGCACCAGCTTGACTTGACAATCCGCACCGCATTCTTTGAGTGCCCAAACGACATACATGCCGCGTGAAAAGGGGTGGGTGTAAAGGGTGTATTGCATGGGATTGCTCCTTGATGTTGAAGTGAGTGAATGCCTGAAAGGCTTTTTTAGTTTTAGCATATTTTAAAGGTTTTAGATAGCTTTTCTTTTACACGTCTGCACCGCCTGCATATATCCTTTTGAACTTCACAGCGTGTCAGCTAGTGTTCAATAATTACAGTTTTGGATATCTTTTTCGGTTGTGTTAAAATTCACTCCTATTTTTAATCGCATTTTTAACGTTATGACCGTTCAATCCCATTCTACAGATCCTTTTACCAACGCTATACTAAATTGGTTTGACCGATTTGGACGCAAGCATTTGCCGTGGCAGCAGGATAAAACCCTGTATGCGGTGTGGTTGTCGGAAGTGATGTTACAACAAACGCAGGTGGCAACGGTAATCCCTTATTTTGAGCGGTTTATTAAAACTTTTCCAAATATCACCGCACTTGCTAATGCTCCCCTTGATGAAGTGTTGCATTTGTGGACTGGTTTAGGTTATTACGCTCGAGCTAGAAATTTGCACAAGGCAGCACAGCAAATTCGTGATGAATATCAAGGACAATTTCCTACGCAATTTGAGCAAGTACTGGCATTGTCGGGTATCGGGCGAAGTACCGCTGGTGCTATTTTATCTTCGGTGTTAAATCAGCCCTATGCTATTTTAGATGGTAATGTAAAACGTGTTTTATCTCGTTTCTTTCTTGTTGATGGTTGGACGGGGGACAAGAAAGTCGAAAGTAAATTATGGGCATTAAGCGAGCAAGTGACACCGCAAGATCGAGTGGCGGATTTTAATCAGGCGATGATGGATATTGGGGCAATGGTTTGTACCCGTTCAAAACCGAAGTGTGATTTGTGTCCAATTAGTCAAAAGTGCGGTGCAAATTTAACAAATTCTTGGCGAGCTTATCCAAATAAAAAACCGAAAAAAGTCTTGCCAGAACGTACCAGCTATTTTTTGATTTTAGCCAATCAAGGCAAGGTGGTGTTAGAACAGCGAGAAAATTTAGGTTTGTGGGGTGGTTTGTATTGTTTTCCACAATTTGCCAGCAAAACGGAATTATTAGCTTATTTAAATACCCAAGGAATTAGTCAATATCAAGAATGGACGACATTTCGGCATACCTTTAGTCATTTTCATTTAGATATTTATCCAATTTATGCGGAACTTCATGGCAAAAAATGTGACGAAGATTGCACAGATTGGAAAAAAATTGCAGAAAAGCCAGCAGAATATCAATTTACTGTATCACCAAGTAACAAATATTGGTATGATCCAGCTAATCCAGATCAAATTGGATTCGCTACGCCAGTCAAGAATTTATTAACAGAATTTTATAAGAGAAAATTATAATGGCAAGAACCGTATTTTGTGCTTATTTAAAGCAACAGGCAGAAGGATTAGATTTTCAGCTTTACCCAGGCGAATTAGGTAAGCGTATTTTCGATAATATCAGTAAACAGGCTTGGGGCGAATGGATGAAAAAGCAAACCATGCTAGTTAATGAAAAAAAATTAAATATGATGAACCCTGAGCATCGTCAGTTATTAGAGCAAGAAATGGTGAATTTTTTGTTTGAAGGAAAAGAGGTGCATATTGAAGGTTATGTTCCACAATCAAAATAAAATAAATATGATGAAGATTTCTTTAAAAAAATTAGCCGTGTTGGCGATTATTCCTTTTTTGTATGCTTGTTCATCAAATCAAGATCGTAATTATGATGATGCCTTTGCTAAGGATACGCATGGTTTAGATTTACTTACTGGGCAATTTTCACAGAATATTGACCAGATCTGGGGCGTAAATGAGCTGTTAGTGGCGAGTCGTAAAGACTATGTAAAATATACTGATAGTTATTATACCCGTAGCCATATTAGCTTTGAGGAAGGTCAAATTAATATTGAAACCTTAGCGGACGTGAATCGTTTACATAGTGCTATTGTGCATACTTTATTAATGGGGTCTGATGCAAAAGGGATTGATTTATTTGCTTCGGGTGATGTACCTATCAGTACTCGTCCATTCTTAGTTGGTCAGGTTGTCAATAACTTTGGTCAACCTATTAGAGATCTTAATACGGCGAATAATTTTGCCAGCTATTTAATTCAAAATAGATTACAAAAACGAACATTAAGCAATGGGCGATCTGTGCAGTTTGTTAGTATTCAAATGATTGCGAATCACGTTAATGTGCGTGCTAGAGCATATTTGCCATTTGTACGTAAATCATCTCGTCAATATGGTATTGATGAGAGTTTGATTTTAGGTATTATGCAAACTGAATCAAGTTTCAACCCTTATGCGATCAGTTATGCAAATGCGTTAGGATTAATGCAGGTTGTGCCACATAGTGCGGGTCGAGATGTATTTAAAATGAAAGGACTTTCAGGTCAACCAAGTAAGAGTTATTTATTTGATCCAGCTAAAAATGTGGACGCTGGTGTATCTTATTTATGGTTGTTAAAAAATGATTATTTAGCAGGTATTGAAAATCCAACTTCTATGCGTTATGCCATGATTTCAGCGTATAACAGTGGTGCTGGTGCGGTATTACGTGTATTTAGTTATGATAGAGATGAAGCGATTTATCAAATTAATCGTATGCAGCCAGAACAGGTGTATCGTATTTTAACCACGGCTCATCCGTCATCACAGGCTCGTAATTATTTGCTGAAAGTAGATAAGGCTCAACAGAGTTATCGCAGAGTGAGATAAGATCAGTCCCGTACGTACAAGTGCGGGGCGTTTTGAGGATTTTTTGCATATTAAACAAGCAAACAGACAAATTTCAGATTTTTTTGTAAAATAACTATTGACCGAAAGGCGTAAATACGGTTTAATACGCCCCGTGTTGACGCAGTAAGCGTTACGCCTCGATAGCTCAGTCGGTAGAGCAGGGGATTGAAAATCCCCGTGTCGGTGGTTCGATTCCGCCTCGAGGCACCATCTTTTCCTCCTTAGTTCAGTCGGTAGAACGGTGGACTGTTAATCCATATGTCGCAGGTTCGAGTCCCGCAGGAGGAGCCATATTCTAAAGCCCTGATGATTGTAAAAAGTCATCAGGGTTTTCTCTTATTTAGAGAAAGTTAAAATCAAAGTAAAAAGGGTATCCCATGTTAAGTTACCGCCATAGTTTCCACGCAGGCAATCACGCCGATGTACTTAAGCATATTGTACAAATGTTGATCATTGAAAATCTGCAACAAAAAGACAAAGGCTTTTATTATTTAGACACGCACGCAGGTGTGGGGAAATACCGTTTATTCAGTGAAGAAGCAGAAAAAACAGCCGAATATCTTGAGGGTATTGCACGCCTTTGGGAACAAAAAGATTTGCCTGAAGAAATCCAACGTTATGTGAATTTAATTAAAAAGCTCAATTATGGCGGCAAAGAATTACGCTATTACGCAGGTTCACCGTTTATTGCTGCTTTAATGTTGCGAGAACAAGATCGGGCATTATTCACCGAATTACACCCTGCTGATTATCCGTTATTGCGTAACACGTTTAAGGAATACGACAATATTACCACTAAACGAGATAACGGTTTTCAACAGCTTAAAGCTACGCTTCCCCCCAAAGAACGCCGTGGTCTGGTCTTAATCGATCCACCTTATGAATTGAAAGAAGATTATGATCTGGTGGTGCAAGCCATTGTGGAGGGTTATAAACGTTTTGCCACAGGTATTTACGCCATTTGGTATCCCGTGGTGTTACGCCAACAAACGAAACGAATCATCAAAGGGTTAGAAGCCACAGGGATTCGCAAAATTCTGCAAATTGAATTGGCAGTTCGTCCTGATAGCGATCAGCGTGGTATGACCGCCAGTGGCATGATTGTGATTAATCCACCATGGCAATTAGAAAGCCAAATGAAACAGCTGTTGCCTTATTTAGTCAAGACCTTAGTGCCTGAAAATACGGGCAGTTGGAAAGTCAGTTGGATTACACCTGAATAGCCTATTTGTTCCTATTGGTTAAAGTGTGGTGGGAAATATTGAAATTTTTCACCGCACTTTTTACTCCAAATCCCCCTTAATACACCATAAAAATGTGATCTTGATCACATTTTAAATGCTATCTATAAAATCAATCGTATTAATTTACCTTTTACCCTGAAAAATCAGGTAAAATAAAAATCAGTTTATATTCATTCAATCTCATTAATCAGGAGTAAACAATGGCAACGCAAAAACAACTTGCAAATGCAATCCGTTTTTTAAGTATGGACGCTGTTCAAAAAGCAAAATCAGGTCACCCTGGTGCCCCGATGGGTATGGCGGACATTGCCGAAGTATTATGGCGTGGATTTTTAAAACATAACCCAACCAACCCAAAATGGGCAGATCGTGACCGCTTTGTGTTATCTAACGGACATGGTTCGATGTTAATTTACAGTTTATTACATTTAACAGGCTATGATCTTTCTATTGAAGATTTAAAAAATTTCCGTCAATTACATTCTAAAACTCCAGGTCACCCTGAATATGGCTATGCACCAGGTGTAGAAACGACCACAGGTCCATTAGGTCAAGGTATTACCAATGCCGTGGGTATGGCGATCGCAGAAAAAACGCTTGCGGGTCAATTTAACCGTGCAGGTCACGATATTGTGGATCACTTTACTTATGTGTTCTTAGGTGATGGCTGTTTAATGGAAGGGGTTTCACACGAAGCCTGTTCATTAGCAGGAACGTTAGGCTTAGGTAAATTAATCGCATTCTATGACGATAACAATATTTCCATTGATGGTCATGTTGACGGTTGGTTCACTGATGATACCCAAAAACGCTTTGAAGCCTACGGTTGGCAAGTGATCCCAGCGATTGATGGTCATAATCCACAACAAATTGCCGAAGCGGTGAAAAAAGCTCAAGCAGAAACCAATAAACCAACCTTGATTATCTGTAAAACCATTATCGGTTACGGTTCACCAAACAAATCAGCTTCGCACGATTGCCATGGTGCGCCATTAGGTGATGAAGAAATTGCCTTAACCCGTAAAGCATTAGAATGGGATTATGCCCCATTTGAAATCCCAGCCGATATTTATGCAGAATGGGATGCTAAAGCTGCAGGTCAAACAGCGGAAGCGGCTTGGAACGAAAAATTTGCGGCTTATGAAAAAGCCTACCCAGAATTAGCCGCTGAATTTAAACGTCGTGTGAGTGGTGAATTACCAGCCAACTGGGCAGCAGAAAGCCAAGCCTTTGTGGAAAAATTACAAGCTAACCCAGCCTCTATTGCGAGCCGTAAAGCCTCACAAAATGCGATTGAAGCCTATGCACACATTTTACCAGAATTCTTAGGCGGTTCAGCAGACTTAGCCAGCTCAAACTTAACCCTATGGTCAGGTTCAAAACCAATTCGTGCAACCACCAATGTGGACGGCAACTACCTCAACTACGGTGTGCGTGAGTTCGGTATGTCGGCGATTATGAACGGTATTGCCTTACACGGTGGATTCATTCCTTATGGTGCAACATTCTTAATGTTCTTTGAATATGCTCACAATGCAGTGCGTATGGCAGCATTAATGAAACAACGTGTGTTGTTCGTTTACACCCATGACTCTATCGGTTTGGGCGAAGATGGTCCAACGCACCAACCTGTAGAACAAACAGCAGCATTACGTTTAATTCCAAACTTAGAAACGTGGCGACCAGCGGATCAAGTGGAATCAGCCGTGGCATGGAAATCTGCGGTAGAACGCAAAGATGGTCCGAGTGCCTTAATCTTCACTCGTCAAAACTTGGCACAACAACCACGCACAGCAGAGCAATTAGCTAACGTGGCTCGTGGTGGTTACATCTTAGTAGATTGCGGTTGCAACAACCCTGATGTGATCTTAATTGCTACGGGTTCTGAAGTGGAATTAGCCGTGAAAGCCGCAGAAGTGTTAAAAGGCGAAGGCAAAAAAGTGCGTGTGGTTTCTATGCCAAGCACCAACGTATTCGACAAACAAGATGAAGCCTATCGTGAAAGTGTGTTACCAAAACACATCACCAAACGTGTGGCGATTGAAGCACAAACGGCGGACTTCTGGTACAAATATGTGGGCTTTGAAGGTCGTATCGTGGCAATGCACGGTTTCGGCGAATCTGCCCCAGCAGACAAATTATTCAAATTATTTGGTTTTACCGTAGAAAACGTGGTGGCAAAAGCGAGAGAAATTTTGTAATAGTCTAACTATTTGATTAATCTTAGTAAAGTGCGGTGAAAATTATTCTAGTTTTCACCGCACTTTCTTGTTTTAGGTGGAGATTTCAGCCACAAACCCTAATTCTTTCGAAATCAATAAGGCGGTTTTTCTAATTTCACTTAATAAAAAATCTACGCCCATTTGTCTAAGCCGATAGATGGATGTAGAAATCGATACCGCATATTCCACTTTATTAAAAGCATCAAAAACTGGACAAGCCACACAAACTACCCCTAGCTCATTTTCTTCCTTATCCATGGCAAATTGAATTTGGCGAATTTCCGCTAATTCCTGTTGCATCAAGTGTAAATCTGTAATGGTATTTTTGGTTAATTGCTGAATAGTATCTTGATGCGATTGCCAATAATTGACGACATAGCTTGTATTATTTTCATAAGCTAAATAAAGTTTTCCCATGGCAGAACAATATAGATGTAAATATTGCCCAATATATGCTCTTGTTTTTAACATACCTGTTGTTGGTTCGAGCTTATAGATCATAATGGCGTGGTCGTCTTCTCGTTTGGAAAAATTTACCGTTTCGCCAAGGGTTAAGTTAAGTTGTTCTAAATAAGGCGATGCCAAATTGATGATGTTAAAGGAAGAAAGCGTTTTCTGACCGAGATTAAGGCATTTAGTAGTTAAGCGATAACTGCCTTGAGTGTTGGTTTGTTTAATATAGCCCTCTGCTTGCAAGCCTTGCAATAAACGGTGTACCGTGCTTTTATTCAGTTGCGATAATTCGGCTAATTTGGCTAATGGACAACCGTTAGGATAATCACTCAATAGATCCAATAGTTTTAGTCCACGAATAAGGCTTTGATTCCCCGTGTTTTTTTCTTCATTTATCATCATCATCTCCAACTTCCTGATGGCGTTTCATATTATGAAATATCTTTCTGAAAAAATGCGATCTAGTTCACATTTCTGAAATTTAAATAGTAACATATTGATTTATATTGTTTTTTATTTTTTGTATCAAATTGACTTTGCTACCTTATAAGTGTAATTTATGAAACGTGATTTTACAATTCGAAATTTAAAAAATTGAGGTGCTACATGAAAGTTTCTTATGAACAATTAAAAGCAGAATTTAAACGTGTCTTACTTTCTCGTAAAGTACGTGAAGATATTGCAGAAGAATGTGCAACAGTATTTGCTGACACAACGCAAGCGGGAGCCTACTCTCATGGGGTAAACCGTTTCCCACGTTTTATTCAACAACTCGAAAACGGCGATATTAAACCAGAAGCCGAGCCGACTAAAGAATTATCTTTAGGGGCGATTGAACAATGGGACGCTCATCAAGCCATTGGTAACTTAACAGCTAAGAAAATGATGGATCGAGCGATGGAATTAGCCGCAAAAAATGGTATCGGTGTAGTGGCATTACGTAATGCAAACCACTGGATGCGTGGCGGTGCTTATGGCTGGCAAGCAGCAGAAAAAGGTTATATCGGGGTGTGCTGGACTAACGCATTAGCGGTAATGCCACCTTGGGGTTCGAAAGAATGTCGTATCGGAACTAATCCGTTAATCGTGGCGGTGCCAACTAGCCCAATTACCATGGTGGATATGTCTTGTTCTATGTATTCTTATGGCATGTTAGAAGTGCATCGTTTACAAGGTCGCCAAACCTTTGTGGATGCAGGGTTTGATGATGATAATAATCCAACTCGTGATCCTGCCACCGTAGAGAAGAATCGCCGTCTAATGCCAATGGGCTTCTGGAAAGGATCAGGTTTATCGATCGTGTTAGATATGATTGCAACACTGCTTTCTAATGGTGAATCTACCGCAGCGGTGACTGAAGATAAAGACGATGAATATTGCGTTTCCCAAGTGTTTATTGCGATTGAAGTGGATCGTCTGATTGATGGCAAAACCAAAGATGCAAAACTTAATCGTATTATGGATTATGTGCGTACCGCAGAGCCTGTGGATCCAAATCAACCTGTTCGTTTACCAGGTCACGAGTTCACTACGATTTTAGCCGATAATAAAGCTAATGGTATTCCAGTAGATGATACGGTTTGGGCTAAATTAAAATCGCTCTAATTTAGACCGCACTTTGGTTTTTTGTTCAAAGTGCGGTGGCTTTTTCGTGAATTTTACAACATTAAGGATACTATTATGTTTTTTGGTCATATTGCTAAAGTCGAGCCGAACCGTTATCCGAAAGCGATTCAACAAGCCTTGAATTATCTTAAACATACCGATTTTGATTCTCTTCCCGCTGGTCGCTATCCATTACAGGGCGACAGTTATGTACAAGTGTTAGATTTACAAACCCAGCCAAAATCAGCCTATCTGCCCGAAGTTCACCGTAAATATTTAGATGTGCAATATTGGCATAAAGGCAGTGAACGTATGGCGGTCGCACCTGATTTAGGCAATAACCCTGTGGCAGAAGAATATAGTGCGGAAAAAGATATTCTGTTTTATCAATCTATTCCAAATGAGCAAGAAATTCTGTGTCAAGCAGGCAATTTTGCGGTGTTCTTTCCAGAAGATGCTCACCGTGGTGCTTGTGCTGAAAATGAAACAGGGTTGATCCGTAAAATTGTGGTAAAAGTAGCAGTGAGTGAACTGTAGGAGGCAATAATGAAATCTTTTGCGTTATTGGTTGGAAAAGCGATTGAAGCTGTGGTGGTGTTAATTCTCACCGCAATGTCAATTCTCGTTTTTCTTAATGTGGTATTACGATACGGCTTTAATAGCAGTATCAACATCACTGAAGAAGTTTCCCGTTATATGTTTGTTTGGTTGGCTTTTTTAGGGGCAATTCTGGCTTTTAGTGAAAATCACCATGTGAGTGTGACAATTTTAACCCATAAATTATCAGAAAAAGGACGTAATTTATTGGGTATTGTGACAGACATCGCCATGCTGTTTTGTTGCTATTTAATCGTAGAGGGCGGTTGGATACAGTTTCAACTAAATCTATCGAATTATGCGCCGATTTCAAGATTGCCACAAGGTATAACCTACCTTGCTGCGGTTGTTGCTGGTGCATTAATTGGTGTGTTAATTATTGCTCGTTTAGTGACTAGAATTGGACTCGTATTCAAAGGAGAAACCAAATGACCGTTGTAATTTTCCTTTCTGTTTTATTAGGTGCGATTCTACTCGGTATTCCAGTAGCCTTTTCCCTATTGATTTGCGGCATTGCGTTAATGGTACATTTAGATTTGTTTGACGCTCAAATCTTAGCTCAACAAATTGTGAGCGGTGCCGATAGTTTCTCGTTAATGGCAATTCCATTCTTTATTCTGGCTGGTGAAATTATGAATGAGGGTGGTTTATCCAAACGCATTATTGATTTACCGATGAAGCTGGTGGGTCATAAACGAGGCGGTTTAGGTTTTGTAGCCATTATCGCCGCTATGATTATGGCAAGCCTATCAGGCTCTGCAGTGGCTGATACTGCCGCGGTGGCTGCCATGTTATTACCAATGATGAAAACCACGGGCTATCCAATGGATAAATCTGCTGGTTTAATTGGGACAGCGGGTATTATTGCCCCGATTATTCCACCAAGTATTCCATTTATCGTATTCGGTGTAGCCAGTGGGGTTTCCATTACCAAATTATTCTTAGCAGGGATTTTCCCTGGTGTGATGATGGGGATATTCTTAGGCTTATTGTGGTGGTGGCAAGCTAAACGCTTAAACTTAATGACCTTTTCCAAAGCCACTAAACAAGAACTTTGTATTTCCTTTAAGAATAGTGTTTGGGCATTGTTGTTACCAGTGATTATTATCGGCGGTTTCCGTTCAGGTATTTTCACCCCAACCGAAGCAGGGGCAGTAGCAGCATTCTATGCTTTAGTGATTTCCTTATTCGTGTATCGTGAGCTGAAAATCAAAGACCTTTATCGCATTATTTTAGCCGCAGGCAAAACCACCGCAGTGGTGATGTTCTTGGTAGCGGCTGCCAATGTAACAGGTTGGTTAATCACTGTGGCTGAATTACCACAAATGATGACCGAATTACTTGAGCCATTAATTGATAGCCCAACATTGTTGTTAATTGTGATTATGTTTGCGGTATTTATTATTGGTATGGTGATGGATTTAACTCCGACCGTATTAATTTTAACCCCAGTGTTAATGCCATTAGTGGAAGAAGCGGGTATCGATCCTGTGTATTTTGGTGTGTTGTTTATTCTGAATACGTCTATTGGTTTAATTACACCGCCAGTAGGTAATGTGTTAAATGTCATCACAGGTGTATCAAAACTGCCGTTTGACCGAGCAGCAAGAGGTATTATGCCTTATATGCTAATGATGATTGTAGTTTTATTCTTGTTTATTTTCTTCCCTTCACTGATTTTAGTGCCATTGGGTTGGATGCTGTAAAAACAATTCATTTTACTTAACTCTCAAATGGAGAAATCTTATGAAACTTTTTAATTTAAAAACCTTAGCTGCTTTTGTTTCTGCCACAACCATGTTGGTGGCAACTAATGCCAGTGCAGAAACGAGCTTGCGTTTCGGCTATGAAGCACCACGCACTGATAGCCAACATATTGCGGCAAAAAAATTTGATGAATTATTGAAAGAAAAAACCAAAGGGGAAATCAAATTAAAACTTTTCCCAGATAGTACCTTAGGTAACTCGCAAACCATGATCGCTGGCGTGCGTGGTGGTACTATTGATATTGAAATGTCTGGTTCACCGAACTTTACAGGGTTAGTGGAAAAACTTAATGTTATTGATATTCCATTTATTTTTAAAGATCGTACGCACGCATTCAAAGTATTAGACGGTGAAATAGGTCAAGGGTTATTAAAAGATCTTGAGGCACAAGGCATCAAAGGGTTAGCATTCTGGGACGTAGGTTTCCGTGCTTTCTCTAACTCAAAACACACGGTGACTAAACCTGAAGATATTAAAGGTCTGAAAGTACGGACTAACCAAAACCCAATGTACATTGAAGCCTTTACCTTGTTAGGCGGTAATCCAGTACCAATGCCATTAGCCGAACTTTATACGGCATTAGAAACCCGTGCTGTTGATGCTCAAGAACACCCAATCGGGATTTTCTGGTCAAATAAACTGTATGAAGTACAAAAATTCTTAAGCCTAACCAATCACGGTTATACCCCGTTAATTGTGGCGATGAATAAAGCGAAATTTGATGCACTCACACCAGAATTACAAACAGCGTTAATTGAAGCTGCCAAAGAAGCTGGACAATTCCAACGTGATTTGAACATTAAAAATGAAACTGAAATTGTGGCAAATTTACGTAAAGCTGGTGTTGAAGTGACGGAAAACATTGATCAAGCACCATTCAAAGCGGTAATTGAAGAAAAAGTACGTCAATCTTTCATCAATAAAAATGGTGATGAATTAATTAAAGCGATTGATGCCCTAGCTCAATAGCAAGCAAACAGAAGTGCGGTGAAAAAATTACAATTTTTTGTACCGCACTTCGCCGAATAAGTCCCAACTTGCTGTTAAACGGAGAATGTTATGAAACGATTTAATTTAAAAACCTTAAGTGCTTTTGTCGCCGCAGTGACGATGTTTACAGTGAGTCATGCGGTGGCTGAAACCAGTTTACGTTTTGGCTATGAAGCACCACGTAGCGACAGCCAGCATATTGCGGCGAAAAAATTTGATGAATTACTAAAAGAAAAAACCAAAGGGGAAATCAAATTAAAACTTTTCCCTGATAGTACGTTAGGCAATGCACAAGCCATGATTGCAGGTGTGCGTGGTGGTACCATTGACATTGAAATGTCCAGTTCATCTAACTTTACAGGATTAGAACCGAAGATCAATGTGATTGATATTCCATTTATTTTTAAAGATCGTTCGCACGTTGTTAAAGTTTTAGATGGCGAAATTGGGCAAGGTTTATTAAAATCCCTTGAAACACAAGGCTTAAAAGGTTTAGCGTTTTGGGACGTAGGTTTTCGTGCATTTTCGAACTCAAAACACCCAGTCACCAAGCCTGACGATATTAAAGGATTGAAAGTACGCACTAACCAAAATCCAATGTATATTGAAACCTTTAGTTTGTTAGGCGGTAATCCCGTCCCAATGCCACTAGCGGAACTTTATACTGCCTTGGAAACCCGTGCTGTTGATGCACAAGAACACCCTGTCGGGATTTTCTGGTCATCAAAATTATTTGAGGTGCAAAAATATTTAAGTTTAACCAACCATGGTTATACCCCATTAATTGTGGTGATGAACAAAGCCAAATTTGATTCGCTTTCACCTGAATTACAAGCTGATTTATTGGAAGCTGCTAAAGAAGCAGGACAATTCCAACGTGATCTTAATGTGAAAAACGAAAAAGAAATCGTGGAAAATTTACGTAAAGCAGGGATTGAAGTCACTGAAACCATCAATCAAGCCCCATTCAAAGCCGTGATCGAAGAAAAAGTACGTAAATCCTTTATCGACAAAAATGGCGATGATTTGATTAAAGCGATTGATGCGTTAGAAAAATAACGATGCGTATCGCCCTTTTCGCTCCCCTTGCTTGCGGGGGGAGCTGTCCAAAGGACTGAGGGGGCGTTTTCAAACCCAAGATAACGAGAACAATAATATGAATTACTACTTAGGCATAGACTGTGGTGGCACCTTTGTTAAAGCCGCCTTATTTGACCAAACAGGCAAACTTTACGGCATTCAGCGTGAAAACGTTTCTGTGATCAGCGAGCAAGCAGGTTACGCTGAACGAGATATGCAGCAATTATGGCAAGTCTGTGCCAAGGTAGTACGTCAAACCATTCAACAAAGTGGCGTAGAATCGAGCCAGATTAAAGGCGTTGGCATTTCTGCACAGGGCAAAGGGGCGTTTTTGTTAGATAAACAAAAGCAACCTTTGGGGCGTGCCATTCTTTCCTCTGATCAACGTTCTCTTGAAATTGTCAAACAATGGCAAGCTGACGGTATTCCACAAAAACTCTATCCAATCACTCGCCAAACCTTATGGACAGGACACCCTGTGTCGATTTTGCGTTGGGTGAAAGAACATCAACCAGAGCGTTATGCTAATATTGGGGCGGTATTAATGTCCCATGACTATTTGCGATTCTGTTTAACAGGGCAACTACACTGTGAAGAATCCAATATTTCCGAATCCAATTTGTATAATATGCAAGTGGGCGAATATGATATTGAACTGGCAAGATTACTGGGAATTGAAGAAATTTTCACTCAATTACCACCGATTATTAAATCTAACCAAATTGCAGGCTATGTTACCCAACAAGCTGCTGAATTGTCAGGTTTAGCCGTAGGGACTCCCGTGGTTGGTGGATTATTTGATGTGGTTTCCACCGCACTTTGTGCCAAATTAGATGATGAAACGAAACTTAATGCAGTGTTAGGTACTTGGTCAGTGGTGAGTGGTATTACCGCTGAAATTGATGATAAACAAACGATACCTTTCGTGTATGGACGCTATGCTAAACCGAACCAATTTATTGTGCATGAAGCCAGTCCAACTTCATCAGGCAATTTAGAATGGTTTGTAAAACAGTTTGGTAATGTGGATTATGCGGAAATTAATCAAGGCATCAGCCAATTACCGCCTGCCACTAGCTCGGTGTTATTCGTGCCGTTTCTCTATGGTTCAAATGCAGGTTTAGGTATGCAAGCTGGTTTTTACGGTATGCAAGCACATCATACTCAAATGCACTTATTGCAAGCGGTGTATGAAGGGGTGTTGTTCAGCCTGATGTATCACTTAGAACGTATGTTGCAACGTTTTCCACAAGCCGATGTATTAAGAGTGACGGGTGGACCGACAAAATCGGCTGTATGGATGCAAATGTTAGCGGATCTCACCGCTATGCGATTAGAAGTGCCAAATGTAGAAGAAACAGGTTGTTTAGGGGCTGCATTAATGGCAATGCAAGCCGATGGATTGACTGAACAGCCTGCGGTATTGCAAGCAGATATGCAAGTGTATCAACCTAATTCGCAATATTATTCTGCTTATCAGAAAAAATATCAGCGTTATCAGCAGTTTGTTAGTGCGTTGAAAGGGTTGTTATAAATATCAAATCTTGCAGAAATCACCGTGCTTTATGGTTGAAAAGTGCGGTGATTTTTTTTAAATTTTTATTTATCTAAAATTTTTTGTTTACATTAAGATAATCTGCTATATAATTTCGGTTCGAAACTTATTTTGACAAAAGATCTAATGAAACGAAATATGAACCAGCGAAACACTCAACAACGTCGTCAACATATTATGCAGCTGTTGCAACAACAGGGCGAAGTTAGTGTTGAGCAGTTAGTGCAATTCTTTGAAATCTCCGAAGTGACTATTCGTAAAGATCTCACCGCTTTAGAAAGCAACGGTTTTTTACTTCGCCGTTATGGCGGAGCAATTTTGATGCCGAAAGATATTTTGGAGCAAGATGAATTGTTTTCACAACAAAAGTTAGCCATTGCTAAAATGGCAGCGGAACGGATTCGCGAGCATAATCGAATTATTGTGGATAGTGGCAGTACCACGGCAGCATTAATTAAACAGTTGGATGGTAAACAAGACTTGGTAGTGATGACCAATTCCCTTTCGGTGGCAACAGAATTACGTTCGTTAGAGAATGAACCCACTTTATTAATGACAGGGGGGACTTGGGATCCTCATTCCGAGTCTTTTCAAGGTAAAGTCGCCGAGCAAGTGTTACGTTCCTACGATTTTGATCAACTATTTATCGGAGCGGATGGCATTGATTTAGAACGTGGCACGACCACGTTTAATGAATTAATCGGGTTAAGTCAGGTGATGGCGGAGGTTAGTCGTGAAGTAATTGTAATGGTGGAAAGCCAAAAAATCGGCAGACGGATGCCGAATTTAGAATTAACTTGGGATCAAATAGATGTGTTGATAACCGATAACCAAATATCAGCACAGGATAAACAATTTATTCAGGATTTAGGCGTACAACTGGTTGTCGCCGAACAAAATTTTTAATTTATAAGGAAAACAAACTATGTGTGGAATTGTAGGTGCAGTAGCACAACGTGATGTGGCAGAAATCTTAATTGATGGTTTACACCGTTTAGAATATCGTGGTTACGACTCAGCAGGTGTCGCGGTATTAGGTGAAGACAAAAAAATGCAGATTGTTCGCCGTGTTGGGAAAGTAAAATCCCTTGAAGATGCAGTAAATGCCAAACCATTATTAGGGGGGACTGGCATTGCACATACACGTTGGGCAACCCATGGGGAACCATCCGAAATTAATGCTCACCCACACCGTTCAGGTCATATTGCGGTGGTGCATAATGGAATCATTGAAAATTATCAAGAATTAAAAGCACAATTACAGCAACGTGGTTATGTGTTCCAATCACAAACTGATACCGAAGTCATTGCTCATTTAGTGGAATGGGAATTTCGCAGTGCCAAAACCTTATTAGAAGCTGTACAAAAGGCAGTCGTGCAGTTGCGTGGTGCTTATGGTGCAGTGGTAATGAATGAACAAGATCCTGAGCGTTTAATCGTGGCTCGTTCTGGTTCACCGTTAGTCATTGGCTATGGCGTAGGGGAAAATTTCTTAGCCTCCGATCCGCTGGCATTGTTAAGTGTTACCCATCGTTTTGCTTATTTAGAAGAGGGCGATGTCGCTGAAATTACACGCCGTCATGTGTCGATTTTTAATCGTGCTGGTGAACCTGTAGAACGTGAAATTCACGAGGGTAATTTTGAAGCTGATGCGGCGGATAAAGGGCAATATCGTCACTATATGCAAAAAGAAATTTTTGAGCAACCTGTGGCGATTATTAACACCTTAGATGGTCGTATTAAAGACGGCAAAGTGGATATTCAGTCTATTGCCCCAAATGCAGCAGAGATTTTATCTAAAGTACAACACGTGCAAATTGTCGCTTGTGGAACCTCTTACAATGCAGGTATGGTAGCTCGTTACTGGTTTGAATCCATTGCTGGGGTAGGTTGTGATGTGGAAATTGCATCAGAATTTCGTTACCGCAAATTCGTGACTCGTCCGAATAGCTTATTAATTACCTTGTCGCAATCTGGTGAAACTGCAGATACTTTAGCTGCATTACGGTTAGCCAAAGAATCAGGTTATATGGCAGCCATGACGATTTGTAACGTGGCAAGCTCGTCTTTAGTGCGTGAATCGGATTTTGCTTTTATGACTAAAGCTGGTGTAGAAATCGGTGTTGCCTCTACCAAAGCGTTTACTACACAATTAACCTGTTTATTATTGTTGAACGTAGCACTTGGTCGTTTAAACGGTCATGTTAGCGAAGAGCAAGAACACCACATTGTACAGGCTTTACAACGTTTGCCTGCTCAAATTGAAAGTGCGTTGGTGTTTGATAAACAAATTGAAAAATTATCCGAAGATTTTGCTGAAAAACACCATACTTTATTCTTAGGTCGTGGCGAATATTATCCTATTGCCATGGAATCAGCCTTGAAATTAAAAGAAATTTCTTATATTCATGCGGAAGCCTATGCGGCAGGTGAATTAAAGCATGGTCCACTTGCTTTAATTGATAGCGAAATGCCAGTGGTAGTGGTTGCCCCTGAAAATGATTTATTGGAGAAAGTGAAATCTAATATTGAAGAAGTGCGTGCCAGAGGCGGTCAGCTTTATGTGTTTGCTGATCATGATGCAGGTTTTGAAGAATCCACAGGTTTTAAAACCATTGTATTACCAAAAGTAGATGAAATTACTGCTCCAATTTTCTACACAGTGCCATTGCAATTATTGTCTTATCATATTGCGATTATTAAAGGCACCGACGTGGATCAACCGAGAAACCTCGCAAAAGCAGTGACAGTGGAATAAAACCCATTCAAAAGATAAAACTAAGGTGCGTTTTTACGCACCTTAGTTGTTTGCTACTCAATATTTAATTCCAATCCAATCTCAATCAAATATCGTTGTTCTAATTTCAAATCTTGTTGAACCAATGGATTGCGATCAAGATAATTCGGCTCAAATGCTAGTTGCCATAAAGTGCGGTGCGTTTTTAACGCAATTTGCTTGGTGTGTTCTGTCGCTTGACGAGAACGATTAAGCAAAATGGCTAAACGTAATAGACGAATTAACGCTAGAATATCTTGTGGTGTGTAGCGAGAAAATTGCGTAATATCGTTCAAACTAAAGCCGTTTAATTGTAACCGTACCAAGGTTGATAACAAACGTTGCTGTTCCTTATCAAAACCAGGTAATTCCATATTGGATAGAATATATGCCGAATGTTTCTGCATATTTTTATGGTTAATCACAATACCCACTTCGTGCAATAAGGCTGACCAAAGTAAGATTTCTTGCATTTCTTCGGCAAATTCACTGGCCTGCCATTCGTGGAATTGTTGAGATAATTGCACTGCGGTTTTGCTAACTCGTTCCGCTTGAATACGATCAATATTAAACTGTTCCGCTAAGGCTTCAGCCGTACGTTGACGGATATTTTTCACTTGAAAATTTTTATCTAAGCTGTACATCACACCCTCACGCAATGCCCCGTCAGAATAACGCATTTGTTCAATTTGATAAGTGTCGAATACCGCACTCAAAATAGCTAACCCTGGTACAAAAACATCTGCCCTTTCTTCGTTTAAACCTGCTAGTTTTAGATTGTCAAAGTGTGTGGCTTTTAGCGTACGTTCAATCAGAAAATCTAGCCGACCCGCCGTGATAATTCCGTCTGGATCGAGCGTGGCGGTGATTACCTGATGAACAGTTTTAATCGTGCCTGATGAACCCAATACATATTGCCAGCCCAACTGACGATAGGGTGTTGCCAGATCAGCAATGCGACTTAAAGCGGTTAATCGAGCCTGTTCAAAATTTTCTTGGTTAATTTCACCGTTTGGGAAAAATTGTTTGGCAAAACTCACACAGCCCATATTCCGACTTTCTGCCAAAATCGGATCAAAGTCTTCACCAATAATCATTTCGGTTGAACCACCGCCAATATCAATCACCAGCTTGCGACCGCTTTCGGGTTGGGTATGTGATACCCCAGCATAAATCATTTTGGCTTCGCTTTGCCCTGAAATAATATTAATTGGATAAGGAAACACCATACTTGCTTGGCGTAAAAATTCTGCATTATTCACCGCACTTCGTAGCGTATAAGTGCCAACCACATTCACATTTTCAGCAGGAAAGCCTTGCAAACGTTCAGCAAACAAGGCTAAACAATTTACCCCACGAGTAATAGCGTCCTGATCCAATACACCGTTTTCATCTAATCCTTTTGCCAACTGCACTTTCTGTTTTAAGCGAGATAAAATCTGGATCGAACCGTTGACAATACGTGCCACAATCATGTGAAAACTGTTTGATCCCAAGTCAATAGCAGCAATTTCCTTGACTTGATGTTGTTCGCCTTTGGAAAGTGCGGTGGCTTTGGTAATTAAATTAATATTATTCATACAACCATCATAAAAAAGTTAAAATTCAAATTCATACAACACATCAAAGGCTTGATTTACCCCAGATACTGATTGCAAGAAAAATCGTGGAAATAAACGATAACGCAAGGTTACTTCGGCTAAACCGTCAAATAATCCCACGCCGTATTTAATTTTTAAACGTGGCGTAATACTACCACTTACCACCACTTTTGAGCTATCGCCTACGCCTGATGTACCCAAATTTAAGTCTTGAATACCAAAGGTTTCGCCGATACCACCTACTAGTTTACCACTTTTTGCTAATCCCATACCGAGTAGAGCAGCCCCCACAGAACCGCTTGAACCAGATTCACCACTATTTTCTAATGAGCGACCTGTCAAAATATAAGATAACGCTTGATCCTGTGGCATACTTGGATCGGAGAAAACATCTACAGTTGGTGAGTCTGCCACACCTGTTACCTTAATCCCCGCAATCACTTTACTATCTTCCATGGCTTCTGGATTGCGAATGGCTTCAATGTTTAACAGGGGTTGAGAGGGTAATCCAGAGAAACTAATTTGCCCTTTACGAATTAACAAATCCTGACCAAAGGAAGAATAACGTCCTTTTTTTAAATCGATTTGTCCGTATAAACCTAATGTTCCTTTCTCTTGTTTAACGGATAATTTTCCTTCTAAATTACTTTCTAAACCATAGGCTTGCAGATTCACATCTTTGCCAATATTAATCGTCAAATCAGAGCTAATTAACATGCCAGATTCGGTAGTGCTTGCCATTTGTTTGGTGGCAAAAATATTCTGATTTTTCACCGCACTTTGGGGATCCAGAATTACTTCATCGCTACTGACGGTTACGGCACTTTCAGGTAAACTTTCCACTGCAATTCTCGCCCAAGGAATATCAATATTACCACTTAATGCCAATAATTTTGGTGTAACTTTCACGGTTACATTCGGACTTATTTGCAGTTTCGCCATAGACGGAATATTCAGTGAAAATTTATCTGCTTGAGCATTCATTCGAGCGTTCCACTGCTCAATATTTTTCCAATCTGCATCCCCCTCTAGCACTAAACGACTGTCCGTGGTTTGCACATCGCCTTGCAAGGTGGAACGATTACCATAGAAATTTAATGCTACTGTACCACCAGCAACTTCCACTGGCGAGGCTTTTAATTTGGCTTTTACCTGATTGATATTAAACGAACCATTTAACAGTGGAGCATTTAAATCACCAGCAAAGGTCAAGTGTGATGCCACCATACCTGAAATTTGCTCACCGTTGGATAATAACTGATTCATGATATTTAAGTTAACACCATCAATATTCAATGCTCCCGATAATTTACGTGCATTGATAATATCATTGATTTTTACGTCAGCATTAATACGACCATTATTTTGAATCTGAATATCTGACTGCACCACCAAATTATTATTGTCTAACTGCGTATTGACCGCCAATTTTGGAATAGCGAGTTTAAACGTGCGGTAGTCAATTTTTTTGGCTACATTCACACCGTCACCGTCTAGCTGTAAATCTAGTTTTAACGGTTTATTTTCATTCCATGCCACGGTACCATTACTGCGTAAAGTGCCTTGTAATAAACCATCTTGCTCGGCTAGTTTATTCACTAGAGCTAAATTTAACCGTTTCAACTCAAAGGGAATTTCACCATTTTTGCCAGCCTTAAAGGTTTGTGGAAAACATAAATCAATTTCCGTATGTTTCCAACAATGGCTGGAAATGGTGGCAAGGGTTTGTTTGTTATCAAACGCCACATCAATATTTTGGCTATTTATCACTTTCCCAATCGGAGAATTAATCTCCACTTGGCTTAAAGTACCTTTCCACACTTGTGAACTGCGGTCAAAACTGCCCGATAAATTCAATCCTCCTGCCACAGGTTCACCACTAGAACGTAACTGTAATTGGTGCGACTTTTCATTGCCAGATGCTGTGAGTTTGGCACTGGTTAATTTAATCTCGCCTTGATTTAATCCACTCAATTCTACATTCAAATTGCCTTGAATTTGTTGTTCTGTATTCACATTCCCTTTGGCTGTAACATTGGCGATTTTTAAGTCTTGGAATTGAATATTACTGCCGACTAAATCCACGTCTAAATTGGGTTCAGTGATATTGCCTTTAATATGTGCTTTGCCTAATAAAGATGCAGATAAATCAGGTAGCAAGCCTTTTAAATTGGGGGCGTTAATGTCTAAAGCAAAATCTGATTGTTCGCTTAATTTGCCTTTTGCCACAATATGATTTACACCATAATCTAAGCTAATTTGTGATGTATTAAGCAATATTTTATGGTCAGATGTGAGGCTACCTTTTAGGCTTAATGGATTTTTCGATAAGCTACCTTGAATATCCAATTCAGGTACGGCAATCGCCCATTGATTTCCTTGCACTTGCCCAGAGTTGGATAATTTGCCCGACAATACCGCAGGGAAAGTCGATAAATATGCCCCTAAATTAATTTTATTCAACAGCGTATCGGCTTGCCATTCTACGCCGTTTTGCCAATTTAATTTTCCCACTAAACCCAGTGAACCATCTAACGCATTAACTTGCAATTTTTCAATATCCGTATGCGAAATGCCACCTTTAGCTTGCAAAGCTAAATCCGTATTTGGTGTCCCCATGCCTTTGGCTTTACCATTTAGGCTTACCTCATAATCGAGTAAATTGCCCGTGATGTTTAAATCTACATTTTGTACCTTGAGCGGATCGTCCGTTTTATTAAAAGGGTAACTAAATTCAGATACGGCAAGGGTTAAATTAAGGGGGGTTTTTTCGCTATTGAGTTGTACATCACCAGTTAGTGTGGCATTGGCGACACCTTGTGTAGTTAATGAAAGTGCGGTGCTTTTTTTCAGATTTCCTGTAATGGCAAGATCCAGCGTGGATTGTGGTAATAAAATCTCGTTACCTTGCTTGAACTGGTTTAAATCGGAATGCAATGTTAAATTAATCGGCATATCCTGATCTAATTGCATATTCCCTTGAGCCTGAACATTCCCCATGGAACTGTTAATTTGCAAGGTTTGTAATGCGACTTGTGTTCCCGTGGCATCTGCTTGAACTTGTACATTTGGCACATCAATTTGTTGCACCAGTTTACCATCGGTAACTTGTTGATATTGCCAGTTTTTACCTGAAATATCTGGTATGTGAATATCAAATGGTAAGACAATTTCGGTAACGTTAGCCAATAATGCTGGCGTTAAACTTTGTTCAATTTGTTGCCAGTTTACTGGCTCGCTAGTTTGTTGTGCTGGTTTAAGCTCGTCTTTTGGCTCGCCTGAACTAGTTAGAATATAGGTGAGATCATTAAGTTGTGTTGGTTCAAGGGTTAATCCATTTTCATTATTTAAAAACACCGCACTTTGGAATTTTCCTAAATGTAGCTGATTATTATCAATACCTAACGCCAGACTATCTACTGCTACATTTTTGACTGCAATAGAAACAGGTAAGGTAATCCGCCGCATTTCACCATTTTCTTTTTCTTGTTCAGGTTCGGACGGTGGTAATTTGCTGGTATCCAGATGAATAACTGGCTGTTGCAAATGTAAATTTTCAATACAAATATCCGCTTTCAGTAAACAACCAAAATCAAATTGCAATTCCGCCTGAGCGACATTGGTTTGTACACCATCAGATTGAAACTGCACATCTTTCAGTAACAAACCATTTTGTAATTTGCCTTGTACTGCACCAATAGTTAAGCCATCCACATATTTTTCTGCTAATCCGACAGCCCATTGCGTGCCAGATTCTGTGCCTAAAATACTTGCTATGCCTACGCCAGCCAGTGCGGTAATGCCAGCTAACACACCTATTGCGACTAAACTGCGGTGTAAAATTTTGCTTTTTTTACCTTCTTTTTTACTGGCTTGTTGTGGTGTGTTTTGTTGAACTGGTTCTGTCATCACTAAATCTCCGCCCCTAATCCAATATAAAATTGAATATTTTTGCTGTCATCTTTATCTCGCACTGGGGTGGCAATATCAAACTTAACCGCTCCTACTGGTGATGCCCAGCGTACACCAACACCCACTCCGTAACGTAATTCTTCGCTACGATAAGAATTTGCAGCTAACCCTGCATCATAAAAAGTCGCCAGCCACCAGTTTGGATATACTTGATATTGATATTCTAGGGAGCCTGTGGCTAAACGTGATGCCCCGATTAGTTTGCCATTGCGATCTTTAGGGGAAATTTTCTTATAACCATAACCTCGTACACTGCGATCGCCCCCTGCAAAGAAACGCATGGCTGGAGGCATTCGGTTCAAGTCATCGGTATGTAACCAACCCAGATCTAATCGTCCTACAAAACGGTGATTTTCGGCAAAGGTTTTAATCACTGCACCTGATGCTCGTAGGCTGATAAAATTCACATCCGACAGCCACATTTTTTGTCCCCAATCTGCGGTTAAATTGACGGAATGAGCCCAACTTGGAAATAGCCCTCCCTCCAAATATTTATGACTAATACTTGCGGTTGGATAAAGTAAAAAGGTTTTATCTTCTACATCTGCTTGGGTAAATTTATCATAACGAGTTCGAACACCCCATGAATATTGCCAACCACTAGGATGATCCCAATAACGTAATGCCCCAAAGGTAATGGCGGTAGATTTAGTATCGGTACTGCTGTCATCCTCGTTTTCAATGCCTGCACTAAATTGATAATATTGATATAATGGACTTCTTAAACGTGGCATTTTGTAAGACATCTCAATGGTCTGTTTCGGATCAGAAATATAGAAATTAGATGAAAAGCTATGTCCACGATCATTAATCCAAGGTTTTTTCCAACCTAACTGCAAGCGAGGACCTACATCTGAAGAATAACCCAATCCCACTTCCATGGCATTTTTCTTTTTCGGATACATCAACACATCGAAATCAACGGTTTTATTTTCTTCGTTTAAGGTCGGTTTCATCATTACCGATTGAAACCAACCTGTTGATGTATAATCATTATTTGCTTGTAACACATCATTCAACAAATAGGGTTCGCCCTGTTGTAGGGTTAGCATATTGCGTAAATAATCTTCACGAATTTGTGAATTTTGGAAACGGAATTCACCGTAACGATAACGTTCACCGCTTTCAAATAATAAACGCCACCAAGCCTGATAGGTGGATGGCATCACTTCTAAACGATGAACCGAAAAATCTGCATCAAAGTAGCCCCGTTGAACGGCTAATTTTTGCACCGCACTTTTATAATCGTCATAGCTTTCGTGATTAACAATATCACCTTTTTTCGGCAGAGTCTTATTTAACGTCAAAAAGGCTTCATCTTTTGCCGCATCGCCTTCGATATGCACATCCGCTTGTTCGATCCGCACTGGTTTGCCTAATTCAACATTTGCGATTAGTTCTTTTCCATTCGGATCTAAGGTGAAATTTAATTGGAAATCATAATAACCAAAAACTCGCAAACCTTTGTAGATAGCCGCACGAACTAATTCTTGATAACGCTCTGAACCGTCTGCTTCTTCGGGATCAATTTCATTAATATAGATTTGAGCATTCTCTTTTAATTTTTCATCTTGGATACCTTGCAAACGCACAGTTACTTTCGGTGTAACTGCTTGTGATTCAGTATTTTGTTGTGTATTTTCAGACGGATTTTCTGCTGTTGCTGTATTTTGCATAGCATTAGATGAATCACCTTGTTGTTCTGCCAAGGTAATTGCAGGGTAGCTCAATAAATAACTCAATATTAACAAAGACAGCAATTTCTTGCTAAATTTCATCTTACTCAACCTGTAAAAAATTATTTCTCTCAGTATGTTAGTTTACCGTTCAAGAAGATAGTTCGCAATTATTGAATAATATTTATTTGATATGGATAAGTTCCACGAAGCATTTTCTTTCCTAGGTTTACGGAGATAAATATTAAAAGTAGGAAAAATCATTCTATTTCAATAGAATAATGCTTCCCTTAGGGTGCCTTTCTCTCTGGCAACGAAAACAGCAAGAAATCTAGGTTATAATTGATTTAGCATAGAAAATTCTTCTGGAAGAGTTTTATCACAAAGAAATAAATCAAACTGACTAATATCCCCTACATAAGCCTGTTGCACTTTATTTATTTTTGAATGGTCAAAAATCAAAATAGATCGTTGGGTTTTTGCCATTGCTCTTTGTTTGGTTTTGGCTTCGTCCAGACTAAAACAAGTTATCCCTTGGTGCATATCTACGCCTGCTGCCGAAATAAAGGCTTTGTTCGTACAAATCGCATCTAGTTCGGTACTTAATTGAATCGGAGTAAGAAAAGAATTATGTCGTGAATAATGACCACCACACAAAATCACTTCGCAATTTGGCTTTTCTTGCAATATTAAAAAGGTATTGATTGAACAACAAAGTGCGGTGAATTTTAGTGAAGAAGGAATTTGAGAGGCAATAAAGGGAATTGTCGAGCCACAATCAAAAAATACGACATCATTTTCTTGTATTAATTCTGCCCCGAGTTTTCCCACTTGCATTTTTTCGGCAATATGTTTAGTTTCTTGCTCAAAAATCAAATAACCATTCTCATTGGATTTCTGTGGATCTTTCACAATATAACCACCGAGCAATACAACAGATGAGCCTGTACTGGAATTTAAATCACGGCGAATGGTCATTTCCGACACATTAAGAATATCCGCAGCATCTCGCAGATGGATTTTGTCCATTTGCTTGATCAAAAATTCTAACTTTTGAATACGTGATTGCTTTTTTTTATCCATAACAGACCCATTTATGGTAAGAGATTAATAATCCGCTTGATTATCTTGCAAACCGCTGATAATTGCAATCCCTGCACTTGCTCCAATACGAGTTGCCCCTGCGTTAATCATACTAATTGCCGTTTCGGTATCTCGTACGCCACCAGAGGCTTTCACGCCAATATTTTCTCCAACGATTTTTCGCATCAAGGCAATATCTTCTACGGTCGCTCCTCCTTTATTAAAGCCTGTAGAGGTTTTCACAAAGCCTACATTCAACTCACGACAAATTGTACAGGCTTGCACAATCTCATCTTTGCTTAACAAACAAGTTTCCAAAATCACTTTTAAGGTTTTACCGTTGCAAGCATTCAATACAGCTTGAATATCTGCTTGCACATCTTCCCATTTACCCGATTTAATCCAACCCACATTAATCACCATATCAATTTCTTCCGCTCCAGCTTCAATGGCTTTCTGTGCTTCAAAGGCTTTCACCGCCGACAAATTCGCTCCCAATGGAAAACCTACCACTGTGCAGATTTTCACATCAGAACCAGCCAACTGTTGTTTAGCCAACGGAATATAGCCCGAATTAATACACACCGAACAAAAATGATGTTCCAATGCTTCTTGGCAGAGTTGCACAATATCTTTTTCCGTTTTTTCAGCGGTTAACGCTGTGTGGTCGATAAATTTTGCTAATTCATTAGGTTGCATAATTAACTTCTCCTATGGTTGTTTTTTGTGATTATGTTAATTTTATTTTACCGTAAAAATCTTTTAATTCTGTGATCTTTGTCACAAAAATAACATTTTAACTGATTTATACTGTATAAAATTAATTTTGTTAGAAATATCACATAAGACACTTGTGCTGAGAAATTAATACGATTTAATTATTCGGAAGTGCGGTGAAATTTACTGCACTTTTTGTGTATTTCTGTGATCTTGATTCCTAAAAATAGAATATACAGTATTTTACTGTTTAAATAACTATTATAATATGTTCTCGTAATAAGTAAGATAGGATTAGAAAAATGAGTAACATTAAATTATTTGAAAACAGTCAAATTCGTTCTATTTGGGATGCTGAAAAAGAAGAATGGTTTTTTAGTATCGTGGATGTAGTACAGGCATTGACGGAAAGCCCCAATCCCCGTGATTATTGGTATCGTGTTAAAAAACGGATGTCTGATGAAGAAAAATCTGAACTGTCGACATTTTGTCGACAGTTGAAATTGCTGGCAGGTGATGGGAAAATGCGAGAAACTGATGTGGCTGATATGACAGGTATTTTCCGCATTATTCAATCCATTCCTAGCCCTAAAGCAGAACCGTTTAAAATGTGGTTAGCCGAGGTGGGGAAAGAGAGAATTGATGAAATTATTGATCCAGAACTGACCATTGATCGAGCATTACAAACTTATCTGCAAAAAGGTTATTCGAGAGAATGGATTAATCAGCGTTTGCAAGCCATTCAGGTGCGTAAAGAATTAACTGATGCTTGGCAAGATCATGGCGTGAAAGCTGGGCGAGAATTTGCGATGCTCACTAACGAGATTACTCGGGCTTGGTCGGGTATGACAACGAGAGAATATAAGAATTTCAAAGGGTTAAACAAAGAAAATTTACGTGACAATATGTCAACCACAGAGCTTGTATTGAATATGTTAGCAGAAGCTGCCACCAAAGATATTACTCAAATAACCCACCCTGATGGTTTTGAAGAAAATAAAGCAGTTGCACAACGTGGTGGAAATGTTGCTAAGGTTGCTCGAGAAAGTTTGGAAAAAGAAACGGGAACACCAGTTATTACACAACAAAATTCCATTGATTTTGCTCAATTAATTGGCTATGTTTCGAGTGAAGCTAAGAAAAAATAATAGTGCTTGTTACCAAGACACTATAATGCAGTGAGAAATGAATAATCACATAATAAAAAAGGAGAACAATATGTCAGAAGTTTTTCATTTGGGCTTAACTAAAGCCATGTTAAAAGGGGCGAAAGTGGCGATTGTGCCAGGTGATCCTGCTCGTAGTGAGCGTATTGCTAAATTAATGGATAATCCTGAGTTTTTGGCTTCTACCCGAGAATTTACTTCTTGGTTGGGCTATGTAGGTGGACAACCTATTGTAGTTTGTTCCACAGGCATTGGTGGACCTTCGGTATCTATTTGTGTAGAAGAATTGGCTCAATTAGGCGTACGTACTTTTTTACGTATTGGCACGACAGGTGCAATTCAGCCACATATTAATGTGGGGGATTTACTGATTACTACAGGTGCGGTGCGTTTAGATGGAGCTAGTTGCCATTTTGCACCGTTGGAATATCCTGCTGTTGCTAATTTTGATTGTACCAATGCCCTTTTTGCTGCGGCAAAAAATCAAGGTGTGCAACCTTATGTTGGTATTACGGCATCATCTGATACGTTCTATCCTGGGCAAGAACGTTATGACACTTTTTCGGGTAAAATCTACCGTCATTTTCGTGGTTCACTCAAACAATGGCAGGAACTCAATGTGATGAATTTTGAAATGGAATCTGCCACATTGTTCACTATGTGTAGTGCGTTGGGGCTACGTGCAGGCATGATCGCTGGTGTGATTGTGAATCGTACTCAACAAGAAATTCCGAATGAAGCCACCATTCATAGCACTGAGCAAAAAGCTGTCGCAGTAGTGGTCGAAGCGGCTGGGAAAATGGCACAGGATTATGTTTAATAGGCTGATTGCCTAAGAGAAGAAGTGCGGTGGAAAATTTTGATATTTCCACCGCAGTTTGGAGCGTTATTTTAGGGATTCTTCTTTTTTCACTTCATCCCATAATATATCCATTTCTATCAGATTGCTTTGTTCGAAAGTTTTGTCTTGTTGCTGTAACTTATTTTCTACGGCACGAAAACGGCGTTCAAATTTGTGGTTGGCTTGGCGTAGGCTTTCTTCAGCGTTGCATTTTAAATGACGGCTTAAATTGACCGTAGCAAATAATAAGTCCCCCATTTCTTCTTGGATTTTAGTTTGATCTAACTGTGGTTGATTTAGTTCTTGTTTAACTTCTTCCAGCTCTTCTTGTACCTTGTTAAGCACATCATTAATATCCGTCCAATCAAAACCAACGTTAGCACATTTTTTCTGTAATTTTTCTGCTCGTAATAAGGCAGGGAAAGCATGGGGAATATGATCTAAAATAGACTGCGGTGCATTTTGGGGAACTTTTTCTTGGGCTTTCATCGCGTTCCAATTCGCAAGTGCTTCTTGTTCATTATTAGCTGATTTATCGCCGAAAACATGGGGGTGACGGCGAATGATTTTATTTGCCACTTCATCAACCACATCGTCAAAAGTAAATTTGCCATCTTCTTTCGCTAGTTGACTGAAAAAGACCACTTGTAATAACAGATCGCCTAGTTCTTCGCGTAGATTGGTGTCATCATTTTTTTCGATAGCATCCACGGTTTCGTAGGTTTCTTCAATTAAACAGGGGATCATTGAGCGGTAATTTTGTTTTAAATCCCACGGGCAACCACCGTTTGGATCTCTTAATTTAGCAATGAGTTTAGTAAAATCTTTTATTGAATATGCCATGGTGTCTTTCCTTGGTTAATTTTTCTAATCATCATAATAAAAAATCTATCTTTTTTCAAAAAAGATAAAAAAAGCACCGCAGTTACGGTGCCGATATTTAACTTTGTATTAGAAAGCATAACGCAAGTTTGCATAATAAGAACGACCACGTTCATTATAGGTACGAGCCGTTGTTGCATTACGATAAATGCGTTTATCTAAGAGATTATTTACACCTGCACGGAAGCTAAAATTATCGTTGAACTTATAGCCTACGTTAGCTCCCCAAATACCATAGCTACCTAACTGATATTGTTTAACAATACTTTCTCCCGTGGTATAAATGACTTGCATAAAGTTTTCAGGATTGACCACGGTTTTTTGTCTGCCGTAATGCGTATAGCTAGTATTAATATCCCATTGATCATTGATTTTCCAGTTTACCGTACTATTAATCGTGTATTTCGGCACGCTGGAAATTGGGTTGCCAGTATCTTTATTGACGTTTTTAATCATATAGGTGAAGTTGGTGCTAAGTGTCAATGTATCATCAAAGAATGGTAAGGTTAGGTTTCCTTCTACACCTTCAATTAAAGCACGTTTTGCATTTCCCCAACGATATACATTGGTTGCGGTATAGGTACGATAAACAGGAATACCATTTTCCGTGTTTTCAGTACGGATTTCACGCACATAACCGTTGGTTGGGGCATCAACCGTACCGACAAAATCGCCATTGGACACGATTTTATTGCGGTAATCGTTGTGGAAATAAGCAAGAGATAGCAATTTGCCATTATTGGTATATTCAAACCCAATTTCTTTATTCCAGCTGGTTTCAGGTTTGATATTCTCATTACCTAGGAAATAGCAAGCACGACCCCAGTCAAAACCACCAGCATTGCTGTTGGTGTATGGATTTGCTCTTGTCCCTGTTCCGCCTGTGGCATTCAGTGCATTCGGATTTGACCAAATATTCGCACTATCAATCGGACAACCATTACTTGCATTGACCAATAAATAATTCGGTGAAGATTGGTATAGGTTTGGTGCTTTATAGGCACGTGCAACCCCACCTTTTAATTTCCAATTCTCATTGATTTGATGAGAAAGGTTTAATGATGGACTCCAGTTTGAGCCTGAATTAGTGCTGTAATCAAAACGTACGGCAGGTGTCACAATGGTTTTATTATCGGATAATAAAATATTATCTTCTAAGAAAGTGGCATACTCATTTTGTGCCACTTTACCACTACGACTATTATTGTCTAACCATGGGATTACGCCGTAAGTTGACATAATTTGAGTCATTGATGCTGAATCATCTAAAGCAGAACGAGATGCCTCAACCCCGAACGTGGCAGTATGTGTTGAACTGCCTATAGTAAACGGAATATATAATTCATTACTAAAACGATAATTTTTCAAAATACTCGATGACTTAGTTAAACCGTTATAAGCCCCTTCTGTACTGCCTAATAAGCCTTCTGGATAACGATAGTTTTTGGTTTTATCAAAGGTGAAATAAGTACGACTATCAAATGCGCCCCATTTACTTTCATGTGTGAGACTATAACTTTGGCGGTAAAGGGTGGCTGTTTCTGCTCGGAGTAAAGCAAGATCATTACTGATAGCTTGCGCACTGTTGACTAAGACGGAACTATTTTGTGTATCGCCGTTATAAATATTGCCTTGACGACTATATGATGAATCAAAGGTCAATTTTTGATTTGATGTAATATTCCACACTAATTGACCCGATACATCTTTATTGGTTACGCCCTCACGTCCCGCATAAAGGGTATTTGATGAGGTTGCCGCACTGTTCGTCTGAGCCACTTCTCTGGCATTAATATTCATATCATCGGCATCTGTTCTGGCGGTATTACCATATAAACGAAAACCCAATACATCTTTAATTAATGGACCACTAAAATTAAAACCAAGGCGATTGGTGTAGCCTTCTTTGCTATCTTCGGGTTGTTCGGTATAAAAATCAAGACTACCGTGATATTCTTCGGTAGGGGATTTCGTTTTAATATTGACCACACCACCCATTGCCCCTGAACCGTAACGAGCTGCCGCTGGACCACGCAGCACTTCAATCGATTCAATGGCATCAGCAGGTACCCAGTTAGTATCACCACGTGTATTACGTGTGCCATTTCTGCCATAACGTTCAGCATTGCGAGATTTGACTGGTTTACCATCCACTAAAATGAGCGTATTTTCAGGTCCCATTGCACGAATATCAACTTGGCGTTTATTGCCACGCGCTCCACCTGGTGCATTGGTACTCAAGGTAACACCAGGTTGCTTGGCAATAATTTCGGAGAGATCATTTTCTACGGGATTTTGCTCAAGTTCCTTGTGATGAATGATTGAAACACCCAAAGATTGCTTAACTTGTTGTTCCGCCGTCACATTGATAGCGTCAAGTTCAGTTGTATTCTCGGCGTAAGCTGTAGCAGATATGAGTGCTAAACTGACTACGCTGAGTTTAAATTTTTTCATTGGCTTTCCTTAAATTAGTACAGAAAATAAATTAAAAGCGGTCAAAAATAGTAAACTTCTGACCGCACTTCTAGTGTATTAAAAAACAATACCACATAACATAGCAAGCACATTGGCTTAGAGATAAATCCTACTATAAATAGGGGTCGCTGTAAATACTGGTTTATAGCGATATGGAGTGTTAAAGATATGTTGAAACCCCTTATTTCTTATAATAAATTTTTGTTTTTTTCAAAAATGTGATCTACTACACATTTTTTATACAATATAGGTGTTAATATACCCACAGATAATAAATCCAACCTGAGAAATTAAGGAGCATGTTATGTATAAACATATTTTAGTTGCTGTTGACCTTTCTGATGAAAGCCCAAGATTGTTGAAAAAAGCAGTGTCCATTGCTGAACGGCATAATGCTAAACTGTCAATTATCCATGTTGATGTTAATTTCTCTGATCTTTATACTGGCTTAATTGATGTTAATATGTCATCTATGCAAGATCGCATTTCAAGTGAAACTCAACAAGCCTTATTACAATTAGCTGATCAGGCAGGTTATCCAATCAGTGAAAAACTTAGTGGTAGTGGCGATCTAGGTCAAGTGCTTGCTGATGCGATTGAACAATATAGCGTTGATTTATTGGTAACGGGTCATCACCAAGATTTCTGGAGTAAATTGATGTCTTCTACTCGCCAATTAATGAATGTCGTGACTATTGATATGTTAGTAGTACCATTAAAAGAAGAATAATTAAGCATAAATAGTTGAAAAGCACCGTATTTTGTTAAAAACTGCGGTGCTTTTTCTTATAATATTTTTTTATATGAAAGATCATATTGTTATTATGATACACTGAAAATCTTCTTTATAATCGCAACAATTTATTTACAAAGTTATTAAGGATCATTCATGAAATTATTTACCCAAGCTATTTTAGCTGGTCTTACCTTAGGTTTTGCTATTCAAGCAGCACAAGCCTCCGATTTAGCCGATCAACTTGCCAAAACTAAAGTGATTCGTGTAGGAACAGAGGGTACTTATGCCCCTTTTACTTATCACGAAAATAATAAATTAACAGGCTATGATATTGATGTGGTGAATGAAGTCGCTAAACGTTTAGATCTCACTGTCGAATTTAAAGAAACTGCGTGGGATGGCATGTTTGCAGGGCTTAACGCCAAGCGTTTTGATGTGATTGCTAACCAAGTGAGTCCAAACCCTGAACGTGCTAAAAAATATACGTTCTCGGATTCTTATAATTATTCAAGAGCGGTAATTGTAACCAAAGCAGATAACGATAAAATCAAGTCTTTTGCCGATTTAAAAGGGGTGAAATCGGCACAATCGGCAACCAGTAACTATACGGCTTTAGCAAAAGAAAATGGGGCAGTATTAGTGACCGTGGACAGTCTTGCTCAAAACCTTGAATTAGTTAAGCAAGGACGTGTGGACACAACGGTAAATGAACAAATTGCGGTGTTGGATTATTTCAAAAAACACTCTGATGTAGGGTTAAAAATTGCCGTGAAAAGTGATGAAAAAACAGGTTCTGCGTTCACTTTTCTAAAAGGTAATGAAGATGTGGCAGCACAATTTAGCAAAGCTCTTGCCGAAATGCGTGCTGACGGTACATTAAAAGCCCTTTCAGTGAAATGGTTTGGCGATGACATTACTGAATAATTTATTGGCACAATTACCGTTTATGACGGAAGAACGAGCTGACTTAGCAATCAGCTCGTTTTTGCCTATGTTAGAAGCGACCATTATTAATACCATTCCACTGGCAGTATTTTCTTTTGTCGGTGGAGTAATGATTGCTATGCTGGTGGCGCTTGTTCGTACTACCCAATCTCATTCCTTTTTACACCGATTTTTCACCGCACTTTGTCGGGTTTATGTGTCGATTATTCGTGGTACACCACTGTTAGTGCAGATTTTTATTATTTTCTATGGTTTACCCAGTGTGGGCGTAACCTTAGATCCTTTTCCAACTGCAATTATTGCGTTTTCTTTGAATATCGGTGCTTATGCGGCAGAAATTATTCGGGCATCTATTCTGGCTATTCCAAAAGGGCAATGGGAAGCGTCTTATGCGATTGGAATGAATTATCGTCAAGCGTTTGTACGTAATATTATGCCACAAGCCATGCGAATTTCGGTGCCACCTTTATCAAATACCTTTATTAGCACGGTGAAAGATACCTCTTTAGCTTCTTTGGTGTTAGTCACAGATTTATTCCGAGTTGCTCAGAATATCACCGCAATGAGCTATGAATTTATTTTGATTTATAGTGAAGCCGCTTTGATTTATTGGGTTGTCTGTTTTGTATTGTCCTTATTACAAGGGCGTTTAGAAACCCGTTTATCACGACATATTTAGGATCAAGATAATGTTAGAAATTAAAAACATTCATAAACATTTTAAAGGCAATGAAGTTCTAAAAGGCATTGATCTGACCATTCAAAAAGGTGAAGTGGTGGCTATTCTTGGTCCATCAGGTTCTGGCAAAACAACATTTTTACGCTGTTTAAATCTGCTGGAGCAACCCGATCAAGGTACATTACGCTTTACAGACGGCAGTCTGGAATTGGATTTTTCCCATAAAATCAGCAAAAAACAAGAATTACAATTACGCCGTCGGTCGTCCATGGTGTTTCAGCAATATAATTTGTTTCCACATCGTACTGCGTTGGAAAATGTGATGGAGGGACCACTGATTGTACAAAAGAAAAATGCCGAACAAACTAAACAACAAGCCATGGCATTGTTAGCTAAAGTAGGTTTACAAGATAAAGCTCAACTGTTTCCATCGCAACTGTCAGGCGGTCAACAACAACGTGTGGGGATTGCACGTGCCTTAGCGGTGCAACCCGATTTAATTTTGTTAGATGAACCTACCTCAGCGTTAGATCCCGAATGGGTGGGTGAAGTGTTGCAAGTATTAAAGCTGTTGGCGGCAGAGGGTTGGACGATGATTATTGTGACGCATGAAATGCAATTTGCTAGAGATGTAGCGGATCGGGTCGTTTTTATGGCAGATGGGGTAGTCGTGGAAACTAACAATGCTAAAGATTTTTTCGAACGACCACAACAGGAACGAACCAAACAGTTTTTGATGCAAACAAAAGCAGTGGTATTAGAAGATTATTCAATTTAAGCAAAATTGCGGTGATTTTCACCGCAGTTTTTTATTCTGCTGAATGTAATTCAAACCAACTTTCTAAAATTAAACAAGCCGAAATACCATCTACTTTACCTTTATCTAAAGCTCTAAAACCGCCACGTTGAAAAATTTCTGCTCTCGCGTCCACGGTAGTAAGGCGTTCATCTTGTAATTCCACAGGTAAACCAAAACGCCCGTGTAAACGGTTGGCAAATTTTTTGGCTCGTAAGGTGAGAGCCTGTTCGGTGCCATCCATATTGAGTGGCAAACCGACCACAAGGCGATCGGGTTGCCATTCTTTGAGTAATTTTTCAATAGCGTCCCAATTTGGAATACCATCTTGTGCTTTAAAGGCGGTCAAGGCTTGTGCCGTGCCAGTAATAGATTGTCCCACCGCACAACCGATACTTTTGGTGCCAAAATCAAAGGCGAGAACGGTGATCCCCATTAGCAATATCCTGCCTTACCACTTAAATTATGGCTATCAATCCCCAATAATTTTAGCGATTCTGTCCAACGATCTTGATAAGCTACATCAAAAATAATTCGCTCATCTGCTGGCATAACTAACCACATATTTTGAGCGATTTCTTGCTCTAGCTGACCGTTCACCCAGCTGGCACAGCCTAAGCCAACCAAATATTTTTCAGGGGCATTTGGTGTACCGAAAGTATCAATTACATCGGCTGAGGTAGTAAGTTGTAAACGGTCACTAATTTTATAACTATGTAGAAAAGATTGTGCTGTTGGGGTGTGTAAAATAAAACCACGCTCAATACTAACAGGTCCGCCAGCCACCACATAATCCTGTGGATAAACTTTGTCATCAGACATCATAAAACGCAATTTTGCCACCATTTCGGTAAGGCTTAAATCTGTTGGTTGATTTAAGACTAATCCCATGGCACCTTTGTCATTATGTTCACACATAAAAATCACCGCACGATGAAAATAATCATCGTCCATGGTCGGCATTGCGATTAATAAGTGATTTTGCAAATTCATGGTAATTTATGTTCTCGTTTGATTTTAATTAATAGGGCATTGCAACATTGCTCAAGTAATTGATAGGTTTCATCAAAACGTCCAGTGTACCAAGGATCAGGAATATGATCATAAGCTAAATCGGGACAAAGGCTGGCGATAGCAAAAATATTTTCTTGTTTACCAAATAAGCGGTGTAAATCGTATAAATTATGGTTATCCATGGCGATGATATAATCAAAATTCTCTCGATCTTTTAACCGCACTTTGCGGCTAACAAAATCATGACTTTTAATCTTTAAGCGATCTAATACATCAGCGGTTCCACAGTGCATATCATCACCATCATTTTCGCCTGATGTACCAGCACTATCCGTTTCAATAAAATCGGATAAACCTGCTTTTTGAATTTTATCTCGCATTAAATATTCAGCCATAGGGGAACGGCAAATATTGCCAAGACATACAAAGAGAATTTTGATTTTTTGCATATTTTCTTATGTTTTTGTTAATTAAGTTATAGGGTTAATTTGGGGATTGCTCGCAAATTTTCAATGTGGCTTTAATTAACTCCAACGCAATTGTTCCTTGTGGTGGTAATTCAGGCATGGGTTCATTATATTTGAACCATCTGGCATCCACAATTTCGGCTTCTTGCAACTGAATTTCGCCACTGTCGTAATCGGCTAAGAATCCGACCATTTGGGAATTGGGAAACGCCCAAGGTTGGCTACCAAAATAACGGATATTTTTCACTTTAATCCCTGTTTCTTCAAACACTTCACGCTCTACGGTTTGCTCAAAGGTTTCGCCTACTTCCACAAAACCTGCCAGCGTGGTATATAATCCAGCACTCCCATCGCTACGGATATGGCGTTGATGGCATGCCAGTAAAATCTCATCATGACGGCGAACGGCAACAATAATAGACGGACAAATCACGGGATAGGCTCGATAATGACAAGCAGCATTTTGGCACTGCACCGCCCATTCATCGCAAGTTACTGCGGTTTTTTCACCGCACTTTCCGCAAAATTGATGGGTTTTAAAGAAATGATTGAGTTCAATGCCACGATTGAGCAAATAAAATTGTGTTTTAGGTAAACCTAATAAAGCACGTAAAGTTGTCCATTCTCGTTGTTCATTTGCCGTGTTTTTATTGGTCGTTTCTTCTTGCACCAAATACAGTGGTGCATTATGCCATTCGCCGATTTGGGTGGCTTGCTTACCGATTAAGCCTAATTGTTTCGCACTGCCAAAAGGCAATTCATGGTTGGGGAAATAAATTTGTTGGGCTTGGTGAATTAACCAGTAGCCCGTTTCATTGCTGATCGTTTTCATTAGTGTGCTTCGTCCCAGTTATCGCCTACACCCACATCCACAATTAATGGCACGCTTAATTGAGCCGCATTTTCCATTTCGGTTTTAATCAGTTGGCTAAATTCTTCGATTTTTTCCGACCGCACTTCAAATACCAATTCATCGTGTACTTGCATAATCATCACAATATCTGGATTGTGTTGAATTTTGTTATCTAAGGCAATCATGGCTTTTTTAATAATATCCGCCGCCGTCCCTTGCATTGGTGCATTAATCGCCACACGCTCCGCCCCTTTTCTTCGCATGGCGTTGCTGGAATGAATGTCAGGCAAATATAAACGGCGACCGAATAGGGTTTCCACATAGCCTTGAGCTTTTGCCTTGGCTTGAATATCCGTCATAAAGGTTTGTACATTTGGGTAGCGTTGGAAATATAAATCGATATATTTTTGTGCTTCACCCCGAGCAATACCGAGCTGACGAGCAAGACCAAAGGCTGACATGCCATAAATCAAACCAAAGTTAATCGCTTTGGCACTACGCCGTTGTTCACTGCTGACATCGTCTAGTGGCAAGCCAAAAATTTCCGCTGCGGTGGCACGGTGAATATCCTTGCCTTGTTGGAAAGCATTAGTTAAACCTTGATCGCCTGATAAATGTGCCATAATGCGTAATTCAATTTGTGAATAATCCGCTGCCACGATTTTAAAGCCATCTCTGGCAATAAAGGCTTGGCGAATTTTACGCCCTTCTTCATTGCGGATAGGAATATTCTGTAAATTGGGATCGCTGGATGAAAGCCGTCCTGTGCTAGTCACTGCCTGATGATAAGAGGTATGCACTCGCCCTGTTTTGGGGTTAATCATCAAAGGTAATTTATCGGTGTAAGTGGATTTTAACTTGGCTAAACCACGATGTTCAATCAGCAATTTTGGCACAATATGCCCTTGTTGAGCTAACGCTTCCAACGCCTCTTCATTGGTGGATGGCGAACCTTTCGGGGTTTTGGCAATGACTGGCAAAGCGAGCTTTTCAAACAGAATTTCTTGTAATTGCTTGGTGGATGCCAACTTAAAAGTTTCGCCTGCTTCTTGATGCACCTGCTGTTCTAGCTCATTCAATCGCAAGGTAATTTCCGCAGATTGTGTTGCCAAAGCTTGTTTATCAATTAATACACCGTGCCGTTCAATGCGAGAAAGCACCGTGACTAACGGCAATTCAATTTGTTCAAATAACGTAATCAGCTCAGGTGTCGCCTGTAATTCTTGCCATAAGGTTTGATGTAATTTCATGGTCACATCGGCATCTTCTGCCGCATATTCGGCGGCTTTATCTAACTCAATCTGATCAAAGGTGAGTTGGTTTTTGCCTTTGCCCGCTAAGGTTTCAAACGCAATGGTTTGATGCCCGAGATAACGTTCGGCTAAATCGTCCATATTATGTCGCCCTGTACTGTTTAACACATAGCTTTCTAACATGGTATCAAATTGTACCCCTTGCACGGCAATGCCATGGTTAGCAAAAATTGTTAAATCATATTTAATATTTTGTCCGATTTTTTTGATGTTAGCGTTCTCTAACAAGGGTTTTAATTGGTTTAAACAATATTGTTTATCTAATTGATTTTCAATTAATTTCCATTGCATTTCAGGGCTTTCGGCATCGGCGAATAAATCCCCTTGTCCATTCTCATGATGCACAGCCACTTGCTGACAATGCCCTAAGGGAATATAACAGGCTTTGCCATTTTCTAATCCAAAGGAAATACCAACTAATTCCGCTTGCATGGCATCAAGGGCGTTAGTTTCGGTATCCACCGCCACTAATTTGGCTTGCTCAATTTGTTTAATCCACTGATTTAACTGTGTTTCTGTGGTGATCGTTTCATATAAAATGCGGTCAATTTTTACCGAATTTTTCACCGCACTTTGCTCAATTTTTTCTTCTTTGGCAATATTAGCTGTCGCCTGATAAGGATTAATCTTTACCGTTTGCTCTGTTGGATTCGTCACGGAACTTTCGCCGTTCAATACTTCATTTAACCAACGTTTAAATTCATATCGCCCAAAATATTCAGCAAGTTGATCGTTATTCGCTGTACCGATTTGGAGTTGATCATGGCTCACTTCTAATGGGACATCGGTTTTAATGGTGGCTAACACATAGGACAGATCCGCATCTGCCTTGGCAGATAGCAATTTTTCGCCTAATTTTTTCGCCCCACGAATCGGCAAATCGGCAACTTTATCAAGATTGGCATAAATTTCCGTCATTGACCCAATCCCTTGTAACAAGCCCAATGCGGTTTTTTCACCCACGCCAGCGACACCGGGAATATTATCCGAGCTATCGCCCATTAATGCCAAATAATCAATAATCAATTCAGGTGGAATCCCATATTTTTCTATCACACCAGCACGATCTAACAGACTATTATTCATGGTATTAATCAGCATAATATGCTGATTAACTAGCTGTGCCATATCCTTATCGCCCGTAGAAATTAACACATTTTTTCCCACACTTGCCGCCTGCATGGCAAGCGTACCGATCACATCATCAGCTTCCACGCCTTCAATGGATAATAACGGAATGCCTAACGCCCGAATCATCTGATGTAGCGGTTCAATCTGCGACCGTAATTCATCAGGCATCGGTGGACGATGGGATTTATATTGCTCAAACAGTTCATCACGAAAGGTTTTGCCCTTAGCATCAAACACTACCGCAATATGGCTTGGTTGCACTTGCGAAATCAGGCTTTTGATCATATTCAACACGCCATACATCGCCCCAGTCGGCTCACCTTGTGAATTAGTTAAAGGGGGAAAGGCATGGAAGGCACGATATAAATAAGACGAACCGTCCACTAGGACGAGAGGGTTTGGGGCAATTTGGGTCATAATAGTTCTCAATAATTCAATATGACCCTATTATAGCCTAATTCAAGGGGAAAGTGCGGTGAAAAAATTAAAGGTTTTTCCCACCGCACTTTAGCAGAAAAAAGTTAAAGTTTGGGCTTACTCACCATAATCTCAATCTGCCAGTAATACTCGAGATGAAAGACGTTGTTCCATATTGGCAATATGCCGTTGGTGGGGAATTAAACCTGCTCGAATACCACATAGTCCACGTAAGGGAGATTGAAATCGTGCCTGTTGATGTTGTAAAGCATGATAACGCAAGGCAAAGCGATCCGAGCGATCGATTTGTCCTGCGAATAATTTATCTTGTGGTTGACTAAAACTGATATGACTGGCGAGTTCCATTTCTTTGATCACCATTTCTTCGCCATTATCTAAACATTGGACTAAATACAGGGCAATGTCATTATTCATCATCGTATCCACGATTTTGCCTGCCAGCCTTGTTGATGTGTGATGTGATCGTGCTTTTTGAAGATCACATGAGTTAAGGGGGTGGCGACAATGAATCAAATTTCATGATTTGTTCGTCAATAGCGAAAAAGAACTTTCTTTCTTCGTCTGTATAGCAAGATTTTTCATAATATTTAAAAATATTCAAAAATTAACCGCACTTTTGAGCGATTTACCTAAAAACAGTTGATTTTTAGGTTGCTTTTTTTAATTGCAAACAATAAATTAAATGTTCAACTTTTTAATTATTAGGAAATGATTCAATTCTATTTAATACACGTTCTGGAATTTTTTCCTGCTTTCCTAAATTGTACATTTTTTGAACGTAATTTTGATAAGATTGAACTGCCCCTTTCTTATTTCCACTCTCCCAATAAGCATCTCCTAGATTAATATAGGCAACCTCTCTTGAAGGGTATTTCTCAATAATTTTCTTTAATAAATAAACTGCTAAATTATAATTTTTGTTTTGCTCTAAATAAAATGCAGTATTGTTATATGAAACAACATTATTGTTATCTAAAGGATAGAGCAGAAATTGATTGTCTAAATAAAGCTCATCAATATTTATTTCTTTTTTATTTTTTAGATTTTTTTCTAAGATTTGTGGAGAATCAATAGGGTTACACAAATTCATCTCGATTAAACGTTTTAGTGTTTTTGCTTCATTGTAAAAAGGATAAAATCCCCGACCATCATTAGGTTTATTTTTTCTAACTGTTGGAACCCAATATTCATTATCTTTATTAAATTTAGACTCTATATTTTCAGGTAGTTCTTTTATAATAGGATTATTGGTATATTTCATAATTTCGTAAAATTTTATATTAAACCCGATCCAAGGCTCAAAAAACTCAATTCCTTCAAATACACCTGTATGGGATAAAAGTTTATTACCATTATGCATTTTACACAAAGTAATATAATTTTTATTCATGGGATAAGGTTGTTCTTCCGTTATAATTGTTTTTACTGTTTTACCGACTTTAATTAGAACTATTTCTGTAAACAACGAATGTTCTGAGCCTGCAAAATGGGCTGTTCCAGTTTCTTTATACGATAGTTCAATTGAAACATTTTCCCTTGGATAAGATACATATTTTGCGGTTGGGAAATCTTTCCCATAATAGGGCGAATCTAAATTATAAATCTGTTGATAAATATCTTCAGCAAACGAAACTAATGTACTACATAGTAAAATCAAAGCCAATATCCATTTTCTCATATTATAGCCCCAATAATCTTTTAATTGCATTAAAACGGGTTTGTCTGTCAGTAAATCCTCTAGGTGTACGTAAAGCTCTTATTCCATGCTTATTGACTTGTAATAATGGAAAACCATCAGCAGCAGTTGTATACCACCCATTTACATTAGCTCCCATCATAATTAATTCAGCATCTGTTGCACCTAAATCAGCCAACACATTACTGTCTTCATAGTGACTTCCCATATTTCTCCACCAATACATAGCTGATTCAACACTATATTCAATGTTCTCTCTAACTAGCTCTGGGTTAGATTCAAAGTCTTGTTGATCATCTGGTGAATGAGTATTATGAGCTTGGGTATAACCTGCGTATTTTTCTTTTCCCGTAATTTGAATATAGCCACCACCACGATATTTATATCCATCTCCAGAATTTTCGTCACCATTGCCATTGCTATTAGCGTATATAAGATTAAATAAATTTGGTTGTTTACAAAATCTCATATTCGGTGGGCATACAGTATCTTTTTTAGATGACGATGCATTTCTGAAGTTGCTAAATCCCAAAGCTGCGGTTCTCTGGTAATTTCCACCTTCAACTGTTTTGGTAAAACCACCTGATTCATGGGCACACTGTGCTAAGAAATGGGCAATCCTTAATGGAGTATTAATTTTATACAATACAGCATATTTATTTAATGCATCCAGAAGTGTCTGATCATTACCTCTTCCAGCAGCAACAGCATTCACCATTTCTGTGGTAATTAACAATGGCTTGATTATTAACGCCCCAATCAACCCCAACGGATGTATAAAATAAGCCTCCTTATCCGTATCAAAACTTCTTACTTTTAGTTGTATTGATAAATCACCCACCCGTTTTCTAATTTGTTGGGCGGTCTTTGCTTGATTTTGGTCGATAAATACACGACAAAGTTTCTCAAACTGCTGAACTCGATTACTTGCCCATTCGTTTTGATGTTTTGGAATGATACCTATAAATCTTCGGTGTTGAATAGCATCAAGTGATAATTGATGTAATCTCCCTGCCTCAAATCTCACAGGTTCGCCTTTCTCCTTATCCAAATCCAGCTCCTCCATTATCGCTTTAAACAACGGATTGAGCCTTTCTTTTGATTCTAAATCTTTCTCATCGGGATTTAAATAATGACAAAGTGTCTGGTCAAAAATATCTACCCCATTACTTTGTGTGGTAAATACATTCATACCAGGGAAAGTGATGCCTTGGGTAAGGTGAGAATCGTCCACATAAATGCCTACATTACTATTCGTGGTGCTTTGATGTAGATAAGGCTGAATATTATAATAATCTTTGCTTATTTCCTTACCTTGGTCATCTTTCACTTTGACGCTTTTCTTTTCTAACTCTGATAAAGGCACAAAGATTTCTGTCTGGGTTTCACCTATTTGGGTTGGTTCTTTTCCTACCAGACTATAATAAGGTTGATTTCGGTCAACATATAAAAAGTTATCTGGTAAGCTACGTTTCTCTTTGTCTTGTTTTTTATCCTGTTGATATGCTTCCTTGGCTTTATTGCGAAAAGCCTCAATATCATCATAGGTAAACACTTCAAGATGTAACAAACGTTTTCCGTTTTCTTCCGTTTGGTTGTATTCTCCCATTAATCCCAATACATCCCCCGCTTTAACCTTAATTGGGTTAGCGAGTGCCACTTCTTTGTCTGTTTGGGTTTCAATTCCATTTTCGGCAAGTAACGGAATAGCAGGTAAGGATTCTTCTATCATCACCCGATAAGATTTAGAATAAATCTTCCAACGCCCTTTTTCAGGTCTAACTTCTTGATTAGTTACCTTGTCTTTATACCAAATAAGCTCATCATAATGTGTCTTATTATGGTGATTTTTTCTTACCTCAAGCACCACGCCATCAGGTAATGTTTTGCCTGTTGCTTGATTATGTTCATTTCTTATCATAACAGGGTATTTATCTGCCGATTTGGTTTCCCCAAGTATTTTGGAAACTGTCGCATCGTATTTTTTTAATTCAGCGGTATGACGGTAAAATGAATAAAAAGTCAGCTTGTTGTCTTTCGGATATTCTAAATGATGTTCAAGCAGAAAGAACCCTGTAGAATAGCTCGCTCCCGCATCTTCATCTTCCATTTTATAGGAACTATCCACCTTATAGGCGATGAGTTCACCATCTGCAATAGCACAAATCTGTTGATTATCAAATTCACTTGACTTGAATTTTTCTGCCCGTAAATGAATTCCTTGATGCCAGAGTCCGCTTTCATTAAACAGAAAACGGGCACTTGGATCGCCTGCAAGGTTGTTGAAATATTTCTGTAACACATTTTTATTGTTATTGGATTTAGGCTTTAAGGGAAAAGCCACCGTAGGAATAACAGGTTTCCAAGTGTTCTCTGTGTTAGGCGTTGTTGTTTTCTTTTGTTGTGAGGAAGTATTCGACATGTTGTATTTCTGTAATCTCGTGAGTTACTTAATTTTGTAAATTCTTCATTGTATTATATGATATACGCTGTTAATGGGAAAGAAAAGTATATAAACAAGCAGTTAGATTGAGAAGATTTTTGTTAAATTTCCTAAATCTAACCGATTGTGAAACATTGATAAAATTCACCGCACTTTAGCAAATAAAGTTAAAGTTTGGGCTTGCTTACCATAATCTCAATTACCTGACGGTCAGTATATTGCATACTGCGTGATGCAATGTTACACAGATTATCAATGGAGCGGTCAATGGAATGTTCAACAATACCTTCATTGCCAGTTACTTGAGTATTGTCCAACGCCATTAATACAGATTTATAACCCGAGCTTACACTGGTGGACACTTTCATGGCACAGCTATTTGCTGCACCATCACAGATAATCCCACTAATATCGCCAATCATACTGCTGATTGCCATGCTAATGGTTTCAAATTTCCCCGTCAGCAACCAAGCGACACCTGCACAGCTACCCATAGCGGCGGTGGTTGCTGCACATAAGGCAGAAAGTTTTGGTAACTTACTATGAATATAAATCGCCATTAAGTGTGATAGAAACAAAGCACGAATAAGCTGTTCGTGGTTAGCCTTTAAATGACGAGCCACCACAACCACTGGCATGGTGGCGGTAATTCCTTGATTGCCTGAGCCTGAATTACTCATAGCAGGAAGATTTGCTCCCCCCATACGAGCATCGGATGCTGCGGTGGTTTCAATAATGATACGATTCATTAAATCATCACTGAGTAATCCTTTGCCGATTTGAGTTTGCAAGGTGCGTCCGATATGCAAACCATATTCATGGCGTAACCCCTCTTGTGATAAGGCTGAATTGAGTTTTTCTGCCTCATCAATAAATTCAATTTTTTCTAAGGCGACATTCATTGAAAAATCAAAAATATCTTGTGCAGAAATGGTGATAAAAATATCATTCAGATTATCCGTTTCTGCCGCACAAGGTTGGGAAAAAATGACTTTATCGTTCTTGGCAATATAAATGATGTTGGTATGATGGGCGGCAATACGTACACAAACTCGATCATCGCCATAAGATAAACAGGCTTCCGAATAAAGAAGATGCTCCGTTTCAAGAATTGAAACCGCCACCCGATTTTCTGTCAACATGGCTTTGGCTTGTGTTACTTGCTCTGGGGTAATATCTTTTAATACTTCTAAGCCCTCATCAGGATTACCACCGATTGCCCCAATGGCGGCTGCCATAGGCAAGCCAAGTGTACCAGTTCCGGGTACGGTGACGCCCATGCCGTTTTTCATTAAATTGGCTGATACTTTGGCATTAATGCGTTCAGGTAAATGCCCTAAATGGTAACGTGCCACGGCGGATGCTAATGCTAAGGAAATCGGTTCAGTACAACCTAGGGCGGGGACAACTTCATTTCTTACCGTGTTTAAAATGAGGTTTTCGACTATCTTGTCATCAATTTTCATTTATATTCCTTTAAAAATAAAATTTAGCTATCTATATACGATTAAAATTCAGCAGTGTGGCTGAATGTCATTTTTTCCTTGGTTATTGGGTGATGAATGGTCAAACTTTCCGCATGTAAGCATAATCTCGGCGACATGGCTTTGGCTTGTGGTGGCGAATAAAATTTATCGCCTAGAATCGGATGCCCTAACGCCAGCATGTGTAAACGTAATTGATGGGAACGCCCCGTAATCGGGGTAAGTTTTACTCTTGTGCTGTTATTCGGCAAACGTTCTAACACCTCAAATTCCGTCACGGCACGTTTGCCATAGACAAAATCTATCCGTTGACGTGGGCGGTTTTCCCAGTCACAAATTAACGGCAAATTCACGATGCCACGTTCGGCTTTAATGTGTCCCCACACTAAGGCTTGATAATGCTTTTCCGTTTCTCGTTCACGAAATTGACGTTTCAATTCGCTGTCGGCAGCTTTGCTCATGGCGAACAGCAAAATCCCGCTGGTTGCCATATCAAGGCGGTGTGCAGGCTCACAAAAGCCGTATTTATCCTTAATGCGGCTCATGGCACTATCACGATATTGTGGTTGATTGCCTGACACAGAAAGTAAGCCACTGGGTTTATTGACCACCATAATATGATTATCATGGTAAACAATATCAAGCCAAGGCTCAGTCGGGGGATTGTAGTCAATTAACGCCATAATATTTCAGTTTTTAGGTAAAAGTGCGGTGCATTTTAGCATAGTTTTCGTTTAATGTTTCATTTACTACTGGCTCACCATCACCCTCAAACTATCCAATCGCCAGTGAGCTTGTTCTAAATGCTGTAATGATTGTTGGAGCATTGCCTCTAAGCTGTTAATTTCATCTTGGCGAATATTCGGGTTGACGGCTTTTAATGCGGTTAGGCGTTCTAGTTCTTCGCTTAATTGTTTATCTGCCAACTGTTTGGCTTGCGTAATAATTTGTTTAGACTCAAGCATCATCAAGTTTTCTCCAGCCTTGAGCATTTGTTCTAAATTGGGGCGAACCATTTTCACCATTTTGTGTGCCATGGTTTTCTCCATCGGTTTAAGCTGTTTTTCAAGATGTTCGAATGCCACATTGGGAGCGAGATTATTGCCTTTGCTATCTAACAATAATCGTACAGGCGTAGGCGGTAAAAAACGGTTTAGCTGCAAGCCTTTTGGAGCTTGGCTTTCCACTACGTAAATACATTCTAATAATAATGTCCCCGTTGGCAATTTTTTATTGCTTAACAAGCAAGTTGCCGTTTTGCCGATGTCGTTAGACAAGACTAAGTCAATGCCGTTGCGTAATATGGGGTGATCCCAACTGAGAAATTCGACATCTTCACGTGCTAAGGCAACATCTCGGCTAAATGTTACCGTGATACCGTCTTCTTTTAAGCCAGGGAAATCAGGCACTAACATTGTGCCAGTGGGCGTAATGACAATGGATTGTTCGCCTAAGTCTTCTTGTTCTACACCAATAATGTCGAATAAATTTAAGGTGAAATTGACTAATTCAGGGTTGTTGTCTTGCTCGGCAATTTGATTTGCTAACTGTTGAGCCTGAATACCACCGTTGGAATTTAATTCCAGTAAGCGATCTCGTCCATTTTCGAGTTCGTCTTTCAGCTTGGCACGTTGTTTAGCTGTTTCTTTGATAAAATCGGCAAAACCATCAAGTGCGGAAGGATGTTGCAAAAAATGTTGTAATTTTTCACCGCACTTTTCAAATAACATTGCCCCCATTGGACAGGTTTGTTCAAAGGCATTTAAGCCTTGATGATACCAATCGGCTAACAAGGTTTGTGGTGTTTGAGCAAAACAAGGGACATGAATTTGAATTGCTTTAGTTTGCCCGATTCGGTCTAAACGCCCGATACATTGCTCTAATAAATCGGGATTATCTGGCAAGTTAAACAGCACTAAATGTTGCGCAAATTGGAAATTTCGCCCTTCTGAACCGATACTTGAACTGAGTAATACTTGAGCACCTTGTTCTTGATCCGCAAAGTAAGCGGCGGCTCGATCTCGTTCAATAATCGACATATTTTGATGAAATACCGCACTACGAATCCCTTCTTTTTCTCGCAGGGCTTGCTCTAACTGAATCGCAGTTTGAGCCAGTTGGCAAATTACTAACACTTTCTCCGTGCGGTGATTTTTTAAGAACGTGACCAACCAATCAAAACGGGGATCAAATTCGCACCATTTGGCATTGTCATTCATTTTCTGAAACAGCTGTTCTGGATAAAATAAACCTTGCTCAACATTTTCACCGAGAGAACGCATCACTTTCATGGTATTTTCATATTGCTTAGGTAATTCAAGGGTGATTTGATGATAAATCCGTTGCGGAAAGCCTTTTACGCCTGATCTGGTATTACGAAATAACAATCGACTGGTACCATGACGGTCAATCAGATGACGAATGAGTTCTTGTCGAACACTGGCTTTTTCTGGTTCGTTATGGCTCTCTAATACCTTAAATTGTGGCTCAATATCTTGTTCGGATAACAGATCAGAAATGGCATTTTTTTGCACCGCACTTAACGATTTTTCTGTCAGTAAAGTTTGTACTGCCTTGGCAACAGGTTGATAATTTTGCTGTTCTTGTAAGAACGCATGGTAATCATAAAAACGGTCATTATCTAATAAGCGTAAGCGGGCGAAATGCCCTTGTTGTCCGAGTTGTTCTGGCGTGGCAGTGAGGAGTAATACAGACGGAATTTGTTGAGCTAAGGTTTCTACTAACTGATATGCTGTACTTGGATTTTCAGGTGACCATTGTAAATGATGTGCTTCATCTACAATCAACATATCAAATTGGCTTGCAATTAACTGTTGCATTCGTTTTGGATTTGCCACCAACCAATCAATGGAACAAATAATGCGGTTTTCCGCATCAAAAGGATTTCGCTCTTGTTCATCTTCGGTTGCGGAAAAATCGCCAGCACGTTCTTCATCAAATAGCGAAAAATGCAAGTTAAAACGGCGTAGCATTTCCACTAGCCATTGATGTTGCAAGGTTTCTGGCAGCAGGATTAATACTCGATCGGCACGTTCCGCAAAAATTTGTTGTTGTAAAATCATGCCAGCTTCAATGGTTTTACCTAACCCAACTTCATCTGCTAACAATACTCGTGGTGCAATACGTTGACCTACTTCTTTGGCAATATGCAGTTGGTGGGGAATTAAGCCTGCTCGAATACCACATAGCCCACGTAAGGGAGATTGAAATTGTGCCTGTTGATGTTGTAAAGCACGATAACGCAAGGCAAAGCGATCCGAGCGATCGATTTGTCCTGCGAATAATTTATCTTGTGGTTGACTAAAACTGATATGACTGGCGAGTTCCATTTCTTTGATCACCATTTCTTCGCCATTATCTAAACGTTGGACTAAATACAGGGCAATGTCATTATTCATCATCGTATCCACGATTTTTGCCTGCCAGCCTTGTTGATGTGTGATGTGATCGTGCTGTTTGAAGATCACACGGGTTAAAGGGGCAGTGGCAATGGCATAAATTCGGGTTTCTTGTGCGGCTGGGAAAGAAATTGTGATACTGCGGTGATTAAGTTCGGTGATGATGCCTAAACCGAGATCGTTCTCACTTTCGCTGATCCAACGTTGACCGATAGCAAATGACATAATAGGGGGACACTCTTGTTATGGTAAATTAAGGGAACGTATTTTATCAAATATTTGCCAAAGGTAACAAGCTATCCTATGTATAAAATATTTTCCTTAAAATGTATTTATATGGTTAATTTTTACTATTTTGTAATTTATCCTTGACTTCATTAAAGTGCGGTGCAAAAATTCATCTGTTTGTTATTAATATTGAGGAGCCTGTTATGAACTATGTTAATGCCATTAAAAAAGAATTCTTTGGTGGTTGGAATACGATTGAAGCTCTATGGATTGTGGTTTTTGTTGGGGCTCAAATTTGGGCGTATGTACAAGCACCAGAGTCACCATTGGGAATGATCTCAGGAATTGCGGGATTGTTATGTGTTATTTTCGTCAGTAAAGGAAAAATCAGTAACTACTTCTTCGGGCTTATTTTTGCTTATACTTATTTTTATGTAGCTTGGGGCAATAATTTTATCGGTGAAATGAATACCACGCTATATGTGTATATTCCAGCCCAATTTATTGGTTATTTTATGTGGAAAGCCAACATGCAAAATGACCAACAGGGGAATGAGGAAGTGATTGCGAAAGCCTTAACCCCAACAGGTTGGCTGATTTTATTAGTGAGTATTGCAGTATGTTCATTCTTCTTTATTCAAGCGGTGAATGCCGCAGGGGGCAGTTCGGCATCGCTTGACGGCACCACCACGATTATTACCTTTGCTGCACAATTATTGATGATTTTGCGTTATCGTGAACAATGGGCGTTGTGGATTGTGTTAAATATTCTCTCAATTGTTTTATGGGCAGAAACCCCAGCGATGTATATTATGTATAGCGGTTATTTGTTGAACTCCATTTATGGTTATTACAACTGGACGAAATTAGTTAAGAAAGAAGCCTAATTTGCTATTCTCGAAAATAATAGAAAAAAGCACCGCACTTTTATGGTTAATAATATCATCAAGTACGGTGCTTTTATTATATGGTTAGGCGAATTCTAATTATGCCCAATATTTTTCAATTTCAGCACGAATCGCTTCGGCAGTTTGTTTGCCTTTTTCACCCACTAATGCTCGACCAGCAATAAAGGCTTTGGCGTTTTTGATTTCTTTGAATAGGTGAATTTCTTCAGGTACGATACCGCCAGTAATAGAAAGTTCAAGACCTAAGGCAGAAAGTTGTTTCATTAATTCGACATCTTCTGGTGTCCAGCCTTTGCCTGCTAATTCTGCATCACGGGAACGGTGGTAAATGGCTTGTTTCACGCCTAATTCAACCCATTCTTTAGCATCTTTTTCTACTGTCCAGTTACCGTAGATTTCAATTTGGATTTCTTTTTTCACTTTTAATTCAGGGTGAGCTGCGTTGAAATCATCAGCGACTTTTTTACAAGCGGCTTTGGTGGCTGGGTGAGCAGCAGCGGATACGGTTAACCAGTCGGCACCAGCTTCAAATGCCATTTTAGCTAAGATCGCACCACCGTCAGTGGTTTTTAAATCACACACGATAATGTGATTTGGGTGTAAAGCACGTAAGGTACTCACTGCTTTCATACCTTCAGCACAAGCAAGGATGGTACCGCATTCGATGATTTCAACCACGCTTTCTGCTTGTTTTGCATCGGCAACGGCTTTTTCTAAGCTCAATGAGTCAAGGGCGATTTGTAATAATGGTTTAGACATAATTTTTTCCTCTGTATGTTTGTCGAGGCGTATCTCATACGCCCAAACAATAATGTTAAATGGTATTAGAATTTGGGTAATATCAGGGCGTATGTAAAACACCCTTACACACTAAGTTACAGCAAAATGTGCTTAATTTAATGCTGCATCAATTACCGCGATCACTTCATCGCTGGTTTTGCAATTTAAGAGTTTTTTCAAATCAACACCAGTTTCACTGTTTGGATCTTCATCTTCTAATACTTGGGTGATTTCCATAATGCCTTGCATATGTTGATCGGAATCACTACCTGCAAGGGTAATCAGAACGCTAACAGGTTCATCTTCACCCTCAAACACTACTGGTTTAGTTAAGGTGACTAAAGCAAATGCAGTTTTAATTACTCCCTCTTCTGGGCGAGCATGTGGCATAGCTAATCCTGGGGAAAGAATGATGTAAGGTCCCATTTCTTTTACTTTAGCGATAATATTATCGTAGTAACGAGGTTCAATCGCACCTGAGGCAACTAATAAATCAGTACCGATTTTAATTGCTTCTTCCCAGTTATTCGCTGTTTGGTTTAATTTAATTGAGTTATTGGCAATGAGAGATTCTTTTAACATTGTAATTTCCTTCCTTTTAGTTGTGTATGAGGAAACCCCAGCCGAAACGGCTGGGGGGATAAGGTTACTTGTTGGTGTGTTTGTTGATTAATTCAACTAATTCATCACCAAAAGTATTCGGATTAAGCATATTTTGTACGCCTAATACAGATACACTGTCGCCACCGTTAATTTCACCAGCAAGGTGTTTAGATGAAACAATGATGTCGATACCTGAAAGTTTTCCTTTGTAATCAGTAACCGCACAAGAGTCCATGACATTTGGAATACCACGTTTGTCTAGGTATTGTTTAATTTTCATTTTCATCATCATTGATGAACCTTGACCAGAACCACATACCGCTAAGATACGGATAGGTTTGGCATCAGTATTGGCTTGTGTGCTAGTGGTTGCTACAGGTTCAGCAACAGTTTCTTCTTCTACACCGTAACCGTCCATTTGTTCAAGGGTTTTACCAGCGGCTGCCGCTGCAGCTTCATCAGCACGTAATTTGCGTGAAGCGAAGAACATATAGACTAAGCAAAGCGCTAAGATAACGAAGAAGAAGAATGGAATGCTGACGATACCTTGTAATACTGGTGGCCAGAATAATGCCCAGTCTGCCATACCCATCCAGCCGTTGAATTCGGTACCTTGTGATTTTAATAATTGAATTACCCAAGCAGAGCCTAGCACTTCAATCATACCCATCACTAAACAGATTTTGATAACTGCTTTCCAACCACCAAATTTGTTAGCAAATACACCGACGGTTGCGTTAGAGAAGAACATTGGGATAAAGCCTGGGATAATTAATACTTCAACCCCGAAGTTATCACCGAAAGCAAGGAGTAAGCCGACCGCAATAAATTGACCGATAGCACCCCACATGAAACCGAATACCATGGCATTTGGTGAGTAAGCATAAATTGCCGCACAGTCAATGGCTAATACAGAATTTGGAATCACACGTTCGGAGATACCTTTAAACGCTTCGGATAATTCCGCTACGAACATACGCACACCAACCACGATAATTTGAATGGCTACCGCAAATTTCATACCTGTTTCGATAATATACATAATCCAGTGGGTTTTACCTGCCATGGTTTGAAGATTATCTAAACCGAAAGAAAGTAAGATAATACCAAAGAACACGGTCATGACTAACGCTGTGGCAGAAATACTATCGTGGAAAATATGTAACCATTTTGGTAATTTCATATTATCTACGGTATCTTTTGGATCACCTAATTTTGGTGCTAATTGAACCGCTACCCAAGAGGCAATTTGTTGTTGGTGACCAATGGAGAAACCCGCACCGCCAGTAACAGCTTGGGTTGGTTTATACATAATGTTAGAGGAAATACCCCAATAGAGAGCCATTAAGACCGCAGTATAAATCACGGTTTCCCACATAGAGGCACCAATAATCATGTAGAACACCGCAACTAAGCCAGCTTGTTGGAACATGATATGACCAGTTAACATAATGGTACGAATACCCGTGACACGTCTTAACACCACTAATAAGATATTCAATGCTAATGCAAGTAACACAGCATAACCGACCCAACCATAGTTTTCACCCATGGTTTGAATGGTAGATTGCATACTGGTGTAAGGGTCAATAACAGCACCCGTTAAGTGGTGGAATTCTGAAAGTTTGTCAATGATAGGTTTGAAACTGGAGGTTAAGAAGCCAGAACCTTGTTGTACCATTAAAAAACCAACAATGGTTTTGATTGTACCTTTAATAACAGTTGTCGTATCTTTCTTCAGTAAGATATAACCTAAACAAGCAACGATCCCGAGGAGGAATGGTGCTTTAGATAATACCTGATTATTAAAGCCTAAAAATAGATTATAGAGAGCGTCCATATATACTTCTCCGAAGTGGAATAAAATTATTTTTACATTTTGCTCGGTTTGTTGAGCTGGTGAGTACCACTATTTTGTACAATAAAGCGTTAAAACAGTGCGAACGGATTAATCATAATCCTAAAATACAAGTTTAAAAAGATTATTTTTGATTATTTGTGAGCGAGATCACAAAATTTTTGAAAAAAGTTATCATTTTGCTGTTTTATTCACCATTTTTACTAAAAATGAGATTCTGAGGGGGTTTTGTTTAAATTTTGTTAAATACTTGGTCATTTTATCTTTAATTTATGCCTTTTTTATAAAAAATTGCATAAAAAAGGTGAGCTAGATCACAAAAAAAAGAAAAAACATTTTACAAAATTTTGTGATTGTTTATGATTGAACATGATTATTTCATTACTCTTATAAGGAGCTTATTGTGAGCAAAATACAAGAAATTAGCCGTGAAAGTTGGATCCTTTCTACCTTCCCTGAATGGGGTACTTGGTTAAACGAAGAAATTGAACAGGAAGTTGTACCAGAAGGCAATTTTGCTATGTGGTGGTTAGGTTGCGTGGGTGTTTGGATTAAAACACCAGCAGGAGCCAATATCTGTATGGACTTATGGTGTAGCCGTGGTAAAAGCACTAAGAAAGTAAAAGATATGGTACGTGGTCACCAAATGGCAAATATGGCAGGTGTGCGTAAATTACAACCTAACTTGCGTGCTCAACCAATGGTGCTTGATCCATTTGCAATTAATGAAGTTGACTTCATTTTAGCTTCTCACTATCACAGTGACCATATTGATGTAAACGTTGCTGCCGCGATCGTCAACAATCCAAAATTAGATCACGTTAAATTCGTTGGTCCTTGGCATTGTACTGAAATTTGGAAAAAATGGGGCGTACCAGAAGATCGTTTAATCACCGTTAAACCAGGCGATGTAGTGAAATTGAAAGACGTTGAAATTCACGCTTTAGATTCATTCGACCGTACTTGTTTAGTTACCTTACCAGTTGAAGGGGCTGAAAATCAAAATGGTGAATTAGCAGGTCTTTGCCCATCTGATGAAGAAATGGGTCGTAAAGCTGTGAACTATGTGTTCAAAACACCAGGTGGTAATATTTACCATGGTGCGGACTCCCACTATTCAATTCAATTTGCTAAACATGGTAAACAATTTGATATTGATGTGGCATTAAATAACTATGGTGAAAACCCAGTAGGTATTGCAGATAAGATGACCTCTATCGACTTACTTCGTATGGCAGAATGTTTACGTACCAACGTCATTATTCCTGTTCACCATGATATTTGGACAAACTTTATGGCAAGTACGCAAGAAATCATTGATTTGTGGCGTATGCGTAAAGACCGCTTACAATACAAATTCCACCCATTCATTTGGGAAGTAGGTGGTAAATATGTTTATCCTCGTGATAAAGATTTAATCGAATATCACCACCCTCGTGGTTTTGATGATTGCTTCGAGCAAGAACCAAATATTCAATTTAAATCTATGCTTTAATATATAAAACACTTTCTGTCCACAGTATTGGTCTATTCTAAAATGTGGGCAGAAAGTGAATTTATTATAGGTTCTGTTTCAGGAAGAACGATGAACGAAAATTATAGACATAAACGATTGTTAGCTTTATTGCATAGACAAAAAATGCTTTCTACGCAAGATATTATAGAACAATTAAAAGTATCTCCTGCGACTGTTCGCCGTGATATTAATAAATTAAATGAATTAGGATTATTGAAAAAAGTACGTAATGGTGCGGAATATGTTAATAATTCAACCATCAATACAGAAATAAGAACGCTTGCTTATAGCGAAGAAAAAGAACGTATAGCTAAAGCGGCAGCGGATATGTGTAAAGATGATCAAAGCGTATTAATTACTTGTGGCTCGACCATGATGTTATTAGGGCAACAATTATGTGGACGTAAGATACAGATTTTGACTAACTATATGTCATTAGCCAATTATTTAATTGAGCAAAAACATAAAGATTTAGGCATTATGGGGGGGCAATATAATGCCGAGAAAGATATTACGATTTCCTTTAGTCCAGATTATAACTATTATTATGCTGCCAACATTATGTTTACCAGTGGTCGAGGGTTTACTGAAGAGGGTTTATTTAAAACGGATATGATTATTGCCAATTCAGAGAAACAGATGGCAGCAAAATCCGATCGCTATGTAGTATTGTTAGATAGTTCTAAATTGGGTAATAAAGTCGGTATGTTATTCACTCGCATTGATGAGATTGATACTCTAATTACAGGTCAAGAGGCTGATCCCCAAATTATTCAAAAGTTAAGAGATAAAGGTTTAAAAATTATTCTGGCTTAATCGCCTTAGGCATGCTTATAGAAGGAAAACGTTATGAGAAAACATAAACTTGGTATTTACGAAAAAGCCTTACCAAAAAACATTAGTTGGCAAGATCGCCTTTCTATTGCCAAAGCCACAGGTTTTGACTTTGTGGAGATTTCCATTGATGAAACAGACGAACGTCTTGCTCGTTTGGATTGGACAAAAAGAGAACGTATTCAGTTGGTAAAATCCATTATTACTACGGGCGTGACCATTCCATCAATGTGTTTATCAGGTCATCGCCGTTTTCCATTCGGTAGCAAAGATCCTGCGACTCGTCAAAAAGCCTTTGAGATTATGGAAAAAGCCATTCAATTAGCGGTGGATATTGGTGTGCGGACGATTCAGTTAGCAGGTTATGACGTATATTATGAAGAGCAAGACGAAGAAACCTTGCGTCTGTTTGAAGAAGGCTTGAAATGGGCAGTAGAATTAGCCGCAAGTAACGAAGTCACCATTGCGGTCGAAATTATGGATACGCAATTTATGAGTTCGATTTCTCGTTGGAAAAAATGGGACGACATCATTAAAAATCCATGGTTTACCGTTTACCCAGATTTAGGCAACTTAACCGCTTGGAATGACAATGTGGAAGAAGAATTACGCTTAGGCATTGATAAGATTTCTAAAATCCATTTAAAAGATACTTACAAAGTGACTGAAACCTGCAAAGGGCAATTCCGTGATGTGCCATTTGGTGACGGCTGTGTAGATTTCGTCAACTGTTTTAGAATTTTAAACGAATTAAATTATCGTGGTGCATTTTTAATTGAAATGTGGACTGAAAAATCAGATGAGCCGATAGCAGAGATTATTAATGCTCGCCGTTGGATCGAACAAAAAATGAAAGAAGGGGGCTTTACACTATGACTAAATTAACATCCTTAACACCTGAATTACAAGCACTCAGAGAGCGTGTCTTGAAAGCAAATTTAGATTTGCCAAAATACGGTTTAGTCACGTTCACTTGGGGCAACGTGAGTGAAATCGATCGTGCGACAGGTTTAGTAGCAATTAAACCATCAGGTGTGGAATATGATACCATGACAGCAGAAGATATTGTGATTGTGGATTTACAAGGTAATCGTGTATATGGCGATAAAAAACCATCTTCCGATACCCCAACGCATTTAGAGCTTTATCGTCAATTCCCTGATATCGGTGGCGTAGTACATACTCACTCTCGTCATGCGGTGGGCTGGGCTCAAGCAGGTGAAGATATTTTAGCCTTAGGCACCACACAAGGTGACTACTTCTATGGTTCTGTACCTTGTACACGCCGTATGACCCCTGAAGAAATCGCAGGTGAATATGAATTAGAAACGGGTAAAGTAATTGTGGAAACTTTCCGTAAACGTGGTATTGAAGCTAAAGCTGTACCAGGTGTGTTAGTACATTCTCATGGACCTTTCACTTGGGGTAAAGACGGACATGATGCGGTACATAATTCCGTGGTATTAGAAGAAGTGGCGTATATGAACTTTGTCAGCCATCAAATCCGCCCACAAATCAATTCAATGCAACAAGAATTGCTTGATAAACACTATTTGCGTAAACACGGGGCGAATGCCTATTACGGTCAATAATAGTTTTAGGGGACGGATAAACGTCCCCTTACATTTTCAAATAAAATTCTTTCGTCAATTCAACAAATTCATGGGTATATTGATTATTTTGATCATAAATCACCAGTTGGCTCACTTTTTTCTCTTTTTCCATGCGTTCAAAAGAAAGTAACATTCTATGCGGAACTTTGCCTTGCTTAGGTATGATTTCACAACGCTGGTTGCAATAAAGTGCGGTGCTTTTTATTAAATTTTCTGCTTGCTCGATAGGTAAAATAAATTGAATTTTACCTTGTTCACTCAAACATTGATTAGCCGCCATTAACCAAGCTAAATGATCATATTGTTGAGTATAACGAGCGATATTGCGTTGTGCATTTCGGCAATCAATGCCTTGTGCAAAATAAGGGGGATTTGCCACAATTAAATCAAAACGTTGCTTTTTTTCACCGCAGTTTTGCGTAAATTCTATAATATCTTGTTGAATAATCTGAATTTTATGTCGCCATTTTGATTGTTTAACATTTTCTTGAGCTTGTTCCGCCGCACAAGGATCGATTTCTATACCAATAATTTGCGTATTATCATCAGTCCGTTGTGCCAGCATTAAAGCAATTAAACCTGTTCCTGTCCCCAGATCGCAAATTCGTTTCGCATGATGAATATCCGCCCAAGCTCCAAGTAAAATACCGTCTGTCCCCACTTTCATGGCACATTTGTCGTGTTGAATACGAAATTGTTTAAAGCTAAAGCCTGACATAAATCCCCCGATTGCTTTAAAGTGCGGTATAATTTAACACAATTTTTAACGAAGATAGAGAATAATGATGTCGCAACCGACTTTTGAAGAATTTGACCTGTCGCCAATGTTGCTCAAAGCCATTGCGAAAAAAGGTTACACTCGCCCCACGACCATTCAACAGGAAACCATACCTGCTGCCATGGAATTGCGTGATATATTAGGTTCTGCCCCGACAGGTACGGGTAAAACCGTGGCATTTTTACTGCCCGCTATTCAGCATTTATTAGACAATCCACGCCGTCAACCTGGTCCACCACGGATTTTGGTTCTCACACCAACCCGAGAATTAGCCATGCAAGTGGCAGAGCAAGCGGAAGAATTAGCTCAATTTACCCATTTGAGTATTGCGACTATTACAGGCGGTGTGGCATATCAAAATCATGGTGAAGTGTTTAATAAAAACCAAGATTTAGTGGTGGCAACCCCTGGGCGGCTATTACAGTATATCAAAGAAGAAAATTTTGATTGTCGTTCAGTAGAAATTTTGATTTTTGATGAAGCGGATCGTATGTTGCAAATGGGCTTTGGGCAAGATGCGGAGAAAATTGCCGCCGAAACCCGTTGGCGTGAACAAACCATGTTATTTTCCGCTACCCTTGAGGGCGAATTGCTGACCGATTTTGCCGAACGCTTATTACAAGACCCACTGCAAATTGATGCCGAACCTAGTCGCCGTGAACGCAAAAAAATTAATCAATGGTACTATCATGCCGATAATGTTGAACATAAAACCAAATTGCTTGCTCGTTTTATTGAAAATGAACAAGTCAGTCGTGGCATTGTGTTTGTGCGTCGTCGTGAAGATGTACGTGAGTTATCAGAAACCTTGCGTAAACGGAATATCCGTAGCACCTATTTAGAGGGTGAAATGGCTCAAACCCAACGTAATAATGCCATTGATAAGCTAAAAAATGGCATCGTTACCGTGTTAGTGGCAACTGACGTAGCCGCACGAGGTATTGATATTGATGATGTCAGCCACATTATGAATTTTGATTTACCTTATAGTGCAGATACTTATTTACATCGTATTGGAAGAACGGCTCGAGCAGGTAAAAAAGGCACCGCTGTATCTTTCGTAGAAGCCCATGACTATAGCCTATTAGGCAAAATCAAACGTTACACCGAAGAATTGCTGAAACCTAGAATTATTGAGGGGTTAGAACCTCGTACCAAAGCCCCAAAAGACGGTGAAGTAAAATCTGTCAGCAAAAAAGCCAAGGCACGGATTAAAGCGAAGAAAGAAGAGAAGAAAAAAGACGAGCAAAAGAAAAAGGTAAAAATTCGTCATAAAGACAGTAAAAATATTGGCAAACGGCGTAAACCGAGCAACCAATCTCAACCTAACTAAGATGCGGAGCATCGTCACTATCTTAGCCCCGTACGCAAGGACGGGGTATCTAAACCACCCTCAACAAAATCGGCTTAAACGCCGATTTTTTTTGTAATTTCTTCGCATAAAAACGTATAACTACCAATGAAAGTGCGGTGCAAAAAAAGATAAAAATGGCATGGATTAGTTCTTGCTGAAATAGTTTTTCACCAATAAAAGTCGTGACCAAAATCGTTAATAATGGGACTAAATACAACAATAATGCAGAAAATAGTAGCGATCTCTCTTCTAACCCAATTTCTACGGTTTGCCCGATTCTTAATGGGGTAATAGTGTCTAGCGTAAAAATATGCTCTCCCACTTTACCGGTTAATTCAGCAAGGGCAGAAGTACCACAAGCGGATTGGGCAGAGCAACTTCCGCACGCAGATTGTGACTGGCATTTCACCGTTGCCACCCCTGCTTGATAATCAATTACGACTGCACTTTCTGTTATCATGACCGAAGACCTTTATTTAAATTGTAAATCTTGTACTATCCGTTTTGCTGTGGCAGATGGAATTTGACCGATAAGGGTGACTTCTTTGTCACCAATATTTTCACTATAAATGGTATTCACCCCTTGTTGCCACAGATGATCTTGATTTTCATTGATAATTTTATCCGCCACATAAATGGTAAAAGAAAATAATCCGTCACTATACAAGCGACTTTCAATAATATTATTCCCGTCAGTATCTTCTGGGTCAGTGTTTTCACTTACTAAAGTAAAACCTTTAGGCAACCACTTTGTCTGCCAACGTGTGATCGACAATTTTTTATTTGAATCATCAGTGAGTAGCGGTGGAAAATGAATCGCATTTAATTGTTCAGCCAACCCATTAATTTCATCACCAATATATAAATTCACCACATGAAAACTTTCTAATAAATTACCAGTGCGATCAAGCAAATCACTGCGTAATAATAAATGGGTTTCTTCATCAATAAATAGTACATATTGATAACGGAAATCGTCTTTGGGCATTATTTTAATAACTTGCACCAAGCGATCCGCTACACGATTGCGTCCCAAAGTCGAAAAATCATAGTTTTCCGCTAATTTATCTATCTTAGCGGATAAGATAGTCGGCAAATAATCTACAATATGATTTGCTTGGATAGTAAAGGGGGTAAAATTAGTTTGAAAATAGCTGACTAAATTATCACGACGAATAATATCTTGTTTACCACTTTCTAATGTGGTTAGTTGGGCGTAACTTTTATTGTCTAACTTAACGTGTTTATAGCGAAAAGCCTGTAAATCTATGGCATTAGTTTGTACAAAAGAAATTTGATAATTCAACTGATCTTGTGCTTGGGTCATTGAATTAACTAATTGTTGTGGAGTAAGGTTTTCTTCAGCAAATACCACGTTAGATAGTGAGAATAGCAGAGAAAGTGCGGTTATATTTTTGAATATTTTTAGCATAGATCAGCACCACTGTTTATTTTTCATATTACCATTCATTTAAAACAAAATCACCACCGCAACTGGTGGTGATCATAGAATAATACATAAACTATTTTTGATGTTGACCTAAGTTCACACCGTCAGCATGTAAACGGCGTTGCAATTCGTAATTCTGCAACATTGCTCCCATCCGTTTATTTTTCTGTTCGATTTGTTCATTAGTAATGACATCTTTACTTGGTGCATTATAGCTAACTTGTTGTACACCGTTATTGAATGGTAAAGTTTGCAATACTGGTGTATCAGCAGATTTTTCCGCTTGGTTAGCATTAAAGGTTTGTACACCTAACACCGCCACTAAACACACTGCTGCAGCCACGGCAACTTGCGTTAATGGAGCAAACATAGCCTTTAATTTTTGCATAAATGGCGAATTTTGCACCTCATCTGGTATTGGTTGTGACATTTGTAACGGTGTTTCTGCTGCAATTAAGGCATCCATTTTTGCCGTGAAATCTGCCCCCAAAAAGACCGCACTTTCTTTACGAATTACACTACGAATGGTATGAAAATTCGCCCAACTTTGTTGTAATTCGCCATCACGACATAATGTAGCAGTGAATTCGTTACTTACTTGTTCACCGTCCATATAGGCGGAAAGTAACTCTTTTTGCATAATAATACCCCAATTAAGTGTTTATTTTATCGTTGTTACGGTTCTTATCGTTGTAACAGCGGATTGATTTTATTTTCAATAATTTCTCTTGCTCGGAAGATGCGAGAACGTACTGTACCTACTGGACAGTCCATAATCTCAGCGATTTCTTCGTAGCTCAAACCTTCTAGCTCACGCAATGTAATGGCTGTTTTCAATTCCTCTTGCATATTTTCAATAGTATCAAAAACAATCTTCTTTAATTCTGCCGAAAGCAATTCATTCTCGGGCGAATCCACATCACGCAAATTTGTACCAGAATCATAACTTTCAGCATCTTCTGCCAAAATATCTTCATTTGGTGGACGGCGACCTTGTGCCGTTAAATAATTCTTTGCAGTATTTACTGCTATTCGGTAAAGCCAAGTATAAAAAGCACTTTCACCACGAAAAGAATCCATTGAGCGATATGCCTTGATAAAGGATTCTTGCACCACATCGGGAATATCATTGCGTGGTACATAACGTGTTAATAAGCCTGCTACCTTGTTTTGATAACGAGAAACCAACAAATTAAAGGCTTTCTTATCCCCTTGCTGTACTCTTTCTACTAAAGCCTGATCGGTAATCTGTTCAGTCATATTATCTCTTGTTGCTTGCGATAAAACAGCAAGCGGTTGTATTCAGTTAGAGTAACCGTTTTTTAAAAAGTTCAAAAATCTTATAAAACGTCCCAAAAAAGTTTAATTGGATAATTGCAACGCCTGATGAATATAGTCCACCATGGCTTGTAATTCTGCATCAGTTGCCGCTGTACGATTAAAAAACCAAGAAAATAATTGTAAGTCCGTACAAGCCAACAATCGGATAAACACTCGTTTTTGTTGTTCTGATAACTGCTCAAAATGTTGTTGGTAGAACGGCATAATCACCTTATCTAATTCCAACATTCCACGGCGACAATCCCATTCTATACGTAATTTATTGTATTCGGTCATAATTTTTCCCTGTTAATTGTCGGGGGTATTATAGCTAAAAATAAAAAATAAAGAAAATAAACCGCACTTTGACGATAAATAAAGGTGTTAGATCAGTAATCCTCTTGATTTTCCCTAAGCTAACCCTTATCTTTACGGATAATTCAATTATATTTCGGGGTTAGTCCATGAATTCAATTCAATATTTAGTAAACAGTATTTTAGGTGTGTATCTGTTGGTGGTGATGTTGCGTATGTGGTTGCAATATTGTCAGGCAGATTTTTATAATCCGATTTCGCAAGCGGTAGTGAAATTAACTGATCCTGTGTTAAATCCGATCCGTAAAACATTCAAAGCGAGTAAAAATATTGATATTGCTGCATTGATTTTTGTTTTCGTGTTAGGTTTGGTTAAATATCCTTTATTAGCCATTTTAGGTGGCATTTGGTCATTTGATGGAGTGGTGGAAAATTTCGGTTTATTTATCGTGGTTGGCGTATTAACGGTGGTAAAGATCTTTGGTGAAATGATTTTATATGTGATTTTTATCGGGGCAATTTTAAGTTGGTTTAGACGGGGCAATGATCATTTATCTTATTTGCTGTATCAATTAGGTGAACCTGTTTTGCGTCCGATTCGTCGTCTATTACCGAAAACTGGTATGATTGATTTTTCCCCAATGGTATTAGCGTTTGTGCTGTTTTGGTTAGATAAAGTGATGTATGACATTATTCCTTATGGCATTTGGAAAATTGTGTAAAGTGCGGTGTGATTTAACGAAATTTTTATGTCAGCAATAGAGAAAGTAGAAAACGGCTTGCGGTTGCGGATTTTGTTACAACCCAAGGCAAGTCGTGATGCCGTTGTAGGTTTACATGATGATGAATTAAAAATTAGCATTACTGCACCTCCGATTGACGGGGCTGCGAATGCTCATTTATTAAAATATTTGAGCAAACTGTTTAAAGTACCGAAAAGTGTTATTCAGTTAGAAAAAGGCGAATTGAATCGGCATAAACAAGTTTTTATTTTAGCTCCGAAAGTGATACCGCCAGAGATAATGAAGCTATTGGTTTAGATTCAATTCAAATACCGCCTTTTTCGGATTGAGCCGAAAGCCTTCCATTTCTAAGATATTCTGCTGTTGCTGATCCTGTTCTGTAGTGAGTAATTTGGCTTGTGTAAAACAAACAAATTCTTTCGCTTTTTCAATAAGTGCGGTGTAAATTTCGGTTTTTTGTGGATTATTTTGTACAAAAATATCGGTCAGTTGCCAATAGCGTTGTAGTTGTAACGAGGACAAACGAGGGTAAAGTTGAATAAAGCCGACAGCTTTTTGTTGATCATCAAAGGCTAAGAAAAAAATACTTTCGCTAAAACGAATACGGTTATTTAAAAAAGTGTGGGTTCTTTCTGGGTTTTCTGCCATGCCGTGTGATAAACGGTATTCTTCAAAAAGTGGCAGTAACACAGTTAAGTTCCATTGTTCAGCTTTGAAAATACGCATAATATTAAGTTCTTATTGATTAAAAAGTAACAGATTTATACAGTAGATTGTACTCTGTAAAGAAAGAATAATCACCTGTTAGATCAAAAAAACGTGAAAAAAAACGAAAATTCAGCTAAAAATTTGTTATATTAAATATAATCATTTTTATTAAATCAACTAAGGTATTAAGGAGAATTTAAATGGCAGTTCGTAAACCACTTGTTATGGGTAACTGGAAATTAAACGGCAGTAAAGCATTTACTAAAGAATTAATTGAGGGCTTAAAAAAAGAACTTCAAGGTGTAACAGGTTGTGGCGTAGCAATCGCTCCCCCAGTGATGTATTTAGCAGAAGCAGAAGCGGCGATTGCGGGTAGTGCGATTGCGTTAGGTGCTCAAAACGTAGATGTCAACGTGCAAGGTGCTTTCACGGGTGATATTTCCACCGCAATGTTAAAAGATTTTGGGGCAAAATATATTATTATTGGTCACTCAGAACGCCGTACTTATCATAAAGAAAGTGATGAATTTGTGGCGAAAAAATTCGGTGTATTAAAAGAAGCAGGTTTAGTACCAGTATTATGTATTGGTGAATCTGAAGCAGAAAACGAAGCGGGTAAAACCCAAGAAGTCTGTGCAAGACAAATTGATGCAGTAATTAATGCGTTAGGAGTGGAAGCCTTTAATGGTGCAGTTATTGCTTATGAACCTATTTGGGCAATCGGTACAGGTAAATCAGCCACTCCAGCTCAGGCTCAAGCGGTACATAAATTTATCCGTGATCATATTGCAGCTAAATCACAAGCTGTGGCAGATCAAGTAATTATTCAATACGGTGGTTCAGTAAATGATGCGAATGCCGCAGAATTATTTACCCAACCTGATATTGATGGTGCATTAGTAGGTGGAGCCTCATTAAAAGCCCCAGCATTTGCGGTGATTGTGAAAGCAGCTGCTGTAGCGAAAGCTTAATTAATCTGTGGGGGTGTATATTTTATATACCCCCTACGATAAAAATAATACCATTAATTTCAGGCATTTATTTATGCTAGGTTGGCTTTATACGTGTGCAATATATTTATTGCAACCGCTTCTTTTACTTTTTATGTTGGGGCGTAGTATTAAATCTCCCAATTACCGTAAGCGTATAAATGAACGTTACGGTTTGTTTTATGCAACTTCAGAAAGACCACAAGCTAATGGCATTATTATTCATGCCGCATCTGTTGGCGAGGTTATCGCAGCAACGCCCTTGGTTCGTCAAATTCAAGAGAAGTATCCTGATTTACCCATTACCATGACCACGGTAACACCAACAGGTTCAGCTCGTGTGAAAGCGGCTTTTGGTAATTCAGTACATCACTTTTATTTGCCCTATGATTTGCCTGATGCAGTAACAAGATTCATCAATTTTATTCAGCCGAAAGCCTGTATTGTGATTGAAACGGAAATTTGGCCTAATCTTATTCATCAACTAAAGCTGCGTAATATCCCGTTTATTGTGGCGAATGCACGTTTATCCGCACGTTCAGCCAAACGATATGCTTGTGTGGAAAATCATATTCAGAATGTTTTGAACGAGATCTGTTTAATTGCCCCCCAAGATAGTATTAGTGGACAGCGTTATACGGATTTGGGTTATCATGGCAGATTAGCACTAACTGGTAATATTAAATATGATTTAGTGATTTCAGATGAATTATTAAATAATATTAAAATGTTAGATCAGGAATGGATTGGTAATAGACCCGTTTGGATTGCAGCCAGTACCCACGAAGGGGAAGAAGAAATTGTGTTACAAGCACATCGTGCTTTATTACAACAATTTCCTGATTTATTATTAATATTAGCTCCACGCCATCCTGAACGATTTAATTCAGTGGCAAATTTGATTGAAAAAGAGAAATTTAGTTATTGTCGCCGTAGTGAAAAGATTGCCCCGAATTCACAAATTCAAATTTTATTAGGTGATACGATGGGTGAACTTATGTTAATGTATGGCGTATCTGATGTCGCCTTTGTCGGTGGAAGTTTGGTTAAACATGGTGGACATAATCCGCTAGAGCCATTGGCATTCAAAGTTCCCGTGATTAGTGGCAAATATACGTTTAATTTTCCTGAAGTATTTTGTAATTTACGTGAAGTGCAAGGTGTGTTAGAAATTAATTCAAATTACACCGCACTTTCTCATGCAGTTGAACAATTTCTATCTTCAATTTCTCTGCGGGAACGATTTGGTCATGCAGGATATGAAGTATTAATTGAAAATCGTGGGGCGTTACAACGATTGTTAGATTTATTACGTCCCTATTTAGAGAAATAATTTATGGCAAGTGTGATTTACCCTGGCACGTTCGATCCGATGACGAATGGACATTTAGATATTATTAGCCGAAGTGCGGTGCTTTTTTCTGAGGTTATTGTGGCGGTGGCTGAAAATCCAAGGAAGCAACCATTATTTGAATTAGAACAACGGGTTCAGTTAATTAAGCAATCGATTGCTCATTTGCCAAATGTGCAGGTTATAGGGTTTTCTGATTTATTGGCAAATGTAATACAGCAGCTTGAGATAACAGCCATTATTCGAGGTGTGCGGACAACCGCAGATTTTGAGTATGAATTGCAGTTGGCATATTTAAATCGTGCTTTGACCAATGGGGTAGAAAGTTTATTTTTACCACCGAGTGAATGCTGGTCTTATGTGTCTTCTACTATGGTAAGAGAGGTTTATTTACACCATGGTGATGTGGCACAATTTGTGCCACCACCAGTACAAGATGCTTTGTTAGCAAGAGCAAAAAAATAAGCAAGAAAGCCATTCTATAAAGACAAAAAATGTGTAACAATAGCAGTAATTTATTTACATTAAACAACAATTATTATTTATGAAAACAACAGCAGAAATTAGACAATCCTTTTTAGATTTTTTTCACAGTAAAGGTCATCAGGTAGTAGAAAGTAGTTCTCTTGTGCCTGAAAACGATCCCACTTTACTTTTTACTAACGCTGGAATGAACCAATTTAAAGATGTTTTTCTTGGTTTAGAAAAACGTGCTTATACTCGTGCCACTACTGCACAACGTTGTGTGCGAGCAGGGGGAAAGCATAATGATTTAGAAAATGTGGGCTATACTGCTCGTCATCATACATTCTTTGAAATGATGGGGAATTTCAGTTTCGGTGATTATTTTAAACAAGATGCCATTGCTTTTGGTTGGGAATATTTAACTTCTCCACAGTGGTTAGGTTTACCAAAAGAAAAACTGTATGTTACCGTGTATGAAACCGATGACGAAGCCTATAATATTTGGCATCAACAAATGGGAGTGCCAGCAGAACATATTATTCGCATTGGCGATAACAAAGGTGGTGCGTACAATTCTGATAACTTCTGGGCAATGGGCGATACTGGACCATGCGGACCTTGTACTGAGATTTTCTACGATCATGGTGAGCAACATTGGGGTGGTTTACCAGGTTCGCCTGAAGAAGACGGCGACCGTTATATTGAAGTGTGGAATATTGTATTTATGCAATTTAACCGTTTGGCTGATGGGACATTAGAAAAATTGCCAAGACCGTCTGTCGATACAGGTATGGGCTTAGAGCGTATGACTGCCGTTATGCAGCATGTTAATTCCAACTATGAAATTGATATTTTCCAAACCTTAATTGCCAAAGTAGCAGAAATTGTCGGTACTAAAGATTTAACCAATAAATCTTTACGTGTGATTGCCGATCATATTCGTTCTTGTGCTTATTTAATTGCTGACGGCGTGATTCCATCTAACGAAGGGCGTGGGTATGTATTACGCCGTATTATTCGCCGTGCAGTTCGTCATGGACATTTGTTAGGTGCTAAAGAAACGTTCTTTTATAAATTGGTGCCTACTTTAATTGAGGTCATGGCTGATGCAGCGAAAATTGTCAAAGAAAAACAAGCCAACGTAGAAAAACTGTTACGTTTGGAGGAAGAACAATTTGCTCGTACTTTAGAACGTGGTTTGACTTTATTAGATGATGCCTTGGTAAATGTTAAAGACGGCGTATTGTCTGGTGAAGTGGCATTTAAATTATATGATACTTACGGCTTCCCATTGGATTTAACTGCTGATGTGTGTCGTGAACGTGATATTCAAATTGATGAAGCAGGCTTTGATAAAGAAATGGAAGCTCAACGTTTGAGAGCGCAGTCTGCCAGCCAATTCGGTATGGATTATAACAATGTTATTCGTGTCGATGGTACAACCCAATTTGAAGGTTATAACAAAGCAGAAAGTCAGGCAAAAGTCACCGCACTTTTCCATGACGGCAAATCAGTGGATAGTATTACCGCAGGACAAAGTGCTGTGGTTATTTTAGAAAATACGCCATTCTATGCGGAAATGGGTGGTCAGATTGGTGATAGCGGAGAGTTGGTCAATAATAATTGTCAATTTGATGTGAAAGATACTCAAAAATATGGTCAAGTGTTTGGACATATTGGTGAATTGACGGTAGGTTCATTGTCGGTAGGCGATAGTGTTGATGCGATTGTGAATAATGAACGTCGTCAGCATACTAGATTAAACCATAGTGCAACTCACTTACTACATTCTGCATTGCGTCAAGTATTAGGCGAGCATGTGGCACAGAAAGGATCGTTAGTGTCTGATGTGGGTTTACGTTTTGACTTTGTGCAACCTGAAGCAATCAGTAAACAACAGCTTGCGGAAGTGGAACGTATCGTCAATTTCCATATTCGAGCAAATCACCCTGTGTTAACCGAAGAAATGGGGATTGAACAAGCCAAAGCAAAAGGTGCTATGGCGTTGTTCGGAGAGAAATATGGCGACGTGGTTCGTGTTGTTACCATGAGTCCATTCTCGATTGAACTTTGTGGTGGATTACACGTACAACGCACGGGGGATATTGGGTTATTTAAATTGGTGTCAGAAAGTGCAGTCGCTGCGGGCATTCGTCGGGTGGAAGCCGTTACAGGTGAGGGTGCGATGGCTTGGTTACATAATCAACAAGCTATTTTAGGACAAGTAGCGGACGCATTAAAATCTGATGTCACATCATTAGCAGAGAAAATTTATCAGTTGCAAGAAAAAGCTAAGAAAACAGAAAAAGAATTGCAACAATTAAAACAAAAAGCTGCCGTACAAGCAGGAGCGAATTTAGCTCAAAGTGCGGTGAAAATTAATGGAATTTCGGTAATCGTACAACGATTGGATGGTATCGATACCAAAGCATTGCGTGTGATGGTAGATGATTTGAAAAATCAACTCGGATCTGCTGTGATTGCTTTTGCTTCTGTTGTAGAAGAAAAGGTTAATCTAATTGTGGGTGTTACAGCAGATATTACAAGCAAAGTAAAAGCAGGTGAATTAGTCAATCTAATGGCTCAACAAGTAGGGGGCAAAGGTGGCGGTCGTCCAGATATGGCGATGGCTGGTGGCGTACAACCTGAAAATGTAGCCAACGCATTAAATGTTGCATTAGATTGGTTAAAAGTAAATTTGTAAGTGTCGCATTATGCATGTCTTGTTTTAATTTATAAGACTGGTTATCAATAGGGAAGTTGATAGGTATTGTGGAGGTTTTATTTTTCTTTCTAACGGAAGACAAAGTGAAACATCCACAGACTATGGCACAAGACAGATATAATCATATAAAAGGAAGAAGTATATGCTAGTTTTGACAAGGAAACTGGGTGAAAGCTTACTCATTGGCGATGATATTGAAATCACAGTGTTAAATGTCCGTGGTAATCAAGTAAAAATCGGTGTAAAAGCACCAAAAGACGTTTCCGTTCATCGGGAAGAAATCTATCAACGTATCAAGCAATCTCAAAATGAAAAACATTCAGAGGTTGAATAAGGAGAATCTATGAGTAAATTAACTTGCTTTAAAGCCTACGATATTCGTGGCCGTTTAGGTGATGAACTAAATGTTGATATTGCCTATCGCATTGGTCGTGCCTTTGGTCAATTCTTAAAGCCAAAAAATATTGTGGTGGGTGGTGACGTACGTTTAACCAGTAAAGAGCTGAAAAGTGCAGTAACAAATGGCTTATTAGATTCTGGCGTTGACGTGATTGATTTAGGTGAAGTCGGTACCGAAGAAGTTTATTTCGCTACTTCATTCTTAAAAGCTGATGGTGGTATTGAAGTCACCGCAAGTCACAATCCGATGGATTATAACGGCATGAAATTAGTGCGTGAAGGATCTCGCCCAATTAGTGCAGACACAGGACTCGCTGATATTCAACGTTTAGCGGAAGAAAATAATTTCCCTGCGGTAACTCAACGTGGTCAATATAAACAACAATCGGTGATTGGTGATTATGTTGAACGTTTACTTTCTTATGTAAACCTAGATAATATCAAACCATTAAAATTAGTGATTAACTCAGGTAATGGTGCGGCAGGTCATGTAGTGGATGCTATTGAAGCACAATTTAAAGCTCGCCGTGTGCCAGTGGAATTTATTAAGGTGCATAATAATCCAGACGGTACTTTCCCACATGGTATTCCTAACCCAATTTTACACGAAAACCGCCAAGACACCATTGATGCGGTATTAAAACACAAAGCCGATATGGGGATTGCCTTTGATGGCGACTTCGACCGTTGTTTCTTCTTTGATGAAAACGGTGGTTTCATTGAGGGTTATTATGTGGTCGGTCTATTAGGTCAGGCTTTCACCCAAAAACAAAAAGGGGCGAAGATTATCTACGATCCTCGTTTAATCTGGAATACGGAAAAATTAGTATCCGCTAACGGTGGAGAACCTGTCATGTCGAAATCAGGTCATTCTTTCATTAAGGAAAAAATGCGTGAAGTCGATGCGGTTTACGGTGGCGAAATGTCAGCACACCATTATTTCCGTGATTTCTACTATTGTGATAGTGGTATGGTGCCTTGGTTATTAGTGATGGAATTAGTTAGCACAACAGGTAAATCCTTAGGTCAATTAGTGACAGAAAGCATTAATACTTATCCATCACCAGGTGAAATCAACAGCAAATTAACCGATGCTAAAGCATCGATTGCTCGTGTCCGTGCTGCCTATGAAAAAGATGCGGTAAGTGTCAATGAAATTGACGGCATTAGCATTGAATATCCAAACTGGCGTTTCAATTTACGTAGTTCAAATACTGAACCCGTGGTGCGTTTGAACCTTGAAACCCGTGGGGATAAAGTGTTGATGCAAGAGAAGACTGATGAGATTTTGGCGTTATTGCGTCAATAAATAGTGTTAGCCCCCTCAGCCCTTCGGGCAGCTCCCCCCACAAGTAGGGGGAGCGAATAATTTTACCCGATAACATAAGTCATCATTTTCTTCCCCCCGCGTGCGGGGGGAAGTGTCCGAAGGACGAAGGGGGGCAAAATATAAGGACAAAAAATGAAAGTCATTATTCCTGTGGCTGGCTTAGGTACGCGAATGTTACCTGCCACCAAAGCCATTCCAAAAGAAATGCTTACTTTAGTGGATAAACCATTAATTCAATATGTAGTCAACGAATGTGTCAACGCTGGTGTAAAAGAAATCGTGCTAGTGACGCATTCTTCTAAAAATGCTATTGAAAACCATTTCGACACATCTTTTGAGTTAGAAACGATGTTAGAGAAGCGTGTAAAACGCCAGTTATTGGAAGAAGTGCGTGCTATTTGCCCGAAAGATGTCACTATTATGCACGTTCGCCAAGGCAATGCCAAAGGCTTGGGACACGCCGTTTTATGTGGTCGTCCTGTGGTGGGTAATGAGCCTTTTGCCGTGGTGTTGCCTGATGTGCTGTTAGCGGATTTTACAGCTAACCAAAAAACTGAAAATCTTGCCGCGATGATCAAACGCTTTAAAGAAACGGGCAATAGCCAAATTATGGTTGCCCCAGTGGATTCAAAAGATGTGAGTAGTTACGGTATTGCAGACTGTGATGGTGTGGAATTTGCTGGTGGTGAAAGTGCCAAAATTGCTCGTATGGTAGAAAAACCGAGTGTAGAAAAAGCACCGTCTAATCTTGCAGTAGTAGGGCGTTATGTATTTTCAGCGGGAATTTGGCGTTTATTAGAAAAAACGCCAGTTGGTGTCGGTGATGAAATTCAATTAACTGATGCCATTGATATGCTTATCGAAAAAGAAACCGTGGAGGCTTTCCACATGATGGGAGAGTCTTTCGACTGCGGTGATAAAATTGGTTATATGCAAGCCTTTGTAGAATATGGTTTACAACATGAAAAATTAGGCAAACCGTTCAAAGACTATTTGAAAAAATTAGCTAAAACCTTGTAACAAGCAGGGTAAAGAACAGGATTAGGGTGCGTTCAAACGTACCCTAACTTGCTTTAAAACCCCAATTTCCGCATTTCACTCACCACATCTTTCACTTCAATTTCCGCCATCAAATTTTTACCCGATAATTTGGTTGCCCATGGCAATTCTTGAGAGAGTTTATGAAATTCTTTAAACGCATTTTGCTCATAGACCGAAATCACATTATCCAAATTATGATAAGGACCTGTTCGCCAAGGATTATGATAAGCATACAGACCGATAACAGGTGTTCCCACCATGGTGGCAATATGAGCAGGACCACTATCGGGTGCGATCACTAAATCTGCTTGTTGGATTAAAGCGGTCAATTCAGCTAAACTCGTTTTTCCGCACGCATTGGTTATCTGATTATCACAAAGTGCGGTGATTTTTTGGCAAATTTCCATTTCTCGTGAAGCAGGAGAACCACATAAAATCACGTTAATACCTTGTTGAGTGGCAACATTGGCGAGTTCCGCATAGCGTTCAATCAACCAATCTTTTTCCGTTTTGCTGGAGCAAGGGGAAATAATCAGATTGCGTTGGTTTGGTTGAATAAAGGTTTTTGCCTTTTGTTGTGCTGGCAAAGAAAGATTTAATTGCCAATGCGGGGTAAATTTTGCTACGCCAATTTTTTCGGCAAATGCCATAAAACCGTCTAACACATGGGGATTTTCGGGATCATTCACCCGTTGATTAACAAAAAAACATTGTCCCTCTCTTGAGCGTTTTTTACCAAAACCGATTTTATATTTGGCTTTAATACCTAAAGATAAAATAGATGCACGGAAAGCGGTTTGCATATTTAATAAAGCATCAAATGATTGATTTCTTAGCTGTTTCCATAAAGCAAAAACGCCTCGCCAACCTGTTTTTTTATCAAATATAACTAAATCAATAGGCGGATTTTCAGGCATGACTTGCGATAATAACGCATACTCCACCTTTCCCACAATCCAAGTGATTTGACAAGCAGGATAAAAACGAGCAATTTCTTGTACCACGGCTAAAGCATGCGTAATATCACCAATGGCGGAAAGGCGTAGAACGCATAGGGATTTAGGAGGGTGTTGTTGGCTAAAAAGGGGCATAAAAAAAGATCCTTATTTTTTGCGAAACATGACTATTTTAAAGTAGAATGATGCGAACGCCAACAAGGAATATAAAATGATTGAACGACAAGATCAAAATTGCTTTTTTTTATTAGCGAATGACAGTTATGCTGAACTCAATTATCGTCAATTTTTTAGTCCAGATTACTGGTTAAAAAAAGAGCGAGTTTCAGGCACCGCCAAAGGACGTGGCACCACTTATTTTTTACAAACCGATGATCTGTTCGGTGTTAATGCCAGCTTACGCCATTACTATCGTGGCGGATTATGGGGCAAAATTATTCGAGATCGCTACCGTTTTACCGCACTTTCACAAACACGCAGTTTTGCCGAATTACGTTTGTTGCAAAAATTATACTTGGCTGGTTTACCTGTGCCGAAGCCGATTATGGCGGTCGTTGAAAAAGGCAAATTAGGTATTTGTTATCGTGCCGATATTTTGATGGAAAAAATCGAAAATGCTCAGGATTTAACCGCACTTTTACAACATCAAACCTTGCTCTCAGAAATTTGGCAACAGATTGGCGGCTTAATTCGCCAGTTGCACGATTTACAAATTTGCCATACGGATTTAAACGCCCATAATATTTTGCTCCAACAGACAGAAACAGGGCAAAAATGTTGGTTGTTAGATTTTGATAAGTGCGGTGAAAAATCAGGGGATTTTTGGAAACAAGGCAATCTTGAACGGTTACAGCGTTCTTTTCATAAGGAAATTGAACGTATGAAAATTCAATTTAGTACGCAAAATTGGCAAGATTTATTAAGCGGTTATCACAATCGCCAGATTTAATGATAGAATACCGCAAATTTTTTTGAATAGATAAAATAATTAGGAATACCAATGCGTACAAGTCAATATTTATTTTCAACGCTAAAAGAAACCCCGAATGATGCTCAAGTGGTGAGCCATCAGTTAATGCTAAGAGCAGGTATGATTCGCCCAATGGCATCTGGCTTATATAACTGGTTGCCAACAGGTGTTAAAGTATTGAAAAAAGTTGAAAATATTATTCGTGAAGAAATGAACAAAGGTGGTGCCATTGAAGTGCTAATGCCCGTGGTGCAACCTGCCGAACTTTGGCAAGAATCAGGGCGTTGGCAGGATTATGGTGCGGAGTTATTGCGTTTTACCGATCGTGGTAAACGTGATTTTGTGTTAGGACCTACTCACGAAGAAGTGATCACCGATTTAGTTCGCCGTGAAATCAGTTCTTACAAACAGTTACCGTTGAATTTATATCAAATTCAAACCAAATTCCGTGACGAAGTTCGTCCACGTTTTGGCGTAATGCGTTCCCGTGAATTTGTGATGAAAGACGCTTATTCTTTCCACACCACGAAAGAAAGTTTACAACAAACTTATGATGTGATGTATCAGGTTTATAGCAACATTTTCAATCGGTTAAACTTAGATTTCCGTGCAGTACAAGCGGATACAGGTTCAATCGGTGGTTCCGCATCACATGAGTTTCAAGTGCTGGCTCAAAGCGGTGAAGATGATGTGGTATTTTCTACCGAAAGTGATTTTGCCGCCAATATTGAATTAGCGGAAGCGGTGGCAGTGGGTGAACACCAACAACCAACCAAAGCTATGGAATTAGTGGATACGCCAAATGCCAAAACCATTGCGGAATTGGTAGAACAGTTTAATCTGCCGATTGAGAAAACCGCCAAAACCTTGATTGTAAAAGGGGCTACAGAAGAACAGCCGTTAATCGCCTTAATCTTACGTGGTGATCATGAATTAAATGAAGTTAAAGCTCAAAAACACCCGTTAGTCGCTGATCCATTAGAATTTGCTGACGAAGCAACAATTAAAGCCAAAATTGGGGCAGGTGTGGGTTCACTCGGTGTGGTGAATTTACCGATTCCAGCGGTGATTGATCGCTCCGTGGCATTAATGTCTGATTTTAGTGTAGGAGCGAATATTGACGGCAAACATTATTTCAATGTGAACTGGGAACGTGATGTGGTGTTACCTGAGATTTTTGATTTGCGTAACGTAGTCGAGGGTGATCCAAGTCCAGACGGAAAAGGCACATTGCAAATTAAACGAGGCATTGAAGTGGGGCATATTTTCCAACTGGGGACTAAATATTCCGAAGCCATGAAAGCCACCGTGCAAGGCGAAGACGGCAAACCGTTGGTGATGACGATGGGTTGCTATGGTGTAGGTGTGACTCGTGTAGTGGCAGCTGCCATTGAACAACATCATGATGAGCGTGGAATTATTTGGTCAAGCGATGAGATTGCCCCATTTACTGTGGCGATTGTGCCAATGAATATGCACAAATCCGACACAGTGCAACAATTCTCCGAAGATTTATACCGCACTTTACAATCGCAAGGTGTCGATGTGATTTTTGACGATCGCAAAGAACGCCCTGGTGTTATGTTTGCAGATATGGAGTTAATCGGTGTACCGCACATGGTCGTGATTGGTGAGAAAAATCTAGCGAATGGCGAAATTGAATATAAAAACCGCCGTACAGGGGAAAAGCAGATGATTGCAAAAGATGAACTGTTGGCGTTCTTAAAAGAGAATGTGAAAGCCTAGAGATAAAAATGACCGCCAAAGTGCGGTCATTTTTTTGCCTGTTTTTATCCTTTCCATTTCTCAAACAAGGGTGAATTAACCACATTTTCCACCTTATCAAAAGCAATCATTTTGCCGTTTTCTATTAAGATGACTTGCTCTGCCAATGTTGTGAGTTCATCAATACTATGGGTGACATACAAAATTGGAATAGCGATTTGTTGAGCGAGGTTTTCTAAATAGCTTAATAACTCTTGTTTACGCGGTAAATCAAGGGCGGATAAGGGTTCGTCCATCAGCAACATTTCCGGTTGACTTAATAACGCTCGTCCAATGGCGACCCGTTGTTTTTCCCCGCCAGACAGGCTGATTGGGTAGCGATTGAGTAAATGTTCGATACCAAGTAGTTGTACAATTCGGTCAAATTCCACCGCACTTTTTTTGCTTTTGGTATGAATGGCGTAGCGTAAATTGCCTTTTACGGAATAGTGTGGAAATAAACGTCCATCTTGGAATACATAGCCCATCTGGCGTTTATTGGGTGGTAGGCAGATGCCGTTATCGGTATCCACTAACACTTTGTCATTGAGTTTAATATAGCCTTGGTCAGGGTGAATTAAGCCACTGATTAAATTAATCACGGTGGATTTTCCCGAACCTGATAAGCCAAAAAGTGCGGTAACATTTTGGCTTGGAATTTGGGCGTTAAGTTGTAATTCAAAATTGCCTAAGCGTTTACTTACATTAATTTCTAGCATCAGATTGCCCCAATTTTTGTTGTGTCCGTTTGGCGAGCCATTCGGAAATAATCAGCGAGAGTAACGCAATAATAATGGAAATTAAACAAAGGCGAGCTGCTGCACCCTCGGCATTTGGGGTTTCGATAAAGGAATACATGGCGAGCGGTATGGTTTGGGTGACATTGGGAATGTTAGACACAAAGGTAATGGTTGCCCCAAATTCACCAAGGGAACGAGCAAAGCCTAAAATCATACCTGCCAAAATACCCGGGAAAGCTAAAGGTAAGGTGATGGTGTAAAAGGTTCGCCATGGTGAAGATCCGAGTGTTAGTGCGGCTTGTTCAAGACGCATATCAATGCTTTCAATGGCTAAACGGATAGAACGTACCACTAAGGGAAATGCAACCACGGCGGAAGCTAAAATCGCACCGTTAAGGCTAAAGCCAAAGGTAAAACCAAACCATTGCGAAATATATTTCCCGATAAACCCATTGCGTCCCATGGAAATCAGTAGTAAGTAACCGATTACCACAGGCGGTAACACAAGCGGTAAATGAACAATGCCGTTAAGTAAGGATTTACCCCAGAACGTTTTGCGAGCTAATAACCACGCAATCGCAATCGCAAAGGGTAATGCCCAAATATTCGCCCAAAATGCCACTTTTAGGCTTAAAATAATGGCATTTATTTCAGAGGGGGATAGTTTTATATAGTCAATCATATAGCGAATTTAGTTATTACAAGGGCGGACACACAGGTCCGCCCCAACAAGTATTTTATGTAATTATTTACGTACAATCGGAGGAACAAATCCTAAGCCTAAATCCCACGGCTGTTCAATCCACGTATTTTGCGGAATATCAATGACGTAATCATCGACTAATGATGCACCAGCAGGTTTAGCAAAAACCGTGACAAATTTTGCTTTTGGATACATTTTGCGAATTTCGCGAGCGGTGTTTCCCGTATCGACTAAATCATCGACAACGATAAAGCCTTCACCGTCCGTTTGAGCAGCGTGTAAGACTTTTAATTCGCCTTGTTGATCATGATCGTAGCTTGAAATACACACGGTTTCAACGTGACGTAAACCCAATTCACGTGCTAATACGGCAGCAGGAAATAAACCGCCACGGCTGACGGCAATAATGCCTTTCCATTGTGTTGCTGGTAATAAACGCTCAGCTAGTTTGCGAGCGTGCATTTGGAACATATCCCAAGTGACAACATATTTTTCACTCATAATTTTACCCTTAACTGATTTGAGAGAAATTTAAAAATTGCGTAAGGATACCATTTTCCCCGTAGTGAATACCAGAATTTTTATTTTTTACACCGCACTTTTTGCGAAAAATAATAGAAATATCAGGAATGTTTGTACAAATCCAGAAATTGATCCATAATTGAAAGGTTTTTTAAGGAGAATTTATTATGTCAGATATTCAAGTATTACAACCAAAACGTTTATGGCAATGGTTTGATCGCCTTTGTGCCATTCCACGTCCATCACATCACGAAGAAAAAGTTGCAAAATTTATTGTGGATTGGGCGAATGAGAAAGGTTTTTTTGTAGAACGTGATCAAATTGGTAACGTATTAATTCGTAAACCTGCCACCAAAGGTATGGAAAATCGTCAAAAAGTCGCCTTGCAAGCCCATCTGGATATGGTACCGCAAGCCAATGAAGGTTCTACCCATAATTTTTTAACCGATCCAATTTTACCTTATGTTGATGGTGAGTGGGTAAAAGCCAAAGGGACAACCTTGGGATCAGATAATGGAGTCGGTTTGGCATCAGCATTAGCGGTATTAGACAGTGAAGATTTAGCTCACCCAGAATTAGAAGTATTGTGTACGATGACTGAAGAAGCTGGCATGGACGGGGCACATAATTTAAAAGCCAACTGGTTGCAATCAAGCCTAATGATTAATACTGATACAGAAGAAATAGGTGAGGTTTATATTGGTTGTGCTGGCGGTGAAGATGCGAAAGTAAGTTTACCGATTCAACGGGAGAAAAATACTTTTACTAAGACCTATCAAGTTTCTTTAAAAGGGTTACGTGGTGGTCACTCAGGCAGTGAAATTAATACAAATCGAGTGAATGCGATTAAATTATTTGCTCGTTTCTTAGCAAATATTGAACAAACTCAAGCCTTTCCATTTGCTTTAGCGGAAATCCGAGGTGGCTCGGTGCGTAATGCAATTCCACGTGAAGCATACGCGATTGTTTGTGTAGATGATGAAAACGCTTTAAAAACTGCGGTGCAAAATTTCCAAGATTTTTTACAGAATGAACTGGCTATTGCGGAACCGAAAGCGATCATTTCGGTTTTATCAGTGGATAATCCAGAAACTATTTTTGATCAAGCCTCCACTCATAAAGCAATACATTTGCTTAATGCTTTGCCGAATGGGGTAGATCGTTATAGTGATGTCGTTGATGGCGTGGTGGAAACATCAAGCAGTATCGGTGTGTTAAAAACCGAAGACGATGAAGTAACAGGGCTGATTTTAATTCGCTCTTTAGTTGAAAGTGGTAAGCAATATGTGGCAAGTTTATTGTCATCTTTGACATCTTTATGTGGTGCAACAGTAACACTTTCTGGCAATTATCCTGGCTGGAAACCTCACCCAGATACTGATATTTTGCGTTTAACCCAACGCATTTATGCGGAAATATTAGGTGTTGAACCAACCATTAAAGTCATTCATGCAGGGTTGGAATGTGGCTTAATTAAACAGGCTTATCCAACGATGGAAATTGTGTCTTTTGGACCAACCATTGAGAATGCTCATTCCCCTGATGAGAAAGTGCATATTCCTGCTGTACAAATTTATTGGGAGCTATTGACCAAAGTATTGGCGAATATTCCAGAACAAAAATAAACAGAAAAATTCGGGGCAGCTAAAAATTTGATATGAAAATAGTGAAGAAAGTGATACAATCGCTCGTTCTTAAAAATGTCCCGAATTTTATATTTTATTGATAGGTTAATTTATGGCTCTTGTAACCGAGAAAAAGAAAAATGCACCTGAGCAAACAACAGGGCAAAAATCCGTTGGTTTAAACCGTTTATTATGGTTATTAGCTATCGTTGTAATCATTGTCGCTGCGGTAGGTAATATTTATTTTGCAGAACAGTATTCAACCGCTATTCGTGTGGTCGGTATTGTGCTATTAATTGCCGTTGCTTTAGGCTTGGCAGCTATTACTAATCAAGGAGCAAAAGCTCTCGCTTTCTTTAGTGATGCTCGTGTTGAAATGCGTAGAGTAGTTTGGCCAACGCGTTCCGAAGCAATGCAAACCACATTAATTGTGGCAGGCGTGACGGTAGTTGTTTCATTAATTTTATGGGCGTTTGACAGCATTATTATTAGCGTCCTTGATTTCTTAACCAACTTGAGATTCTAATCCTATGACAGAAACGACAACAGCTAAAAAACGTTGGTATGTATTACAGGCTTTCTCTGGTTTTGAAGGTCGAGTAGCCACAACATTGCGTGAATATATTAAGTTAAACCACATGGAAGATCAGTTCGGTGAAGTGCTTGTACCTACCGAAGAAGTGATTGAAAACGTGGCGGGTAAACGTCGTAAAAGCGAACGCAAATTCTTTCCAGGCTATGTGTTAGTGCAAATGGAAATGAATGATTATACATGGCAGTTGGTACGTAGTGTGCCACGTGTGATGGGTTTTATTGGCGGAACCCCAGATAAGCCCTTGCCAATTAGCCAACGTGAAGCCGATATTATTTTAAACCGAGTAGAACAAAATGCGGATAAACCACGTCCTAAAAACACTTTCCAACCAGGTGAAGAAGTGCGTGTTACTGAAGGTCCATTCGCTGACTTTAATGGTACCGTGGAAGAAGTGGATTATGAAAAAGGTCGGGTTAAAGTATCTGTGTCTATTTTTGGTCGTGCGACACCAGTTGAGCTTGAATTTGGTCAAGTAGAAAAAGCTCACTAAATTTACTGCACTTTCTTATTCTCAGAGCAAAGTGCGGTATTATTTTCTAAAGTTTTGTTGATTTTATCAACCTTAGACTTGAAATCTCGGTTGTATTTGATTAAAATGCAACCCTTTTTAACGCTTGCATTCGCAAGGAAACACACAGGGGAGCTGATTTTCAGCGTTATCACCCAAATATAAGGAAACTTAAAAATGGCAAAAAAAGTCCAAGCCTACGTTAAGCTACAAGTAGCAGCTGGTATGGCTAACCCATCACCACCAGTTGGTCCTGCATTAGGTCAACAAGGTGTGAACATTATGGAATTCTGTAAAGCATTCAACGCTCGTACTGAGAGCTTAGAAAAAGGTTTACCAATTCCAGTTGTAATTACTGTTTATGCAGACCGTTCATTCACATTCATTACTAAAACTCCACCAGCTGCAGTATTATTGAAAAAAGCTGTAGGTATTAAATCTGGTTCAGGTAAACCGAACAAAGATAAAGTGGGTACAGTAACTCAAGCACAACTTCGTCAAATCGCTGAAACTAAAGCAGCCGATATGACTGGTGCAACTATCGAAACCAAAATGAAATCAATCGCTGGTACTGCTCGTTCAATGGGCTTAGTGGTGGAGGAATAATACAATGGCTAAATTGACTAAAAAAATGAAAGCAATCAAAGCTGGCGTAGATTCTACTAAAGCGTATGAAATTAACGAAGCCATTGCAGTGTTAAAACAATTTGCAACCGCTAAATTCAAAGAAAGCGTTGATGTGGCAGTAAACTTAGGTATTGATCCACGTAAATCAGATCAAAACGTGCGTGGTGCCACTGTGTTACCACATGGTACAGGTCGTGAAGTGCGTGTTGCAGTGTTCACTCAAGGCGCCAATGCAGAAGCAGCGAAAGCCGCTGGTGCAGACTTAGTGGGTATGGAAGATCTTGCAGAGCAAGTGAAAAAAGGCGAAATGAACTTTGACGTAGTTATTGCTTCTCCAGATGCAATGCGTGTGGTTGGTCAATTAGGTCAAGTATTAGGTCCACGTGGCTTGATGCCAAACCCGAAAGTCGGTACTGTAACACCAAACGTAGCAGAAGCGGTTAAAAACGCAAAATCTGGTCAGGTTCGTTACCGTAATGATAAAAATGGTATTATCCATTCCACTATCGGTAAAGCGGATTTCTCTGCAGAACAATTAAAAGAAAACTTACAAGCACTTTTAGCAGCGTTAGTGAAAGCTAAACCAACCACTGCTAAAGGTATCTTTATCAAGAAAGTAAGCATCTCTACCACTATGGGTGCAGGTGTGGCTGTTGATCAGTCTTCACTTTAATTGATTGTTTGGTTTGGAAAAGTGCGGTTTTTTTTACCGTACTTTTTTATAGAAATGACTTTACCAGCAGGTGAAAGTCGTCTATAATTGCCGACCTAATTTTGCTATTTATAGCGAAATACTGATGGTGCTTGCCTCATCAAGCCCCGTCCAAGACCGTCGGTGGTTACATTAAATAGGTAATCTTAATATCCAACGTAGATGGTGAACAGAAAAAGAATTTTCTGCTTCTGTACACCGAAGTCGTCCTAATGGTTTATATTCAAATAGCCTATTAGGTAGTTTAATTCCGAGAAATCGGAGTGTATTCAGGAGCTAAAAGCCAATGGCATTAAATCTTCAAGACAAACAAGCAATTGTTGCTGAAGTAAATGAAGCAGCCAAAGGTGCCCTATCAGCAGTAATTGCGGACAGCCGTGGTGTGACTGTGGATAAAATGACTGAGTTACGCAAAACAGCTCGTGAAGCTGGCGTTTCAATGCGTGTGGTTCGTAATACTTTATTACGCCGTGCCGTTGAAGGGACAGAATTCGAATGTTTAAAAGATGCGTTTACTGGTCCTACTCTGATTGCATTTTCAAATGAGCATCCAGGTGCAGCAGCACGTTTATTTGCTGAATTTGCGAAAGCAAACAAAGAGTTTGAAGTTAAAGGTGCCGCCTTTGAAGGTAAAATCCAAGACGTTAATTTCTTGGCAACATTACCAACTTACGAAGAAGCGATTGCACGTTTAATGGGTACAATGAAAGAAGCTGCGGCAGGCAAACTTGTTCGCACTTTTGCAGCATTACGCGACAAATTACAAGAAGCGGCTTAATTTTAAAAGCACTTCTTAAATCGTTTATCAACTTATTTACTTTAGGAATTGATTGTTATGTCATTAACTAACGAACAACTAATCGAAGCAATTGCTTCAAAAACAGTATCAGAAATCGTTGAATTAATCGCAGCGATGGAAGAAAAATTCGGTGTTTCAGCAGCAGTAGCTGCAGCAGCTCCAGCAGCAGGTGCAGCAGGTGCGGCAGCAGAAGAAAAAACAGAATTTGATGTAGTTCTTGCTGAAGTGGGTGCAAACAAAGTTGCTGTGATCAAAGCAGTACGTGGTGCAACAGGTTTAGGCTTAAAAGAAGCGAAAGACTTAGTTGAATCTGCACCAGCTAACTTAAAAGAAGGCATTGCTAAAGCAGAAGCGGAAGCATTGAAAAAAGAATTAGAAGAAGCTGGTGCAAAAGTAGAAATCAAATAATTTTGATTGACACTTTTTCCACTTCGGAAACCAGATTTTCTGGGAAAGTGGCTGACGGAATACCGTCAGCCATTTTGTGCTATCAAGGTAGCATAAATAAAACCACCGTTTCATTGTCGATAAATTAAGTTAAATCAAGCTGTTAGCTTAATGACAATCCGCTCATCAGAAGTAAGGTTCAGAGTGCGGTATCTAACAAACGGATTCAAATCATTGTAACAGGTCGGCAAAAATTTTTATTTTTTCACCGCACTTTTAAACTGTTGCAATTCGGTCACACTAAAAAATTACAGAGGAACCCCAATGGTTTACTCCTATACCGAGAAAAAACGTATTCGTAAAGACTTCGGCAAACGTCCGCAAGTTTTAAATGTACCTTATTTATTAACAATCCAATTAGATTCTTTCGATAAATTTATCCAAAGAGATCCTGAAGGGCAACAAGGCTTAGAAGCCGCATTTCGTTCTGTATTTCCTATCGTGAGTAATAACGGTAGTACAGAATTACAATATGTCAGCTATAAGCTAGGTGAGCCTGTGTTTGACGTGCGTGAATGTCAAATTCGTGGTACCACTTTTGCCGCCCCATTGCGTGTAAAATTACGCTTAGTCAGCTATGACCGTGATGCGGCACCTGGCACCATCAAAGATATTAAAGAACAAGATGTCTATATGGGCGAAATCCCATTGATGACGGAAAACGGTACTTTTGTGATCAACGGGACAGAACGTGTTATCGTTTCACAATTACACCGCAGTCCAGGTGTGTTCTTTGATAGCGACAAAGGTAAAACCCATTCATCTGGGAAAGTATTATATAACGCAAGAATTATCCCTTATCGTGGTTCTTGGTTAGATTTTGAATTTGATCCGAAAGATAACTTATTCGCTCGTATTGACCGTCGCCGTAAATTGCCAGCGACCATCATTTTGCGTGCGTTAAACTACACCACTGAAGAAATCTTAGATTTATTCTTTGAGAAAGTGGTATTTGAAGTTCAAGATAATAAATTATTAATGGCATTAGTACCTGAGCGTTTGCGTGGTGAAACGGCGACATTTGACATTGAAGCTAATGGTAAAGTCTATGTAGAACGTGGTCGCCGCATTACGGCTCGTCATATTCGTGCTTTAGAAAAAGACAATATCGATAAAGTGGAAGTGCCAACCGAATATATCATTGGCAAAGTCGCTGCGAAAGATTATGTGGATTTGGAAAGTGGTGAGATTATTTGTCCTGCCAATATGGAATTATCCTTAGAGCTATTAGCGAAATTAGCTCAAGCAGGTTACACCACCATTGAAACCTTATTTACCAATGATTTAGACTTTGGTCCATATATTTCTGAAACCTTGCGTGTCGATCCGTCTTATGATCGTTTAAGTGCGTTAGTGGAAATCTATCGTATGATGCGTCCTGGTGAACCACCGACAAAAGAAGCCGCTGAAGGCTTGTTTGATAATCTATTTTTCTCACATGAACGTTATGATTTATCTGCAGTCGGTCGCATGAAGTTTAACCGTTCTTTAGGTATTGAAGATGCAGAAGGTAGTGGTGTATTAAGTAAAGAAGACATTGTGAATGTAATGAAAAAACTCATTAACATTCGTAACGGTCATGGCGAGGTAGATGATATTGACCACTTAGGAAACCGTCGTATTCGTTCTGTAGGTGAAATGGCAGAAAATCAATTCCGTATTGGTTTGGTGCGTGTTGAGCGTGCCGTGCGAGAGCGTTTATCTCTAGGCGATTTAGATGCAGTGACTCCACAAGATTTAATCAACGCCAAACCAATTTCCGCAGCAGTGAAAGAGTTCTTTGGTTCATCACAATTATCGCAATTTATGGATCAAAACAACCCATTATCGGAAGTGACCCATAAACGCCGTATTTCTGCCTTAGGGCCAGGTGGTTTAACCCGTGAACGGGCAGGCTTTGAAGTGCGTGACGTACACACCACCCACTATGGTCGTGTATGTCCAATTGAAACCCCTGAAGGTCCGAATATCGGTTTGATTAACTCACTTTCCGTGTATGCACGGACGAATGACTACGGTTTCTTAGAAACCCCGTATCGTAAAGTAGTCGATGGTCAAGTGACCGAAGAAATCGAATATTTATCTGCCATTGAAGAAGGTAAATATGTCATCGCACAGGCGAACTCCAATCTTGATGAAAACTTCCGCTTTACTGATGCCTTTGTTACGGCTCGTGGTGAACACGGTGAATCAGGGTTATATCGTCCAGAAGATATTCATTATATGGACGTTTCCACCCAACAAGTGGTGTCAGTGGCGGCTGCGTTAATTCCATTCTTGGAACACGACGATGCGAACCGTGCCTTAATGGGTGCGAACATGCAACGTCAAGCCGTTCCAACGTTACGCTCCGATAAACCATTAGTCGGTACAGGGATGGAAAAACCGATCGCTCTTGACTCCGGTGTAGCTGTGGTAGCAAAACGTGGTGGGACAATCCAATATGTGGACGCCTCTCGTATCGTGGTGAAAGTCAACGAAGATGAAACTATTCCAGGTGAAGCAGGGATTGATATTTATAACTTAATTAAATACACCCGTTCTAACCAAAACACTTGTATCAACCAAATTCCTTGTGTGAACTTGGGCGAACCCGTGGGGCGTGGTGAAATCTTAGCCGATGGTCCATCAACCGACTTAGGTGAATTGGCATTAGGTCAAAATATCCGTGTGGCATTTATGCCTTGGAACGGTTATAACTTTGAAGACTCAATGTTGGTGTCTGAGCGTGTCGTGCAACAAGATCGTTTTACCACCATTCACATTCAAGAATTATCTTGTGTGGCACGTGATACCAAACTCGGTTCGGAAGAAATCACCGCTGATATTCCAAATGTGGGTGAAGCGGCATTAAGCAAACTAGATGAATCAGGGATTGTGTATGTCGGTGCGGAAGTGAAAGGCGGCGATATTCTGGTCGGTAAAGTGACACCAAAAGGTGAAACCCAATTAACCCCAGAAGAAAAATTATTGCGTGCGATTTTCGGTGAAAAAGCCTCTGATGTGAAAGATAGCTCACTTCGTGTACCAAATGGCACATCAGGTACGATTATTGACGTGCAAGTCTTTACCCGTGACGGTGTAGAGAAAGACAAACGTGCCTTAGAAATCGAAGAAATGCAACTCAAACAAGCGAAAAAAGACCTTGTGGAAGAGTTGGAAATTTTAGAAGCAGGCTTATTCTCTCGTGTGCGTAATCTATTAATTGACGGTGGCGTAAGCGAAAAAGAATTGGATAAAATGGATCGTGCAAAATGGTTAGAACAAACCTTGAGCGATGAAGCGAAACAAAACCAATTAGAACAACTTGCTGAACAATATGAAGAATTACGCAAAGACTTTGAACACAAACTTGAAGTGAAACGTGGCAAAATCATTCAAGGTGATGATTTAGCCCCAGGCGTGTTAAAAGTGGTTAAAGTCTATCTTGCGGTGAAACGTCATATCCAACCAGGTGATAAAATGGCGGGTCGTCACGGTAACAAAGGGGTTATTTCAAAAATTAACCCTGTGGAAGATATGCCGTACGATGAAAACGGTCAACCTGTGGAAATCGTGTTGAACCCATTGGGCGTACCATCTCGTATGAACATCGGTCAGATTTTGGAAACTCACTTAGGTTTAGCGGCGAAAGGGATTGGTGATCAAATCAATGCAATGCTTAAACAAAAACAAGAAGTGGAAAAATTGCGTGGCTATATTCAAAAAGCCTACGATTTAGGTGGCGGTTCACAAAAAGTGGATCTTAGCACCTTCACTGATGAAGAAGTCTTGCGTTTAGCCGAAAACTTGCGTAAAGGTATGCCATTGGCGACACCCGTATTTGACGGTGCTCACGAGAGTGAAATCAAAGAGTTACTACAATTAGGTGGCTTGCCGACTTCAGGTCAAATTACCTTATACGATGGTCGTACAGGGGAAAAATTTGAACGTCCAGTCACGGTCGGCTATATGTATATGCTCAAATTGAACCACTTAGTTGACGACAAAATGCACGCTCGTTCAACAGGTTCTTATAGTCTTGTTACACAACAACCATTGGGTGGTAAAGCCCAATTCGGTGGTCAGCGTTTCGGTGAAATGGAGGTCTGGGCATTAGAAGCCTACGGTGCTGCTTACACCTTACAAGAAATGTTGACAGTGAAATCCGATGATGTGAACGGTCGTACGAAGATGTATAAAAACATCGTCGGCGGCACCCATTATATGGAACCAGGCACACCAGAATCTTTCAATGTGATTATGAAAGAAATTCGTTCGCTTGGTCTTAACATTGATTTAGACGAAGAGTAAGCCGACAGGCAAATTATCCGCTAAAGTGCGGTTAAAAAAATCCAATTTTTTACACCGCACTTTGAATACGTTTAACTCCGATAGGAGCAAAATCTGTGAAAGATTTAGTTAAATTTTTAAAAGCACAATCAAAAACTGCAGAAGATTTTGATGTGATTAAAATCGGTTTAGCCTCACCTGATATGATCCGTTCTTGGTCATTTGGTGAAGTGAAAAAACCAGAAACCATTAACTACCGTACATTCAAACCAGAACGTGACGGTCTTTTCTGTGCCAGAATTTTCGGACCTGTGAAAGATTACGAATGTTTATGTGGTAAATATAAACGCTTAAAACACCGTGGCGTGATCTGTGAAAAATGTGGCGTAGAAGTGACCCAAACCAAAGTTCGCCGTGAACGTATGGGACACATTGAGTTAGCCTCACCTGTGGCACATATTTGGTTCTTAAAATCACTACCGTCTCGTATCGGTTTATTATTAGATATGCCATTGCGTGATATTGAGCGTGTGCTTTATTTCGAAAGCTATATTGTGATCGAACCAGGGATGACCGATCTTGAAAAAGGTCAATTACTCACTGAAGAGCAATATTTAGAAGCCGAAGACCGTTTCCAAGATGAATTTGAAGCGAAGATGGGGGCAGAAGCCATTCAAGCGATTTTGCGTGATATGGATTTACCACGTGAGTGCGAAGTATTGCGTGAAGAATTGCAAGAAACCAATTCCGAAACCAAACGCAAAAAAATCACCAAACGCTTGAAATTACTTGAAGCATTCATTCAATCTGGCAACAAACCAGAATGGATGGTGATGACTGTATTGCCAGTGTTGCCACCTGATTTACGTCCGTTAGTGCCGTTAGACGGTGGTCGTTTTGCCACGTCTGACTTGAACGATCTCTATCGCCGTGTGATCAACCGTAACAACCGTTTAAAACGTTTATTAGATTTAATCGCACCAGACATTATTGTGCGTAACGAAAAACGTATGTTACAAGAATCGGTCGATGCCTTATTAGATAACGGTCGCCGTGGTCGTGCGATTACGGGTTCAAACCGCCGTCCATTGAAATCTTTGGCAGATATGATCAAAGGTAAACAAGGTCGTTTCCGTCAAAACTTATTAGGTAAACGTGTTGACTATTCAGGTCGTTCAGTTATCACCGTAGGTCCATACTTACACCTACATCAATGTGGTTTACCGAAAAAAATGGCGTTGGAATTGTTCCGTCCATTTATTTATGCGAAATTAGAAAGCCGTGGTTATGCGTCAACGATCAAAGCTGCCAAAAAAATGGTGGAGCGTGAAGATGCGATCGTATGGGATATTTTAGCGGACGTGATTCGCGAACACCCAATCTTATTAAACCGTGCACCAACCTTGCACCGTTTGGGTATTCAAGCCTTTGAACCGTTATTAATTGAGGGGAAAGCGATTCAGTTGCACCCATTAGTTTGTGCGGCGTTCAATGCGGACTTCGATGGTGACCAAATGGCGGTACACGTACCATTAACCTTGGAAGCCCAATTAGAAGCACGTGCGTTAATGATGTCAACCAACAACATTTTATCCCCAGCCAGTGGTGATCCGATTATCGTACCATCACAAGATGTGGTATTAGGTCTGTACTATATGACCCGTGATAAAGTGAATGGCAAAGGCGAGGGTATGTTGTTGCAAGACCCGAGAGAAGCGGAAAAAGCCTACCGTACAGGACAGGCGGAATTACATTCTCGTGTCAAAGTGCGTATCACCGAATACAGCAAAAATGCGGATGGTGAATTTGAACCACAAACCAACTTAGTGGATACCACCATTGGTCGTGCCATTTTATGGATGATCGCACCAAAAGGGATGCCATTTAGCTTGTTTAACCAAACCTTAGGCAAAAAAGCGATTTCAAAATTGATCAACGAAAGCTATCGCCGTTTGGGTATGAAACCAAGCGTGCTATTCGCTGACCATATTATGTACACAGGCTTTGCTTACGCCGCACGCTCAGGTTCATCTGTCGGTATCGATGATATGGTGATCCCAGAGAAGAAATACGAAATTATTTCGGCAGCAGAAGAAGAAGTGGCAGAAATTCAAGAGCAATTCCAATCAGGTTTAGTCACTGCTGGCGAACGCTATAATAAAGTGATCGATATTTGGGCAGCCGCCAACGAACGTGTTGCCAAAGTGATGATGGAAAACTTGTCCACGGAAGAAGTGATTAACCGTGACGGTAATCCTGAAAAACAAGCGTCGTTCAATAGCATCTTTATGATGGCTGACTCTGGAGCACGTGGTTCTGCGGCTCAGATTCGTCAGCTAGCAGGTATGCGTGGTTTGATGGCACGTCCAGACGGCTCGATTATCGAAACTCCAATCACCGCAAACTTCCGTGAGGGTTTGAACGTATTGCAATACTTTATTTCTACCCACGGTGCACGTAAAGGTTTGGCGGATACCGCATTAAAAACAGCGAACTCAGGTTATTTGACTCGCCGTTTAGTTGATGTGGCACAAGACTTAGTGATCACTGAAGATGACTGTGGTACCCACGAGGGTATCGTAATGGCACCATTAATTGAAGGTGGTGATGAAAAAGTGCCATTGCGTGAATTAGTGTTAGGTCGTGTGGCTGCCGAAGATGTGTTAAAACCAGGTACAGACGAAGTGTTAATCGCTCGTAATACCTTATTAGACGAAAAACTCTGTAATGTATTAGACGAAAACTCCGTAGATACCGTGAAAGTGCGTTCTGTGGTAACCTGTAACACCGACTTTGGTGTGTGTGCCAAATGTTACGGACGTGACTTGGCGCGTGGTCACTTGATTAACCAAGGTGAAGCCGTGGGTGTTATCGCTGCCCAATCTATCGGTGAGCCAGGTACACAGTTAACCATGCGTACGTTCCATATCGGTGGTGCGGCATCTGCAGCAGCCAAAGAATCTAGCGTACAAGTGAAAAACAACGGTACTATTCGTTTAGCCAACGTGAAATTCGTTAATAACAACGAGGGTAAATTAGTTTTAACTTCTCGTAACACTGAATTAACCGTGATTGACGCATTCGGTCGTACCAAAGAGCATTATAAATTGCCTTATGGTACCATTTTAAACAAAGCAGACGGTAGCAATGTCGAAGCAGGCGAAACCATTGCCAACTGGGATCCGCATACTATGCCGATCATCTCGGAAGTAGCAGGTTTCGTGAAATTCGTGGATATTATTGATGGCTTAACCGTAAGCCGTCAAACCGATGAATTGACGGGTTTATCTTCTATCTTAGTGCAAGATGTGGGTGAACGTGCCACCGCAGGTAAAGACTTACGTCCAGCGATTAAATTAGTGGATGCGAAAGGTAACGATATTTTAATTGCAGGCACAGACGTAGCTGCACAATACTTCTTACCAGGTAAAGCGATTGTGACGCTGGATGACGGTGCAGAAATCAATATCGGTGATCCATTAGCTCGTATTCCACAAGAATCGGTGGGAACCAAAGATATTACCGGTGGTCTTCCACGGGTAGCCGACTTATTTGAAGCACGCAAACCGAAAGAGCCAGCGATTTTAGCTGAAATTTCAGGTATTGTGTCATTCGGTAAAGAAACCAAAGGCAAACGCCGCTTATTGATTACCCCAACAGATGGCTCCGATGCGTACGAAGAAATGATTCCAAAATGGCGTCAACTCAACGTATTTGAGGGCGAAATGGTGGAACGTGGCGATTTAATTTCGGATGGTGCAGAAACGCCACACGATATTTTACGCTTGCGTGGTGTTCACGCCGTGACTGAATATATCGTCAACGAAGTGCAAGAAGTTTACCGCTTACAAGGGGTAAAAATTAACGACAAGCACATCGAAGTCATCGTGCGTCAAATGTTGCGTAAAGCCATTATCACCAAAGCCTACGATTCTGAATTCTTAGAAGGCGAGCAAGTGGAAGTGGCACGCATTAAAATCGTCAACCGCAAACGTGAAGCCGAGGGCAAACCATTGGTGGAATTTGAACGTGAATTGCTTGGTATCACCAAAGCATCCCTTGCGACAGAGTCATTTATCTCTGCTGCCTCGTTCCAAGAAACCACTCGTGTGCTTACCGAAGCCGCCGTGGCAGGTAAACGTGACGAATTGCGTGGCTTGAAAGAAAACGTCATCGTTGGTCGTTTAATCCCAGCAGGGACAGGCTTTGCCTATCATCAAAACCGCGTGAAAAACCGTGATGCAGGTATTGTGATTGAAGAACCTGTGGTTAAATTCTCTGCTGCCGATGAAGCAGAAATTGAAGCCGAATTTAACAACATGGTCGCCGATGACCCAACTGCTAGTTTGACAGAAATGTTGAATATGGTGGATGATGAGTAAGCAGTAAATTTATAGCATTAAGCCCCCTTGTGAAAGCAAAGGGGCTTTTATTATATCTGTTAAAAATATGTTGTTTTTCACCGCACTTTTAGATGTTATTTTAATCTATCATTATTTGCTTTATCTGGCTCTAAATGATAAAGTAATGAGTGTTGCTTATCGAAAGAATGGGTGTTTTCTTGAAGTACGATATTGAATTTGCGAAGAAACAAGTTGCCGATCTTGAACACTTCCGTATTGTGCGAGCATTGTCGGGAGCCTCAAAAGAATTTCAGCATATATTTAAATTAGTTACGTTATTATTACAGGTTAACCATCCTAGTTTACCTGGTTTTGTCGTTGATGCTCCAGTGGGAATTTGCAACTTCAAATTATCTGATTATCAGCAAGAATACCTTAGTCGTGTTATCCCAGAATTCTCTTATTCACAAATTAATTCTTTTTCTCACCGCACTTTTGATGCTATTTATGGCGTATATGTCATGGGAAGCATTGCTTCAATTTCACAAACTGCATCATCTGATTTAGATATTTGGGTTTGTCATCGTGAAGATCTGAATATTCATGAACGAAATCTTTTAACTCAGAAAACTTCTGCCTTACAATATTGGGCAAAACAGTTTGAAGTGGATGTGAATTTTTTTCTTATGGATCAAGAAAGATTTCGTTGTTTCCGCTATTCAGATGCGATGACATCAGAGAACTGTGGTTCAGCACAATATATGTTGTTGCTTGATGAATTTTATCGTTCCGCCATTCGATTAGCTGGCAGACCGTTATTATGGTCGCATTTATTGATAGAAGACGAAAAGCAATATGAAACAGAAGTTGAGCAACTGATTTTAAATAAACAAATTGATCCACAAGACTGGGTGGATTTCGGTGGTTTAGGGGCGTTTTCTGCCAATGAGTATTTTGGTGCTAGTTTATGGCATCTCTATAAAGGCATTGATTCCCCGTATAAATCAACCATCAAGATTTTATTGCTTGAAGCCTATTCTTGGGAATATCCGAACACTCATTTAATTTCATCAGATTTTAAATTTCATTTATTAACTGATCGCACCGAAGATCATCATTTTGATCCTTATCTTGCCATGTTAGAGCGAGTAACCAATTACCTCACTTATTTAGGCGATTTCAAACGGTTAGATTTTGTTCGGCGTTGTTTTTATATAAAAGCAACGGAAGATTTATGGTATAGCAAATCGAATAGTTGGCGTTTTTCTTTGTTGTCAGAGCTGACCAAGCAATGGGGTTGGTCTACAGATGTTATTGAAGAGCTTAATCAGCGACCATTTTGGAAAATTAAAATGGTAAAAAGATCTTACAATGATTTAATTCAAATGCTGATGTTGAGCTATCGCAACTTGATTCAATTTGCCCGAAAAAATCATGTGGATGCTAATATTATGCCACAGGATATTAGTATTTTATCGCGTAAGTTATATAGTGCATTTGAAGAATTACCAGGTAAAGTAACTTTGGTCAACCCTTTGATTTCTAATGATTTATCCGAAGCTCATTTAACATTTATTGAAGTGACGAAAATTAATTCGGGGGTTAAACCAGGTTGGTATGTGGTTAATCATGCCCCTGAAATATCGGAATTTGCCGCTTATACTCGTCATATTGAATATAATCCGAATTTACATAAACTTGTTTCATGGGCATATTTTAATGGGTTATTGACACCTGAAACACAGCTGCATATATATAGCCGAAATGTGTCATTAGACAAACTCAAGGCTTTTGTCGCTGATTTAACGCAATTCTTCCCGATTAACGTGCCAGCAGCAACCAATGAGGAATTGCACCATCCTTGTGAAATTCGTCATTTAGCTGTGTTTGTTAATTTAGTTTCCGATCCCACCAAGAATTTGATACAGCCGAGAGGTCGGATTCAGCAAGGTGATTTATTTAGTTTCGGGCAAAATGAGGAAAGTCTGGTTGGTAGTATTGATTTAATTTATCGAAATGTGTGGAATGAAGTTAGAACGTTACATTTTGAAGGTAGTAATGCCATTTTATTAGCATTAAAAGTGTTAGCTAATAAAATTCATCGAGGTTCTGATTCCCCAAGGGGTGTCGATGTTTTTTGTTATAGTGAGAACTATCAGCGTGCTTTGCATGAGCTTTTACTTGCGTTAGTAAATAAATGTATTGGAATTCAGGTTGGAACCATTTCTTCCTCAAATACACAAAATATATTACGTATCGCAGGTAAAAACTGGCAATTCTTTTTTGAAAATAGAGGAATGCGGTGGCAGGAAATTCCAGACATACAAGTATCAAATAGAGATGAATTTGCAAATACCGCAAATTTTGCTGAAAAAGCACCGCACTTTGAACAGCCATTGTATTCATTACAACCATATAACAGAGAGTATCCTGTTGAAATTGATGCTTTTGCTAGTGAAGGTTTTTTACAATTCTTTTTTAAAGATAATGTTGATGGTTCATTTGATGTGTATATTTTAGATGAAGAAAATCATATTGAGATCTATCGCCACTGTAGTGGAGAAAAAGAACAAAAAATCAAGGAAATAAATTATATTTATCAACAAGCGGATAGTACGGGGAATAATTTATATAATATTGTACAGCGTGATTTTAATTACCCACAATTTTATCAGTTAGTTTCAGATAGCAATGGAAGAAAAATTATTCCATTTACTGCTGTGCATAAGTAATACTTTTTTAATTAACTATTGTTGCTCAATACACCCTTCCGCCAGAACATTACCAATACTATTGTATAAGCTACTACTATCAGCTTTTTCTAACCATTGCCAATGAATGTTGGTATAGAATTTTCCCGTTTGATAAGGTGTCGCATTAAGTTTCTCCGTGACACCTTCAAAAGTGAGATTAATCTCATCAGTTTTTACTTTCTTAGTATTTTTACTGCTTTTAATAATACGTACGACTCTTACTTGCTTATCATTTTTACACTTATAAAGGCTGGCAGATCTTTTTTGTATTGTTTTATCTAGCACTACATTAGTATTAGCTTTCGGTTGAGTATTATTACTCGATAATAATTCTGAATTTGCAGTACAGCCAGTGATTCCAATAAAAGTAAGCAGTAAAAGTCGTTTCACAGTATTATCCTTATTTACTGTACTTATAAGTACCGTCAGTTTGACGTGTAAACGTTGCACCATTGGATAAACGCATTGTACTAACATGCCCTTGGCTTACTGCAACTTGAACTTTATCGTTGGCTTTGAAACTACTTAGTACATTACCCGCACCATTTGCTTTTGTCATAGCGTTTGCATCACGAATATCTAAACCATTACTGCGGAATACTTGGAATAATGATGTGCTGGCTGGAATAACTAAGGTTCTTGTGTTTGCATTAGTCACATTGCGAGTCTGATTGCTTGAGGCATTGCTTTGTGAACTTGATGACACAGGTTTTGCTTCAACCACAGGAGCAGCTTTAGTCTTTGTGACGGCTTGTTTTGTTGGTTCTACTTTGTGAGTTTGAGCTTGTTGTGTAGCACTCTTAGCTTGTTCTATCTTGTGAACTTGAGCTTGTGGTTCAGCGTTCTTAGTTTGTTCTACACTGTGAGTCTGAACCTGTTGTGTTTCAACTTTATTTTGTACTATCGTTTGTGTTTCAGTTGGTTTCACTGGTTCTGGAGTAACGTTAGATTGTACCGTGTTTGGTTGTATTTGTTGAGCCGATTGTGTTGGTTCATTTGCTTGTGTGGTTGGATTTACATTTTCTACCATATTATCTGTTGGCGTAGTATGTTCTGTTACAACATTATTATTTGCCACTTCAGTATTTTCAAGCGGTTTATTCGGATCAAGAGATTGGAATTCAATCGGTGTTGATGAAGTATTATTTGCTTGAATTTCTTCTACTGTGTTATTACTTGGTTTTAACCATAATAAAGCGAGTAGAATTGCGATTGCTCCAGCAATAGCAATAAATAAGCGACGATGTTTAGGTGGTAATTTTTGCATAATGCCCCAATTCTCAGGATTTTTGCTATTATTTTTTTCCTGTACAGGAGGAACAGCCGTTGGTTGTTGTTTTTGTTCTGGTTCTGGTTCAACAAATTCTGCTCTATTATTTGGCGTAGCTGACGTGGCGGTGTTCTCTACTGAATTTATTGTTTCAGATTGTGCTGCCGTTTGTGCTATGGTAGGTCTGGTTGCTACACTTTGTTGGGCTTGAACTGTATCCACACGGTTAGCAGGTTGTTCAATATTTTGAGTAGTACCAAAAGTAGGTTCTTTACGCACCGCAAATTGATTGGGTTGCGAAGTTTCCTTTTTGCCAAATAACCCCGTGACTTTATTTAAAATAGATGGATCAATTTTAACATCTTTTCTTACAGTGGCTGAATCAGCTTGGTTTAAGTCTAAATCCAATTCATTTTGATTTGAATTATTTTTTGGTGTGTTTTCCACGATGTTACTACCTCAGTAAATGCCAAACAAAATACGCACGTTAGAATAATCCCTAAAAAAGTGCGGTCGAATTTTATCTATTTTAAAGGATCTTTAATGATTTTCCTAGAATTAACTACGGAGCATATAAAGTTTTATTGGGTTCATGAGCAATTTCTCGAGCTAATTTAGGGACTAAATAGCCTGAACTGATTTTTTGTAAATCTTTGTAAATTTGCCCCGCACTTTGATCGGAAATATAAAAATGACTGGCACCTTCCACTTTATCCAGTAAATGTAAATAATAAGGCAAAATACCCACTGAAAATAATTTTTCATTCAAAGATTTCAACGTGTTAGCGTTATCATTAATTTGTTTTAATAACACGGATTGATTTAATAAGGTTACACCTATCACTTTCAGTTTATTCATCGCATCAGCAAAAATTACATCGATTTCATTGGCATGATTAATATGAGTGACTAACACAGTTTGAAATCTACTTTGGGCTAAAATCTGACAAAATTCATCAGTAATTCGCTGTGGAATGACCACGGGTAAACGCGTATGAATCCGCAAACGCTGCAAGTGCGGTATTTTTTCTAGCTGTTTTATGAGCCAGTCTATTTCATGATCTTTTGCCATTAAGGGATCACCGCCAGACCAAATAATTTCTTCGATTTGTGGATTTTCCGCAATATAGTCTAATGCTTTCAACCAGTTGGCTTTATTACCTTTGTTTTGGTTATAGGGAAAATGGCGGCGGAAACAATAACGGCAGTTAATGGCACAGCCACCTTTCACCATTAATAACAATCGGTTATGATATTTGTGTAAAATATTTGGAGCGGCTGCTTGTTGTTCGTCTAAGGGATCTTTGCTAAACCCTTTTTCCGCCAGAAATTCTTGTTGAGCCGTCATGACTTGCAAAAAAAGCGGATCTTGTGGATTGCCTTTTTCCATTTTTTGCACAAAGGGTAATGGTACTCGCATAGGAAATAAACGGCGAGCTTGAATATCTTTTTGAAAGGCATTCACTGGTAAATTCAGCATTCTTAATAACATTTCGGGGTCAGAAACCGCATTCGCCAGAATTTCTAGCCAATTCTGTGTTTTTTGTTCTTCTCTAATTAAGGGTTTTTGGGGTAAAATATACACTTTAAAACAGCTCTACATCTAAATTAAGGATAAATATGGCATCATACACTACCACAGACTTTAAACCAGGTCTAAAATTTATGCAAGACGGTGAGCCTTGCGTAATCGTTGAAAATGAATTTGTTAAACCGGGTAAAGGACAAGCCTTTACGCGTACTCGTATTCGTAAATTAATTTCAGGCAAAGTATTAGACGTGAACTTTAAATCAGGTACTTCAGTTGAAGCCGCTGATGTGATGGATCTTAACTTGACCTATTCTTACAAAGACGAAGATTTCTGGTATTTTATGCACCCAGAAACTTTTGAGCAATACTCTGCGGACGAAAAAGCAGTGGGTGATGCAGAAAAATGGTTACTTGACCAAGCGGATTGTATTATTACCTTATGGAATGGTACACCGATTTCAGTGACCCCACCAAACTTTGTGGAATTAGAAATTGTCGATACTGACCCAGGTTTGAAAGGGGATACCGCAGGAACTGGTGGTAAACCAGCTACATTAAGCACTGGTGCGGTAGTGAAAGTACCTTTATTTGTTCAAATCGGTGAAGTCATCAAAGTGGATACTCGCTCAGGCGAATATGTTTCTCGCGTCAAATAAATTATTTAGATAGCAAATTAGCACTGGTTTCCCAGTGCTATTTTTTATCTTATTTTACAATAACATTCAATTCTTCTGTTGAAGGCCAAGCATTAATCACAGCTTTAACTAGGGTTGCCAATGGAATAGCAAAAAATACACCCCAAAATCCCCATAATCCACCAAAAATTAATACTGACACAATGATGGTTAAAGGATGTAAATTAACTGCTTCCGAGAATAAAAATGGCACCAGTAAATTACCGTCAAGTAACTGGCTGACTACGTAGGCAATTATAATATACCAGAATGTAGAATGATCACCGAATTGAAAGAATGCGACTAAAGCCACTGGTACACAGACTAACACCGCTCCCACATAAGGCACTAACACCGAAACCCCAACCGCAACAGAAAGCAATAGTGGATAATTTAAACCAAAGGATAGGAAAATAATATAAGTTACCAGCGTGACAATCGCAATTTCAAACAGTTTGCCTCGAATATAATTAGCAATTTGTAATTGCATTTCTTGCCAGACCTTGTTCGCAAGATGACGATTTTGCGGTAAGAATTGGGTAAACGAATGAATTAACGTGTTTTTATCTTTTAACATAAAAAACATCATTAACGGTACTAAAAAGGCATAAATTCCAATCGTTACTAAGTTTACAATAGAAGTGAGCGAAAATTT